>JBBQJJ010000236.1:0-13587 GCA_038325805.1 Haliangiales bacterium
CGGCAACCGCTTGCGCTTGGCCTCGTTACTTCGCTGCACCGAGCCGAGATCGCGGCCATCGACGAACTCCATGACCAGGAAGTACTGACCATCGTCGCCCAAGCCAACGTCGAAGATCTGCACGATGTTGCGGTGCTTGAGCAGGCTCAGCACCTTCGCCTCGGCGATCAGCAACTCGACGAACCGCCGATCCTGCGAGAGGTGCGGAAGGATGCGCTTGATCGCGACCGGCTTCTCGAAGCCTCCGGCCGCCACGGCCTTGCCGCGGAAGATCTCGGCCATGCCGCCGACACCGATCCGGTCGAGCAGCTCGTACCGTGTCACGTGCGCTCGAATCTACCACGGCGACCCACGCCGCGAGGCGTACGATGGCTGATGTGAACGAGGTCGGCGCGCTGCTCGACGACGCACTGGCCCAGGGCATCGGTTCGGCGGCTGCGCTGTCGATCGGCGATGCGGGGATCGAGGTCGAGCGGATGTTTCATGGGCACCGCCGGCGGCTCCCCGGCCTCGGCCCACCCCTCGACCCCGCCTCGTTGTTCGACCTCGCGTCGCTCACCAAGCCGATGTGCACGGTGGCCTGCGCGATGGTGCTCGCCGGTGACGGTGCCCTCGAGCTCGACGCCCCGATTCGCCGGTGGATTCCCGAGGCGGCGAGCACCGGCACCGTCGAGCACCTGCTGAATCACTCCTCGGGCTGCATCGCTCACGTCGAGTTCTTCAAGCAGCTCGCCGTGGGAGCCCACCCGGATCGCTATGGCGAGCTGATCTCGCTGGCGGCCCGCACCCCCGCCAACCCGCCGGGCGCCTCGGTCTACACCGACCTCGGGTTCCTCCAGCTCGGGGCGATCGTCGAGCGCATCGCCGGCAAGCGCCTCGACGAGGTGTTCGCCGAGCTCGTCGCCGGCCCGCTCGGCCTCACGGCACGTTTCGGCAGCATGACCGCGATGGAGCACTGCGTGGCCACCGAGTCCGACGATCCTCACAAGCTCGGTCGCGGCTTCGTCGAGGGCGTGGTCCACGACGAGAACTGCTTCTACGGCGGCGGCATCGCCGGTCATGCAGGCTTGTTCGCGACGCTCGGGGATGTCGCGACGTTCGCGCGCGCGATCGTCGACACGCATGCAGGGGCGCCGATCGGGCGGTTTCGTCCCGAGATCGTGCAGCGGTTCGCACGCGAGTCCGCAGCACCGACGACGTGGCGTCTGGGTTGGGACACACCGTCGACCGAGCCAGGGGTCTCGAACGCCGGGGATCGCTGGCCTCGGACCGGCGCGATCGGGCACACGGGGTTCACCGGGACGTCGATCTGGCTCGATCTGGCCAGGCGCCGCTGGGTGGTGTTGCTGACGAATCGCGTGCATCCGACGCGTGGTGGCTCGTCGGCCGACGACATCAAGGCGCTACGTCGCGCGGTACACGACGCGGTGGTCGCACGGCTCGCGTAGTTCGCTCAAGGCTCCTCTTCGATTCCTGCTGCGAACAACGCGATCTCCGATGCGTCGAGAAGGCGTGTCCAGACTCGAACATTGTCGAGCTTGCCCACGTAGAGCCGCGGATCGTTCGCATTGCCTGCCTGACCGATTCGCGGTGGGAGTGGGTCCTCGATCAACTCGCCTGCTCGCGTTCCAACCGATGGCGAGACCTGGCCGTCGATGTACGCGAGCGCCGTGGTCCCGTCGTACGTGCATGCCACGTGATGCCATTCGTTGGGTCGCGTGATCGTCGCCGGTGCGAACGCGCCGTCGAGGCCGCTGTTGTTCTTGACGAGCCACTGGCACTGCACGGCGTCGGCGTCGGGTTGGAGGAAGACGGTGTATTGCAGATTGTTGTCGATCAGGATGCGTTGCGAGTCGGTGAACTCCGTATAGAAGAACCACAGGTCCAGCGACATCGGTGCCTGAAGATCGAATGCAGCGTTGTCAGTCAGGATGACCAGACTCGCCAGATCGAGCTCTGCGGCCAGCTCGTCAGCCTTGAGGTCCTGCCGTGGAACCGAATCGACGCCGTTCGCAGCGACGCGCTGTGCCGTGGGCGAGTGATCGAGCCCGGGGTTGTCAGCGTCCTCGAAGGCGAGGCACAGCAGCACCCCGTCGTGAGTGCACGCCGCAGGTGGTGGCACCAGCTCCTCGATCGGGAACCACCTGACACGCCGTGAGCGCGAAACCAAACAATGTAGCCGCCGCCCTCACTGGCGGCGATTGTCGAACAACACTCGCTCGGGCGCAATCCGCCGCGATTACTTGCGAGCGGTGCGTTTGGTGCGGCGCTTCGGCGACTGCGACGGGCGGGCGTCCGCGCCGGGCGACCCGAACATGCCGTTGATGCCGCGATCGGCGCACGCCCACAGCGACACCAAGATCGCGAGATCGGCGAGCGCGCGCCGGCTCATCGACGCCGGGATCACGAGGCCATAGGTCTCGGAGACGAACCGCAGGTCGCGCAAGATGCGGTTGACCTCGTCACGGCTGACGTCGCCGTGCCAGTACACGACGCGGGTGACGAGCAGCTCCTGATGGCGGCGCAGGAACTCGCCCATCGACAGCGGCTCGGCGATCCGCACCGACGGCGGCTTGCAGATCTCGAGCAGGTCCTCGAGGTACTCGTTCCAGTGCCGCGCGAGCCGGCGGTTCTCGGGACGCCGCAGAAACTTCACGCGCTCGACGGAGAAGTCGGCCTTCACCGTGGTGCGGAACCGCGGCGACACGGCCATCAAGTCGTAGAGGACGGGCGGGCGATCCGTCGCGTAGTCGGTGTCGTGGTAGCGCCACCAGTTGCGGAGCTGCGGCCACGTGCGAACGGAGAGCAGGGGATCGGACTGCGAATCGACGACGACGAACCGGCGATCCTCGGAGCGGACCACCGTGATCCAGTGCGACCACTCCTCGACGCAGAGCAGGACGGGAGTCCCTTCACGGAGGTACTTGGTGAGGACCTTGCGCGCTTCCTCCGCGTCGATCTTGCGCTCGAGGATCAGGTCGCATTCGAAGGCGCGCGCGGCGCGAGCGAGCTGGATCTCGTTGGTGCCCGACCACCAGTTGGTGCGTGCGGTCGACGCGATCTGGGTGACGTCGACCATCCGGCCGAGTGCGAGCAACGCGTGCTTGAGCGCGAACGGACCACAGGTCCATTCGTTGGGTTGGGGATAGAACCCCGGTCCGCCCGCAGCCACGACGGCGTTCGCCACGGGGCGACTCTAGCACCCGTGCGGGAATGCTCTCGCCGCGAGATTTCGGCTTTTACGTAAGCGATCTCAGGCAGTTGCAGGTAAGATCCAGCGACGACCGACCTGGACGGAGTCCCGCGGATGTGCCTCGATCATCGCCGACCAGCGAATCAAGGCGCGAGCGTGCTCGGAGGTCCGAGCAGCCTCCTGGATCGCGGCGAGCAGAAACTGGCGCTGGATCTCGAAGTTCTCCGGCGACCAGGCGACCTCGCCCACGTCGATGGGGTTCGGGGCCGAAGCCCCGACGATCGAGGCCGTGGTGCCGGCGCGATCGCGCAGCCAGCGCACCAGCTCGCGCTCCCACCAGCCCGTCGCCGTCGACGATGCGGCGATCGCGGTCTCGCGCAACATGGACACCGCGACCCCGGGCGACACCAGCAGCTCCGAGGCGGCCCCGAGCCGACGGTTGGAGAACACGACCATGACCTGGACCATAGACAACGACTCTGACAATCCGGTGTCGGCCGAGTGCCGGATCGAGGTTCGTCCGGGCACCGGACCGTCACGAACCAGGCTTGATCACGTCCGGGCGGAGACCGTCGGCAGCGAGGTTCTCGACGAGGCTCGCGCAGGCGATGCACGGGTCGACCCGGGTCCCGTTGCGGAACAGCAACGAGCTTTCCGCTGCAATTTCGATCGAGTGCGGCCCGAGCTGACGCAAGGCAAGACGCAGGGCGTCGCCGGCGAGGGTCCCAGCAGCGAGACCTCGCTCCTGCTCGTGGATCGCCAGGAACCCCGAGAGCGCGTTCGGCAGCGGGCAGACCCCCGGCGGGACGTGAGCGTCGGGCAGCCTGTTGTGGGCGAGTCGTTCGATCCAGTCGAGGTACCAGGCGGTGAAGCTCGGGGCGATCGGTGCGGCGATCCCGATCGCCTGCGCGTCGATCCAGACTTCGCCGGTCATGGCGACCACCGCCGCATACCCGCACCCGAGATGCGCGACGACCACGCCCTTCTTCCACGGGCGCTTGCCCTCGATCACGCCGTCGATCACGCCGTCGACGCCGAGAAAGCCATAGCCCGGTCCCGCGCCGGAGGCGCCGATCGTCTTGACGAACTCGGCGAGGTCCGGTGGAAGGTCTCCCGCGATTTTTGGTGCAGCGAGCTCGTAGCGGTGCTGTGCGGCGCCGAATCGCGACAGCGTGCGATCGCTCGCGTGGAGGGCGCGCACCGCCTCGCGGGTTGTCTCGGCGAGCTCACTCACCGATCACCGTGACGGTGACCTGACGGCGATGTGGCGACGTGCGGTGCTCCCAGAGATAGAGGCCCTGCCACGTCCCGAGGAGGAGCTTGCCGTCGGCGATCGGGATTCCGATCGACGTCTGCGTCAGCACGCTGCGCACGTGCGCCGGCATGTCGTCGTCGCCTTCGGCGTCATGGGTGAACATCGGATCGCCATCGCGCACGAGCTTCGAGGCAAACGCTTCGAGGTCGCGCCGCACCGACGGATCGGCGTTCTCGCACACGATCAGCGACGCACTCGTGTGGTGGATCCATACCGTCGCGAGCCCGTCGCGCGCCTTCGAATCGCGCACGACTTGCGACACCTGCTGGGTGAGATCGAACGTGCCCCGACCCGACGTCGCGACCGACAGCGATTGCCGATGATGCATGGCTAGTTGGGTGGCAGGGCCACGCCGGGAAGTCAACCTGTGCCGTCCCGGGGAGGCCCCGCCTGCGGATGCGTGGATTTAGCCCTTCGGCATTGCTGCGGAGATCGAGTACACCTCCCCGCGCAGCGAGAGAGAACAGATGAGAAGTGACGAACGCAGCCCGAGGCAAGTCTCGCGCAGTCAGACCAAGAAGGCCGGCGACCGGTCCGCGAAGCTCGCGCGCATCTTGATGGAGATGAAGCCGGCGATGCTGGCCAAGCTCCAGCTCGACGAGGAGCTGCGTGAGAAGATCGATAGCGCACGCCAGGTCGAGACCATGCAGGCGCGCCGACGTGCCGAGCGTGCGCTCGCTGGAGATCTCCGTGGCATCGATCTGGTCGAGCTGACCTCGAAGATCGAGACGGTCGGCACCGGCAACGATCCGGGCATCCAGTTCTTCCACATGGTGGAGCGCTGGCGCGATCGGCTGCTCGCCGAGGGTGTGGCCGCGCTGAAGGAGTTCCCTGTCGAGGACGCGGAGCTCGTTCGGCTGCTCGATGCCGCCGTTCGCGAACGCGACACCGGTAAACCGCCGGGGGCGGCCAAGAAGCTGTTCCGCCACCTCAGCGCGCTGCTGCGCGAGGACAAGGTCACCGAGGCCGATGAGACCGAGGACGCCGAGGACTAGAAGGCTCGCGCCTCACAGCAGCGCGATCGCGGCGGCGGCGATGCCGGCAAGGACGAGCGCGATCACCAGCACCATCATCGGAAACCTCGACGGTGGGGCGCCGAGCTCGACCGCCTTCGCGGGATTCGGCGTCGGCCCGAAGTTGGTCAGCGCGATCTCGGCGGTGAGCGGCGGCAGCGAGACTCGCTCGAGCGCGGCGAGCGCCCACGCTGCCGACGGCGTCCGGTCGTTGGGTGCCTTCGAGAGCATCTTCGCGATCAGCGTGTCGAGCTCGATCGGCAGGTACTGCGCGACGTCGTGCAGGCGCGGCGGCGGCTGATAGATCTGCATCGCCATCACGTCCATCGGTGACTCGGCGTCGAACGGCGGGTGACCGGTGAGCAACTGGAACAAGATGCACCCGACGGCGTAGAGGTCGGCGCGGGCGTCGATCTCGTCGGCGCCGCGGCACTGCTCCGGTGCCATGTAGCAAGGCGTGCCGAGGATTGCCTCCTTCTTGGGGCTCGGGCCCCAACCCCCCTTGGGGCGTTCGCTGAGCAGCTTGGCGATGCCGAAATCGAGCACCTTGACACGCATCGAACCAGGGGCCGTGGGGTCGCGGATCAAGTAGATGTTATCGGGCTTGATGTCGCGGTGGACGATGCCGCGGATGTGCGCCGCCTCGAGGGCGGACAGCAGCTGGATGCCGATCTGGGCCGCGAGTGATGGATCGATGCCACCGCCGCGGCTGACCATGAGCTCGGTCAGCGTCTGCCCGCGCAGCAGCTCCATGACGATGTACGCGCGCTGATCGTCGAGGCGCCCGTAGTCGAAGATCTGGACGATGCCGGGGTGCTTGATCTGGCTGGTCGCCTTCGCCTCAATGAAGAACCGCTCGACGACGGAGGGCTGCGTCGTGAACTGCGGCAACAGGATCTTGATCGCGGCAGGGCTCGCCAGCATGACGTGCTCGGCCCGATAGACCACACCCATCCCGCCTTCGCCGATCTGCTCGCGGACCTTGTACTTGCCGACGACGTGGCCGATCACGTCGTGCGGATCCTATCGCATCGGCGGGTTGGCTTCGAGGATCGCGGCACCTGCTTGATCGGAGCACACCAGGATCGCGAATCGCTCGACGGAATCGAGGTCATTGGTCGACAGGGAGGCATAGTCGAACCAGCCGCGCAGGTCGGTGTAGCCGTCCTTGTAGAAGACCACCGCACCACCCTGCTTGCGGGCGTAGACCTTGACGTAGGTCGCGGCGAGCGCGGAGCGGTCCGAGATCTTCTGAACGCGGATCTGGCCGACCTGGTTGGCGAGCGTGGGAGCGAGGTCATTCGCGTAGTGGATCTTGGCCTTGCGTTGGCCCGCACCCACCGCCTCGACCACCACGTTCTTGCCGCGCAGCACCGTCGGCCACGGCTCGCGATGCTCCGCTGGGAGCTCCTTGAACTGGAGGCGATGGCCGGGCTCGATGAACGAGAACCGGGTGATGTCGGACTGGACGAACGGCTGCCGCGAGAACAGCAGCTCGACGTCCATCTCGAAGAACCTCAGCTCGAGCTCGCAGTGCTGGCTGAAGATGACAATGCCGTCGCGATCGAGGGTGATCTCGAACGACGGCTGCTTCGACGCGAGATCCGCGTGCTGTTGATCGCGGCTACGCGGATCGGCGATCGCAGGGCCGGTCCCGCTCTGGACCTCGTCGAGCATGGATGACAGCGCGCTGAACCTGTGGCGCCAGCGATCCACCGGATGCTCGCGCCAGCGCAACGCAGCCTCGCGCGCGCGAGGGAGGTCTCCGAGCACGCAGGCGAGGTACGCGGCGAGGTAGTCGTGCTGCATGCGATCCGCGATCCCGTCGAGGCGGACGCGGGTGAGGACGGCGAGCGCATCGTCGACGCGATCCTGCGCGATCAAGTAGTGCGCGGCCGCGAGCAAGTCCTCGCTCGAGGGTTGCCTCCGATGGGCGACGAGGTCGAGGAACCGCTGGTACTGCGCGGCGAGCCCGTCGTTGAGGATCCGTAGCTTCGAGCCCAGGCGATGCGCCCTCGCGTTGATCAGCGGCGACAGCTCGAGGTGCTCGTAGTTGCCGAGCGTCTCGGCGTCGATGTCGACCATGTCGGCCACCGGGCCGGCCTCGGGGAGTCGATCGCGCAGCGTCCGCAGGTAGACCCGGATGCGGGGCGTATCGCGATGCAGCAGCGAGTACGCCCACAACGTGGCGCAGTACTCGCGGCGGACCTCGAGGGCGCGCAGGATCAGCTCGTACGACGGGCGATCGCGCATCCGCCAGGCGATGCGTGAGGTGTCGATCGCGGCGATGTTCGAGGTCTCGAGGAACGCGACCACGTCGGGGGCGCTGCCGCGCTGCGAGACGTACGACCACGACTTCGGATCCGCCGTGCCTCCACCCGTGGTGACCTCCAACGTTCGTGGCGGCGCAGCGGCGACGATCTGATCGTTGCGCGTGACGTGAACGGGGAAGTGCGACCACGGCCCAGCCGCCGGGAAGTAGAACGCGTACTCGCACCCGTGAGTGCCGTAGGCCTCGAGCGCGATGTCGAGCGTGTGCGTGACGCGAGCGTTCTGCACCGGCACGGCGCCGCGTGGGATCTGGATCAGCGCGGCGATCCGCTGGCGCGAGCTCGTCGGATTCGCGAGCACGACCTGGCAGGTGTAGACGACGCCGACGGCAAAGCTCTCGATGTACTTGTCGCGCTGCTCGCCGGTCTCCCACTCGTAGCGGTCGTCGGTGCGCACGTACGACGTGCCGACGACGAGTGGCGCACCACTGCTGACGAGCTCACCGTCGACGATCTGCGAGCAGCCCACGAGCGCGTGGGACTTCGCGGTGATCGTCAAGCGGGGACCGTCGGGCACGTACGCGTGCTGGCCCGCGACGAAGGGTAGATCGATCACCGCGAGTGCACACATCGCCTCGGCGAACGAGCGCGTGGCGAGGCCGAAGCCCGGTGATAGGAACTGGCCGTCGCGATGTCGTGCGAGATCGCGCCACAACCGGCTCGGCGCGATCATCTCGGGACCGCTCTGGCCCGGCGTCAGGTGCCACCAGTTGTTCTCCACCCACTCCTGCGTCTTGTCGACGGCGCGAAAGTGAGGCGCGGGCTCCTCGCGACGGACCACGTCGTCGGCGAGCTCGTCGTCGGACTCCATGTCCCGGGAGCTGTCGGCCCTGCGTTGCTCCCGCTTCGCCTTCTTCATCGGCGCCGCGCGCGAACGAGACGCCTGAGCTTCGGGTGCCGGCGGCGCCATCGGCCCGCGCGAACCCATCCCTCCCATCATCATCGGCTTTGACATCGGCGCCGAGCGCTCGGCTTCCTCGTACGCGGCCTCCTTGAGGCTCGCGAGCTGGGAGTCTCCGTCGAGCGCAGACGCGCCGAGCAGCGCATCGATCAACCGAGTATCGGTCCGCGGATCGGGCGGCAGGATCGCCACCTGATCGCCGAGCACGCGAGCCAGGTTGTCGTCCGCGCTGAGGCGATGGGCGAGTAGCGCCCGCTCGACAGCGTTGAGGCGCAAGCGCTGCGCGGGCTCGAGGTAGCTCGCGAGATCTGCATCGAGCAGCCAGTGATCGACGAACGTCTTGACCCGCTTGTGCGCGAGGTATGGCTTGACGACCTCGTCGAAGAACGGCTTGTCCTTGAACCACAGAAACAGATGCAGCTCGTGGCAGGCGTACTTGCTGTAGAGCTCGCGGCGCTGCGCGTCGGCGAGCGTGTGCCACTTGGTGACGAAGGAAAACTCGCGCAGCGTGGCGTCGTCGCGAAGTGCGAGCAGGTACGCGTGTGCGCGCTCGACCGTGTCGATCAGATGGACCTTCGCCGTCGCGAGGTCCTCGATCGCGAGCGAGGCCCCTCCCGGGAGCGACGTGATCGACTTGTTCTGCATCGCGTGGCGATCGATCCCCAGCGCGAGCGACAGGCGCAGATCGCGCGGTGCGAGCGGTGCTTCCGGCAAGTGCGCGCGACGAAGCGTGGTGCCACCCGGATCGTCGACGATGATCGTGATGCTCGTCGCGGTGCCGAGCTGTGCACGTGGAACGGTGACGACGCCCGAGGCATCGGGCAGCAGATTCGCGATCGTCAGCGGAGCGTCCGGCAGGAAGTCATGGCTCGCGAACGCGACGTCGGCGACGCCACCACCGCCGCCGCCGTAGCCATCTTGATACGGTGCGGCCATCGCCGGCATGGGCGCACCGGCGCTGGCGAAGGCCCCTCCTACGCGCGCGTGTGCGACGCTCGTCGACGTCGTGCGACGCGCCCACGGGTTGAGCAGCAGGCTCGGCTTGTCGAGCAGCAACCCGGGCAGGCGCTTCTGATTCCTGCGCTCGAGGACGTAGCGGTACTCGTCGCCGAGCTCGCGGCCGGAGACGTAGAGGGTGGGACGAGGGCGCTCGAAGCGGCGGCTCGGCGCGCGGGGCGGCCCGAGGCGAATTGGCTCGACCAGGTTCGACATGAACCGGGTGGCGACCACGTGAACGCGCGTGCTCCCGGTCGCACCGCGGAGCTGGATCCGGAGATCGCCGGACACGTCGAGGCTCGCGACCACGGGCAACGGACGTGGTGTCTCGATGACCTCCGTCGGCGTCACGACCTGTGCACCGATCTCGAGACCCGGCGGAGCGATCACGATCGACGCGTTCAGTCCGGGCGCGCGGCACTCGTAATCGCCGGGGGGAAGCCCGCGGATCGCGATCGCACCCTCGAGGAGCTCGGTGGTGAGCTGCGGATGATGAGCGGGTACGCCATGGCGCAGCTCGACGAGCGAGAGTCGGCGCAACACATCCTGCGCGCTGCGACCCGGCGGGATCGGCAACAGCACGTCCTTGTCGCATGGCAGCGCGAGCACGCAGCCGACGCCGACATCGCCAGCGAGCCAGCGCTGCGTCAGGCCACCGAGCGTCACCATGATCCACTCGACGCCGGGCAGCTGCCCGAGCTCGACGCGACCCTGCGCATCGGTGGCGAGCTCGGCGTTGAGCTGCGTTCGCGCCCAGCGATGGACGAGCGAGACGGTGACCGGACGCTGCGCCCGCGGTTCGCCGGACTTGCCGAGCGCCGAGATCACCCAGCCTCGAGCCGTGCGCGAGAGATAGAGCGCTTCGATCGACGTGGTGCCGTGGATGGTGGCGAGGTGGTAGCTGCGTGCGTCGGAGAGCTCCTGCTCCCGTTGCTCGCTGCGCACCTCGACAGCCGCACGGATCGACAGTGCGACGGCCGCGATGTCATCACCCATCGGCCACTCGAGGACGGCGGCGCCATCATCGGCAAGTGCGAGCGGTTGCGACTTCGTCGTCGCGACGCCGTGGCGATCGGTGAGCGTGACGTCCCACGTGGTGCGCTTGAGCAGCGTGAGTGACGCGGGCATCCCGGCGCAGGTCAGCGCGACCCGCGCGATCGCCTTTGCGGGGCGACCGGCGGCGAGGCCTTCGCGATCGAGGATGAGATTTGCGGTGAGCAGGTAGCTCTCGCGCGCGAGCTCGAGATACTGCACGGTCGCGATGTCGCCACTCGACAGCAGCATCGGCTGTCGCCCCGGTGCGGTGGAGAATGGGACGACGAACTGACCGCGGTCGTCGGCGACGTACTCGCGATCGCCGATCCACGCGCGCGCCGTGGGGCCGGGCAACGGAGCGCCGGCCTCGTCGGTGATCGTCACCACGTGACCTGCCGCGCCGGTGCGGACGACGTGCCGCAGCCGGCCCTTCTCGACGAGCGCACGGCTCGACATGCCGTTGCCGATCAGATCGATCACGTACGTACCTGCGCGCGAGCACATCGGCAGATCGATCGTCTTGCGGACGCGACGCACCGGTGGTTCGGTGAGCTTGATCACGAGCTCGTGCGACGCGGCGAGACCGTCGAGATCGAGATCGGTGTTGACCTCGCGCTTGAGGTGCTGGAAGTAGGCGAGGGGATCGATCCGGAACACCTTGACGACCAGCTCGCCGACGTTCTTGACATCGATGTCGAGCGAGATCGTTTCCACGGCACCGATCCGCACCGGATCGTGAACGCACCACGCGAGCTCGATGCGATCACGCAGGGCCGCGGCGCGACTCGGGCCGAGATGCAGCGTGGCCTTGTCGGCGCCGGGTGCACCAGAGAGCAAGGTCGCGATCGCGATCTCGGTGTCGAGCCACGCGCGATCGATCCACATCGCGTACGCCTCGGCATCGGCGATCCGGCGGTGCAGCAGATCGCGCACGAGATCCTCGTCGCTCCCGGCCGGAGCCAGCCCCGTGACGTCGCGGAGATCCTGACCGAGATGCGCGACCTCCTCGGACTTCACCTTGTCGATCCACTTGTGCGCGAGGTAGCCGGCGTTGCGAGGCAGCGCGAGGTACGTGCGAAGCAGCGCCTGATCGACAGCGTGTGAAGAACGCCGGCGCAGCGTGTCGAGCAGGTGCCACAGCACGTGCGCCTTCAGCGTGTTGATCGCGGGCGGCAACCCGGCGACGAACTTCCAGATCTTCTCGAGGAACGCGAGGCGAACGTCGCGATCGGTGTCGAGATCGATCGACGCGTGCGGGCGCATCCGCCGGATCACGGCACCTACCCAGCCGAGATGGCCGAGCAACTGCGGGGCGCCGGCGGCGACGCGATCGAGTTGCTCGAGCGTGAGGTAGTTGTGAACTTGCAGCGCGCCGAAGCCACCGGTGCCGCGCGTGTTGAGCTCCTCGACGACGAGCGGGACGAGCTCGGGTTGCGGCGTGTGCGTGAGGCGCGACAGCAGGACGCGGCGGCGCGATGCATCGAGTGGACGCTCCGTACGATCGACGAGCTCGAGGATGCCGTCGTCGGTGACCTGCGAGAGATTGGAGTCGTAGTCGATCGCTTGCTGGAGCAGCGCGTTGCCATCGAACGCGTTGTCGGCGAGGCGCGTGGGGCGCGTCGGATCGACCTCTTCGACTTCGGCTTCGTGCCAGTGACTGACACCGAGCCAATCGCGAACATCGTCGTGGCGGGACGGCTGCGGCGCACTCACTCGATAGAGCAGCTGCCGCGTGCGCAATTGGTTGTACCGCTGTGTGTGGCCGTGACGGTCCGGCCATTGCCGCAGGATCTCGTCGGCTTCGTCGAGCGCACCGCGATGCTGTGCCTGTAAACAGCGATAGAAGTCGTGGTCTTCGCTGCCCGGGAGCAACTGCCCGAGGGCGGCAGATCGGTCATCGGACAGGGCAAGGGCCTCGTGGATCTCCAGGTCCATCGCGCGAGAGTATCTGGTACAACCCGGCCCATGTTCCGGCAGGCAATCGTGTTCGTTGCTTCCGTGTGTCTGGCGGGAGTGGCCACCACCCAACCGGCCTTGGCACAGCCCAAGAAGGCGATCCAGGCGAAGACGCTCAAGGGGACCAAGACCACCGCGAAACCTGCGACGAAGAAGGATTCGAAGGCCAAGGCCGGTTCCAAGACCAAGACCAAGGGCAAGGCCGTGGCGGTGAGGGATTCGAGAGCCGGCAAGGGAAAGGGGAAGAAGGGCAAGGGGAAGAAAGACGCCCCGTGGATCCCCAACAAGAAGACGCTGTCGAACGGTGGCAACATGCCGATCGGATTCTCGTGGCCGCCCACGCCGGCGATGCTCGAGGCCGAGAAGGACTGCGAAGCGAAGCTCGATCGCGCCGGTGTCGAGTGGCAGCGTACCGACCGCGAAGGCCGTATCGTCAACGCGGTCACCGTGCCGGGGATGCAGTTCGGCGGCATCAAGTACTCGAACATGTGGGGCAGCAAGGGGCCGTTCCCGATGGACTGCCAGCTCGCACTCGCACTCGAGACGATCGGACCGGAGCTCGTGGCGCTCGGCGTGGCCGAGGTGAAGTTCGGCAGCCTGTTCCGCTGGAGCAACGTACGCTCGGGCGGCGTCACCAAGCCGTTCCTGTCGCGGCACGGCCTCGGGCTCGCGATGGACATCGGCTCGTTCGTCGACGCCGATGGCCGCGAAGCGGTGATCGTGCGCGACTACAAGAAGGATGACCAGCTGCTCCACTCGATCGAGCAGCTGATCAACGCGAACGGCAACTTCCGCATCGTGCTGACGCCGAAGAACGATCCGATCTCGCACAACAATCACTTCCACAT
>JBBQJJ010000237.1:0-13526 GCA_038325805.1 Haliangiales bacterium
GGTCGGGCAGCGGTAGCGCCGTGCTCACCCTCAACCCGCCGAACGTGACCATCGCGACGCCGGTCGAGGTCACCGGCGGGACCGCGAACACCACCGTCGAGCTCACGAACGGTGGCGTGATGGGAACGGTGTCGACCTCGACGATCCAGATCGTCGACGCCGCGGTGCCACTCGCCTCGAACGACTGGACATTCACGGTCGACGGCGCGTGCTCGACGCCGCTCTGCACGCTCAACGCGAGTCAGAGGCTCAACGTCAGGCTTGTCTTCAATCCGAGCGGCTTCAACGCGCGGCCGGCGACGCTGATCGTCAACTACGCCGATGCCGACGGCAGCAAGCAGGCGTCGATCCCGCTGAACGGGCAAGGCATCGGCGCGACGGCGCAGCTGATCGGCACGCCGTCGATCGACTTCGGGGTGGTGCCGATCAACACGCAGGCGATGCCGCGCACGTTCAAGCTGCAGAACCTCGGCAACCGCAACACCAACGTCACGCTCGCGGCTTCGGCGCCGTTCCTGTCGCCGATGGATCTGACGCTGCCGCCCGGCGAGACCACCGTCAACGTCGGCTGCTTCTCGACGACCGAGGTCAACGCCACGGTAACCCTGATGATCGCCGGCGCGGACGTCACAGGTCCGCTGTCGGTGCCGCTGCACTGCGACGTTCGCAGCACCCAGCTGACGACGACTCCGACGAGCATCCCGCTCGGCGAGGTCCGGATCGGTACGTCTGTGCCGCCGGTGAACGTGATGGTGGATCGCGTCGGAAGCGGCTCGGCGATCCCGCTGACCGGTGCGGCGCTGAGCTCGACCGACCCGAACCTGACGCTCGGTGCCCTGGCTGCGGTGATGACTCCCGCGATCGTGACGCTGAACATCTCGCCGATCACCGAGGGAGAGATCTCGACGAACATCGTGATCACGCCAAATGTTGGCGATCCCGTGCCCGTGCCCGTGACGGGCTCGGTCGTCACCGCGGAGCTGACCGCCGATGACGTGATGACGCTCGGCACGTTCTGCGTCGACCAGCCGGTCAGCAAGACCGCCATCAACCTGACCTCGACGGGCACGGCGACGATCCGAGTCACCGACGTCCAGCTCGCGCTCGGCGATGCGTCACCGTTCGAGCTCGAGAGATCGGTGCCCGATACCTATCCGACGTCGCTCGCCCCGGAGGGTGGCCGCGCCACGGTGCTGGTCTCGCCGAAGCGAAGCAGCGTCGCCAACGACGATGTCCACGACACGCTGGTGTGGAGCACGGATGCAGGTCCGGTGATGTCGGTGCTGACGACGCGCTTCATCGCCGACGGCGGTGCGGTCGCGCCTCCCGAGCTCGACTTCGTGGACGTCCCGATCCACATCGTCAACGACGATGCGAAGAGTGTGACGCTCCAGAACTGCAGCACGGATCCCTTGCAGTTACTCGAGCCCGTGATCCCCGCGCCGTTCGAGCTCACCGGCGAGTTCCCATTGCTGCTCGAGCCGGCGGCCAAGGCGACGATCTCGATCCTGTTCCTGCCGCGCGAGACCGGCGAGGTCACCAAGGACCTGACGATCGAGTCGATGGCCGGCGACACGTTCACCGTCACGCTGCGCGGCAACGGCATCACCGGCGATGGCCCCGGACCGGGCGACGACGGCGACGGCAACCTCGACGCGACCAGCTTCTACGCGTGCGGTTGTGGCTCCACCGGTAACCCCTCGAGCGTGCTCGTGATCGCACTCGCGATCCTGATCGCGTTCCGGCGGCGCGTTTCGCGATAACCTGAAATGGTGCGTTGGTACATCCTCGCGTTGGTCGCATGGCTCGCTGCGTGCGGGAGCCCGACCGCCAGCGTGTGGTCGTCTGCCGAGACGGTCGCGCCCGATGCCCTCATCGACGAGGACACGATCTTCATCGACCCGACGGAGATCGAGATCGTAGGGCCGGTCGGGGTGACCGCGTCGACGACGTACAAGATCGCGGGGACCTCCACGCACCTCGCGAGTCTGCAGTGGGTGAACGACACCGGGAACGTGTTCGATTCGGTCGACCCGCTCTGCCCCGCCGGCATCTGTCCCTATGGGAATCCCGGCATCCCGCTGCCGAAGACGGGAACCCTCAGCTGCATCCCGAGCGCAGTCGTGCGCTCGGCGATCCTCCAGGTCAACGGCAACACGGGGGCGACCGGGCAGGCCATGGTCACATGTCGACCGATCGGCAGCAGCCCCAGCTTCACGACGCCCGGGATCGTCGGACGGATCTCGACGGCCGTCGGCAGCACCATCCCGGCGTCGCTGTTCGTCACCAACACCGGCCCCGAGCCGTTGATGGTCTCGGTCGCGCTCGACGGTTCCTCGAATGCCGCCGCGTGGACGGCGCTCGACTGCGCGACCACCCCGTGTCCGCTGGCGATGGGCGGCACGCTGACGATCGATCTCGAGTTCTCGCCGACGAAGCACGGCGACCTCGACGCGACGATCGAGGTGACCGCACCACCTGCCGTCGGCAGCCAGACCGTGATGCTGCTCGGCACCGGCCTGGGCGGCAAGCTGCGCGTCGACGAGCCCGACGCACCCGAGTTCGTCCTCGACTTCGGCACGATCTCGAAGAACCAGCTTGTCACGCTACCGATCACGATGACGAACGTCGGCAACTCGGAGCTCGCCGTCACGCCGACCAATCCCGGCATGCCGTTCACGGTGGCGACGACTCCGGTCCCGGTCGCGACCGCGCAGCAAGGCACGATCGCCGTCAGCTGCATGGCCGGCAGTCCGATGGCGCAGCAGATCAAGACGATCACGCTGGCCACCGACGCGTATGAACAGAACACGCCGTCCGTCGAGGTGCGCTGCGCGATCGCGAACACCACCGTGCAGGTGACGAGCCCGCTCGATTTCGGTGAGCTCCGCGTCGGTGATCCGGCGGGCGAGCTCGAGATCGTCGTCGCGAATCCGCCCGGCAACCCGCAGGTGACGATCGAGCGCCTCGAGCTGGTGGGCGCCACCAACCTGCCCGCGCTGACGCTCGACGCGCCGGTGTTTCCCGCCACGCTGGCCGCGGGTGCGCAGCTGACCGCCACGCTGTCGCTCGCGACGCTCGCCGACACCACGCTTGACGGCGTCTCGCTCGAAGTCGAGATCACCGAGGCCGAGACCGTGACGCTGACGCAACCGGTCACCGGCAAGGTCGGCTCGCCCAACGCCGTCGTGTTGCCGATGCAGCTCGATCTGGGCTCCGTGTGCGTCGGGACGCCGGTCGATGGCGAGATCACGATGTCGAACATCGGCACCGCGACCCTGACGATGCAGCGCCCGACGATGAGCTCCGCGAGCTTCGTCCCGCTCTACACCAACCCCACCGACTATCCCGACGGCGGCGCGCCGCTCGCGGCCGGTGACAAGGCGACCGTCGGTGTGATGCTGGCGAGCTCGACCAGCGGCTTGCAGGAGGGCACGCTCGAGTGGGACGTCGACGCGCCGGGCGCACCGTTCAAGACCCAGGTCTCGGTCGAGCTGCTGATGGAAGGCACCGCGGTGTCCCCGGCGAGCCTGCGCTTCGGCGGGATCGACATCGCCGAGCCGCCGATGATCATGCAGACGATCACGCTCGAGAACTGCGGCCCGGATCCCGCGATCGTCGGCTACGACCGCGTCACGGCATCCGAGGGTTCTCCCTCGGCGTGGAAGCTCGATCCGCCGTCGCAGCAGCGCGAGCTGTTGCCCGACGAGACGATGCGCGTGCGCGTCGCCTTCGATCCCGAACAGCCGGGACGCCATCTGGCGAAGCTGCGCATCAACGTCGATGCCGGCGAGAAGATCGTGACGTTCGAGGGCGAGGCCACCGGCCTGTTGCCCGAGGAGACCAGCTTCTACGCGTGCGGCTGTAGTGGCTCGTCGGATCCGACGCGCGGTTGGCCGATCTTCCTCGCAGTCCCGTTCGTGCTGCGTCGTCGTCGATAGCGGACCTTGTCGATTCGGACCCTCGTGATCGAGCGTATGAACCCGGCCATGACTCGCTTTTTCATCGCTTGGGTCAGAAGCGGTAGCTGGGCATGCGCAGTCCTTCGCTCGGGCGCTCATCAAGGTCAACGTCCAAGGTGGCGTTGATGTTCACGTTCACCCCGGTCAACGTCGACGTTGTCTGAGCGGCATTGGTGTTAGGCCCGCTTCGCGCTCGGATCCGGGACGTCGCGCGCGTCGCCCCGCGCACGTACTGGTACGTGTGGTGGGGAACGCTGGTCAATCGCCTCGGTGGCTTCGCGATCCCGCTGCTCACGATCTACCTGACCGTCGATCGCGACCTCACGGTTTCGGATGCCGGTGGTGTGGTCTCGATCTTCGGCCTCGGTCAGGTCGCGGCCTCGATCGTCGGCGGGCAGATGTCGGATCGGCTCGGGCGCCGGATCACGATGGTCAGCTCGCTGTTCGGTGGTGCGATCGCGATGGTCGGCCTCGCCTTCGCGCGCGACATCACGGCGATCGCGGTGTGGGTCGGCGTCGTCGGCTTCGTCGGCGAGCTCTATCGTCCGGCCGTCGCGGCGGTGGTCGCCGACGTCATCCCCGCCGAGCATCGCGTGCAGGCGTACGCGCTGCTGCACTGGGTGATCAACATCGGCTTCGCCTTCGCGGCGGTGGTCGGTGGCCTGCTCGCGGATGTCGACTACACGATCTTGTTCTTCGCCGACGCGGCGACGATGGCGATCTACGGCGCGATCGTCCTGGTCGCCGTTCCGGAGACGCGGCCGGCCAAGGTGGTCGAGCGCGGCAAGCCCGCTCCGAAACCGTCGAAGAGCTGGATCTTCGACGGGCCGTTCGTCGTGCTGTTCTTCCTGACCTTCGCGCTCGCGCTGCTGCCGCTGCAATCGACCGCGCCGCTCGCCGCGCACATGACGTCGCAAGGCTTCACGCCGACGGCGCTAGGGATCGTGATGGCGGTCAACGGCGTGCTGATCATCCTGCTGCAACCATGGCTCGCCGCCGCCGTGAGCACGCGCGATGGATCTCGGGTGCTGGCGGTCTCGTGGGTGCTCTACGGCGTTGGCTTCGCGGCCCACGGCATCGCGCCGGATCACTGGATGATCGGCCTGCTCGTGCACTCGCTGGCGATCGCGATCTGGACGCTCGGCGAGATCGTCGAGTCTCCGGTTCGCTCGGCGATGGTCGCGTCGCTCGCGCCCGCCGATGCGCGCGGCCGCTATCAGGGCGCCACGGTGATGGCGTGGGGGGCGGCGTACTTCGTCGGACCGCGGCTCGGCACCTGGCTATGGGAGCACGCGAGCCCGACGGTGCTGTGGCTCGGCTGCCTCGGGCTGGGAGTGATCGGCGCGCTCGCGACGCTCGTGACGGCACCGGCGCGGCGCGCCGCGATCACTTCCCGGAGCCAGACCGGATCTTCTTGAGCTCGCCGAAGAACAGCTCGATCTCTTCGCGCTTCGTGTAGAAGTGCGGCGCGATCCGGATGCCCGCTGCGGGCCGGTGATCGCAGAAGAACTTGCGGCGGTTGAGCTCGCGGCAGACGTCCGCTGCACCGACGAAGTCGAACACCACCGAGCCGCCGCGCTGCGCGTCCGGACGCGGCGAGTTGAGCTTCATGCCGAGCTCGTCGACCCAGTCGATGCACGCCTGCGTCATCACCAGGCTCTTGTCGCGAATCCTCGACACGCCGATCTCCGCGATCAGCTCCTGCCCCGCGCGTGCCTGATAGAGCGCGGCGATCGCGGGCGTGCCGCCCATGTAGCGCCAGATGTTGTCGGCGTACGTCTGCGCCGGCATCGTGAACGCGAACGGGGCCTCGTTGCCGAACCACCCGGTGACGCGCGGCGCGAACTTCTCGATGAGATCCTCGCGGACGTACAGCCACGCCGCACCCGGCCCGCCGCACATGTACTTGACCGAGCCGCCGCACGCGAACGACACGCCGAGATCGACGACGTCGAGTGGGACCGTGCCGATCGACTGATAGCAATCGAGGATGACGTGCGCGCCGACCTGACGTGCGCGATCGCTGATCTGCCTGACGCTCTGGATGAACGCCGACGAGAACACCACGTGCTGGATCGGCACCGCGACGGTCTGCTCGTCGATCGCGGCACACACGGCATCCGCGTCGATCGTGATGCCGTCTGCGCTCTGCACCAGCACGCACTTCGCGCCCCGGCGCTCCTCGGCCTGCCAGACGTACGACACCGTCGGGAACATCAGCTGCTCGTAGACGACTTTGTGGCGTTTCTCGGTGTACTCGAGGCAGCTCGCGACCACGGCCATGATGCCGGAGACGTTCTGGAACATCGTGACCGTCGACGGCTTCGTCGAGATGATCTTCGCGATCCGTGCAGCCGCGCGATCCACCTCGGGCAACCAATCGCTCCACGCCGTGATCGACTTGGTGCGCCACAGCTCGAAGTACTCGTTCAAGTCGTCCTTCGTCTTCGCGGGGACGCAGCCGAGCGAGTGCGAGATGAAGTGGACGCACTCCTCGAGGGCCGGAAAGTGCTTGCGGTACTCGAGCAGGCTGTCGGCGACGGGGTCGGCCATGGGCGTGGCTTACCACGGCTCGGACTGATGCACGGCTTGCGCCTGACACTCGGCAAACAACAGCACGGCGTAGGAGGTTGCGCGTCGAGCGCCCGAGTGCGCGTATGATCGGCGGATGCGTGCGGTGGTCGTGTTGTTGTGGCTCGCTCCGGCGATCGCAGTCGCCGATGGTGCTGCTGATCGAGATCTCCTCGTCGAGTACCGTCGTCTCGCCGCCGACGCCGCGCGCACCGGGAACTGCGATCCGGCACGCGAGCTCGTCGTCCAGGTGAAGTCGATGGATCCCGAGTTCTTCGCGAACGAGTACGCGACCGATCCGCTGATCGCGCCGTGCCTGCCGCCGCCGAGCTCGCCTGCGGCCATCGCACCCGTCGATGCACCAGGCCCGCTGATGCCACCGTCGTCGCAGCCCGTGCTCGACGATGCACCGCCACCGCCGGTCTACATGCTCGATCGCCCCCTGGTGCCACCGCTCGATGGCGGACGGTTGATCGGAGAGTTCCTGCTCGGAGGCGTGATTGGCTTCGGGGGTGCGATCGTCGGTGGTTTCGCCGGCGCGAGCATGTGCTCTGGTGGCAGCGATGACTTCGGCTGCGTCGGTTCGATCCTCATCGGCGGCTATCTGGTCGGCGCCGTGGGTTTCGGACTCGGGGTGGGGATCGTCGGGCGCGCTGGATCGCAGACCGGCTCGATCGGCGCGGCGATCGGCGGCACCTTGCTGGGTGGGGTGGTCAGCCTGCTCTCGCTGTACTCGGATAACGACGGGATCGTCGTCGGCGCGATGATCGGGATGCCGGTCCTCGGAGGATTGATCGGCTTCAACCTGACGCGGCGCTGGCGAGCTCCGTCACCGACATCCACGCAGGTCGGCTCGCTGGTGCGGCTCGATCGCGGCGGCGTAGCGCTCGGCATCCCGTTCGTCACGCATCGCGAGCAGCGCGGCATCCCGACGACGTCGGTGCCGCTGTTCTCGGGCTCGTTCTAAGGAACCGGTTCGACCGGCGGAGGCGCCGGCTCGGGCGTCGGTTCGACCGGAGGCGGTGGTGGCTTGACGATCGGCTTCGGAACGAACACCGGAGCGGGCTCGAGGTTCGTGGGATCGTTGATCGAGCCGGCCTGGTTCGTCTGCCCGGGCGGATCGGCGTCCTCCATGCCGATCCACTGCGCGAACGCGGTGAGCAAACCGATCCCGACGCCGGCGATCGCGGTCACGCCGTAACACTTCGCGCGGCCGGACTCGGTGAACGAGGTATCCCCTTCGCCGATCGACGTGGTCAGGCTGCAGGTCGCAAGGCCGACCGAGCCGACGACGATGCCTGCGGTGATCGAGGGGTGCTTGACGGCGAAGTTGCAGCCCGTGGCACCGATGGTCGAACAGATGGCGAGCGCTGCGACGAGCCGCATTGGATGTGACTACCACGGACACGGTCGCGACCGCGAAGTTGCGATCACCGCCTCGCGAGCTCTACTCGCCCAGCGTGTGCCTTCCACCACGCGAGCGCTTGCCAGGCATCCGTGCCTCCCGACCACAGTGCAAGGTAGCGGAGCACGTCGGTCGTGACCTTGCGTTGGTTGACGTCGAGCAGTCGCGTCCGCTCGACCATCGCCGGCTCGTTCCGGGGACTGAGACGAAACAGGATGTGTTCGAAAAAATCAGCGGTGTAGCGATCGCTCGGTTCGAGGCACGCGCAGAGATAGGCCGGCAGGTACACCTGGAACGCCTCTGCCGTCAGCGCGAACATCACATCCCGGTGATAGAACAGCCGATATCGTGCGAGTGCGCGCCACGTGTGCCCTGCGAGCTCCATTGCCATCTGGATCGCTTCGTCGTTAGGTCGGTACGCTGGCAACAGCATCGCTTCCCAGTCCGAGCACGCTCGGTCGGGAAACGCGGCGATCACCTTGGCCTTCAGCTGACTCGCTACGGTGGTAACCAGCTGGGTGGCTACTTGCACGCCCCTTCCTTGCCGCCACGCCACCACTCGAGCGCCTGCCAGGCATCCGTGCCTCCCGACCACAGGGCGATGTAGCTGACCACGTCGGTCGTGATCCGGCGCTGCGTCTCGTCGAGCAGCCGCGTGCGCTCGATCAACTCGGCGGGTTCGCCCTGGGGTCCGAGGATGTACACCGTGAACCAGAGCAAATCGCCGGTGCAGCGATCGCTCGGTTCGACGCATGCGTAGAGATACGCCGGTAAATAGACCTGGAACGCTTCGGCCGTCAGCGCGAATAGAGTCTCGCGGTGATGGAAGAGCCGGTCGCGCGAGAGGGCGCGCCACCCCTTGCCCGCGAGCTCCATGGCCATCTCGATCGCGTCCTCATTGGGCCGATATCGCGGTAACAGCATCGCCTCCCAGTCCGAGCACGCTCGGTCGGGAAACGCGGCGATCACCTTGGCCTTCAACTGATTCGCTACGGCGGTAACTAGCTGGGTGGCTACTTGCACAGCTTCTTGTCCTTCTTGAACTCGAGGAGCTCCTTGCAGCTGTCGAACGAGCGCTTGGCCTTCGCGAACTGGCCCTCGCGAAACGGGCCCCACGGACACGATGGCTTGCGCGTGGTTGCGATCAGCGACGCCAGGCCTCGAGTGCCTCCCACGCGGAGCGCGCACGTCCCCACAGCGCGATGTAACCGATCACACCAGCAACCACTAGCCGCTGCTCGTCGTCGAGGAGGCGTGTCCGCTCGCGGGTATCATCGATCGTTCGGCTCGGGTCTTCGACCAGACTGCCGATGGTGCAGCCCCACAGATCGCCACGGTACGAATCGCGGGGTTCGAGGCAGGCCATCAGATACGCAGGGAGATACGCGAGGAAGGCCTCCGCCGTTAACAGGATGATCGTGTCGCGATGAACGAACAGCGTGCGGCGGGATATCTCGGTCCACGGCCGGTTCGCAAATTCCGCAACCATTTCGTCCGCGTCGAGACTGGATTGATAGCGCGGCTGGAACATCGGCATGGCGGGCGGCCATTCCATCGGAGGAAACGCGTCGAGCGTCCTCTGGCGTAGGCCGGCCGCAACCGCTACTTGCACAGCTTCTTGTCCTTCTTGAAATCGAGAATCGATCGACACGCATCCGAGCTCTTCTTCGCTCGACCGAACTGCGTTTCACGGCGAGAGCTGAGCTGAGGCAAACAATCACTGTCCAGCCGCTCGACTGCTTCCACGCACTTGTTTGTCTTTTTCATGGCTTCTTCGATCTCGCCGCAATCAGCCATGCGGTCATCCTTTGCCCAAGCATCGCAGGCATTCGAGGGCCCGCACGCTGCGTCGACATCGGCGGCGCGCGAGGCGTATGTCGAATCGGAGCATGTGTAGATCCCGCCGTTACCCTTGCGTGTGTTCAATTCGTCGTAGCACTTTCGCTTCGCCCTCTCGGTTTCGTCGACCTGACGTTGGTGTCCGTCGTCACCACCGTTCCAGCACGCTTTGTTCTCGGACTCACGCGCCGCGCGACATCGTTCGTTGTTCTCGATCCTGACTTTGAAATATTCCTCTGATGCTTCCTCGGTCTTCGGCAGATCGTCGCAACGACGATCCTCGTCCTTGCAGAACCGTTGGATCTGGCCGCGATAGTTGCTGATCTCGGATGACGTGCAATCGACGCACACCTTGGGACCGGTCTGCTTCGTGTGGCAGTGGCCCCGGGCGCATTCCCCATCCTCGGTGCAGGGTTCCGCGGTGCGTTTGGCCCCTCCAGCAAACGCCGTCAACCCCATCGCGGTTGCCCAACTCACTACAATCAACGTCTTCGTCTTCGTGTGCATGCTGCCCTCGTGCGCGACTTGCGCGAGGCAGCCCGTCGGCCGTCGACGACCCGGGTTGCGGACGAAATACCCGAGCCGATCCAGTGTCCTAGCGAGCTTGATTGCTTGATTGCCGGATCCCCCGTAGGGTGCGCCGCCTTGTCGTCGTTCACTTCAGTTCATCCGGCCTTGCAGGCCGCTCTCACTCGCCGCGCCTACACCGAAGCAACTGCCGTCCAGGCAGCGGTGATGGGGGCGGAGGATCGCGATCTCTTGGTGTCGGCGCAGACCGGCTCCGGCAAGACCGTTGCGTTCGGCATCGCGATCGCGAAGCAGCTGCTCGGTGATCTCCCGCGATTCGGACCGGCCGGGACGCCACTCGCGTTGATCGTCGCGCCGACCCGCGAGCTCGCGATGCAGGTGCAGAACGAGCTGACGTGGCTGTACGCGGATACCGGCGCGCGGATCGCGCAGTGCGTGGGCGGCATGGATCCGCGGCGCGAGCGCCAGGTCCTCGAGCGCGGTGTGCACATCGTCGTCGGAACGCCGGGTCGGCTGTGCGATCACCTCGAGCGCGGATCGCTGCAGCTCGAGCGGATCCAGGCGTTCGTGCTCGACGAGGCCGACGAGATGCTCGACATGGGCTTCCGCGAGGACATCGAGAAGCTGCTCGGCGCCGCGCCCGCCACGCGCCGCACGCTGCTGTTCTCGGCCACGATCCCGACGGGCATCGCATCGATCGCGAAGCAGTATCAGCGCGACGCCCAGCGCATCGCGGCCACCAGCGCGAAGGAGCGCCACGTCGACATCGAGTACCAGGCGATCGCGATCGTGCCGCGCGAGCGCGACCTCGCCGTCGTCAACTTGCTCCGCTATCACGACCACACCGGCGCCCTCGTGTTCTGCGCGACGCGCGACGGCGTCGCCCGCCTCGCGACCACGCTCGACGAGCGCGGCTTCGAAGTGGTCGCTCTCTCGGGCGAGCTCTCGCAGCGCGAACGCAACGTGGCGCTCGCCGCCCTGCGCGATGGTCGTGCGCGCGTCTGCGTCGCCACGGATGTCGCGGCACGCGGTCTCGATCTGCCGGAGCTCGGCCTCGTGATCCACGCGGATCCGCCTCAGAACCAGCAGGTGCTCGTGCATCGCAGCGGCCGCACCGGTCGCGCGGGCAAGCACGGCATCGCGGTGTTGCTCGTCGCGGATCACGCGCGGCGCGGCGCTGATCGCATGCTGCAGTCGGCGAACATCTCGGCGAAGTGGATGCCGGCACCGACGGTCGACGAGATCATCGAGCGCGATAAGGTGAACCTCGCCAAAGAGATCACGACGACGGTCGCGGCGGTCACCGAAGAGGATCGCGAGGTCGCGAAGCAGCTCACCGAGCACTCCGCCGAGGATCTCGCCGCGGCGCTCGTGCGCATGCATCGCGAGGTTCGCCCGTCGCCCGAAGAGCTCACGGTGCCGATGTCGATGCGCCCGCGCAGCGAGCGTCCCGAGCCACGGCAGAACGACCGCCCACCGATCGTCAGCGATCGCACTGCTCGTCCCGACCGCGGCACGCGCGGCGAGTGGCAGAAGGCGCCCCGCGCCGACGCACCTCGCAAGGAACCGTCGGCCGATCGCGTGATCGAGGGCGTGTGGTTCACGATCAACGTCGGCCGCTCGAAGAACGCGGATCCGAAGTGGCTGGTGCCGCTCCTCTGCCGTCGCGGCGGGATCAACAAGAAGGACATCGGCAAGATCCAGATCCTGCAGCGCGCGACGCGGGTCGAGATCGCTCCGGATGTCAGCGAGCGGTTCGCCCTCGAGGCCGGCAAGCCCGACCCGAAGGACAAGAACATCGAGATCGTCGCCGACTGATTCGGGTACCCTCCCCCACGGGAGGTTCTATGAAGTACGTGTTGGCCGCGGCTCTCGCGGCACTGATTCCTGTCTCGGCGAGTGCGGACACCATCGAGAACGTCAAGATGCCGGACAAGACGGCACCGTTCTCGTCGTGGACTGCGGTCCAGCAGTGGATGCCGTTCCTCGGGCATGCGGGCAATGCACGCAGCGATTACGGCTACGGCAACGAGTCGGGATGGCTCGTGCTGGCAGACGAGCTCGGCGACAAGCTCAGCGAGCTCGGTCGCGCGAGCCTGGTCGACCAGTGCTTCCGCAACGTCGACGAGGGCTCGAAGGCGGCGCTCGTGTGGGCGCTGTGCGGCGACGATACGAACAAGGTCGATCTCCGCAAGGTCGATGCCGAGCTGACGGCGGCGAAGATCACCGACAAGGCCGACGTGATGGCGAAGATCAAGGAGGCGCTCGACAAGGCGAAGAAGGTCGGCGCATCGGTCGAGGCCGCGGCGAAGTCGGATCCCGGGATCGCGTCGGTGCTCAAGCTCGCCGTCGACGCGCGCGCCGAATGGGCCGCGTATGCGGGCAAGAACGGCGACGCGATCGGCCGCTATCTGGCGCTCAAGGATGGGGTGCGCTCGGGCAAGTCGAACCACCCGGCGTTCACCGGATGCCACGAGGCGACCAGCGGGCCGTTCCAGAAGCTGGTCAAGGCGACCAAGTTCCCGGTCGAGGTCAGCGGTGATCCGATGCTCGGCTATCTCGGCTATCTGATGAAGACGACCGAGGGGTACATCACCACCGTCGCGTACGCCGCCTGCGCGTGGGCCTACGAGAAGGCCGGCGAATCGATCTATGTCGGCGCCGCGAACCAGGGCGGCGGTGGCGCGCGCGCCGGTGCTCGCTCGCTGACGCTGGCGAAGGCGATGGACAGCGGCTTCACGCCGAAGTTCGCCGAGCGCTCGCTGGCGTGGGAGGACATGAAGAGCACGTGGAAG
Organism: Haliangiales bacterium; assembly: GCA_038325805.1. GTDB lineage: Bacteria > Myxococcota_A > Polyangia > Haliangiales > Haliangiaceae > JABFXX01. The sequence continues at coordinate 13,101 of JBBQJJ010000237.1, forward strand.
TACGGCATCCAGATGACCGGCGTCGAATGGCGCTACTCGATCATGACGCCGACCCGCGGTGCGGTCGCCGCCGTCAAGAAGAAGGACGACACCAACTCGACGGTCACGTTCAAGGGCAACACCGTCGACGCGTGTCTGTCGTGGAACGACAGCAAGAAGATCGTCGGCTTCCGGCCCGATGGCACCGTGCAGTACGACAAGGTCTGCGCGAAGCGCGGCACGATCCCGAACCAGACGACCCCGATCGACGTGCCCACGCGCTACGCCACGGGCATCGGCGCGGGCACCAGCCTCGTCGCGGTGATCGGCTATCCGGTTGCGGTGTGGAAGGGCAACCAGTACGTCGCGATCCTCGGCGTCCCGGTGAAGTAGTTACCCGTGGTAGCCGGGGTTCTTACCCTTGGCTTCCTGGTCCTTGGTCCAGTC
>JBBQJJ010000238.1:0-13521 GCA_038325805.1 Haliangiales bacterium
GCGCACGCCGGGAGGCCGGCAGCCGATCTCGGAGAACTTGAGGCCCTTCGGACCGGAGAACCACTCCATGTGCGTCGCCGAGCTCTCGATGCCCAGCACCTCGACGACCTTCTGGCCCATGGCCTTGACCTCGTCGTAGCCGGGCTCGCCGATCCGGTTGGTGGCGATGAACTGCGGCGAGATCCACCGCGTGCGCATCGCCTCGAGGACGTTCGGATAGTAGTGGCAGACGAACTCGTGAACGACCTGACCGGCGAGGGTGAGTGAATCGAAGAAGCCTTCGTGGCCCTCGATGAACTCTTCGATCGCGACGGAGCGGTCTCCGAGGTGGAGGGCGCGTGCGGACGCGACGAGCTCGGCATCGGTGTCGACACGCGACGCACCCGAGGCACCGGCGCCATCGCGCGGCTTCATGATCAGCGGATAGCCGACGCGCTCCGCAAATGCCCGAGCCTCGGCGAGCGTGCCCACGGCGTCGGAGGCCGCGCACGGTACGCCACCTTCGCGCAGCGCTTGCTTCATCGCAGGCTTGTCGCGACACAAGTGTGCGGTCCGGACGCTGGTGCCCGGAATGCCGGCGGCCTCGCGCGCCTGCGCGCACGGCATGATGTGCGCTTCGACGACGGCCTCCAACCGATCGACATGCGCGTGTCGCTGGATGAAGCGCACCGCATCGAGCACCTGCTGCGGATCGGTGACGTTCTTGACCTCCTCGTAGTGCGTCAGCCAGTGGCGCAGCTCGTCGTCGAGCGAGGCCTTCGAGCCCTCGCCGATCGCGCTGACGCGCACGCCGATCTCCGCGAGTGCACGGATGAACTGCTTCTGGTTCGCGGGGAACCGGGGCTCGATGAAGACGATGTGTTTGGTCACGATGCGGCGAGCCGGTTGTAGACCAGCCCGTACAACTTTCCTTGTTCGGACCAGGAGAAGTCGGTGGCCATGCCGTTTTCCATCAGCCGGCGCCAGTGATCGGGGTTGCGATAGGTCGACAGTGCGGCCTGCACGGCCCACCGCATCCCGGCCTCGTCGTGCTTCTCGAACGCGAACCCGGTGCCCTTGCCGCTGGCGGGATTCCACGTGGTCACGGTGTCGGCGAGGCCGCCGGTCCGATGCACGATCGGCACGGTGCCATAGCGCAGGCTGTACATCTGGTTGAGGCCGCACGGCTCGTACAGCGATGGCATCGCGAACATGTCGGCGCCGGCTTCGATCAGGTGCGCGAGGTCATTCTTGAAGCCGCCGTAGAAACACACCTGCCGCGGGAACGCGCGCTGGAGGTTGCCGAACATCTCCTCGAGCGCAGGCTCGCCGCTGCCGAGGACGACGAGCTGGAAGCCATGGCGGCGCAGCAGGTCCGGCATGGTCTGGCCGAGCAGGCGAAACCCCTTCTGCGCGACGAGGCGCGAGACGACGCCGATCACGGGAACGTTCTGTTGGTAGGGCAGGCCGAGAGACGTCAGCAGGTGCTGCTTGTTGGCTTCCTTGCCCGACAGATTCGAGGAGCTGTAGCGATGCGGGATGAAGCGATCGGTCTCGGGCGACCACTCGTCATAATCGACGCCGTTGAGGATGCCGACCACCGTCGAGGAGCGCGCACGCAGCAAGTGATCGATGCCGCCGCCGAGCTCCGCGGTCTGGATCTCGCGCGCATACGTCGGGCTGACCGTCGACACGCCGTCGGCGTAGAGCACACCTTGCACGAGGCAGTTGATGCGGCCGGCGTTGAGCAGATCCTGATGGAACATCGACGCGTAGCGCTCGAGGTTGGTGTCGGGCATCGCCGAGGCCGGGAACGCGCCCTGGTACATCAGGTTGTGAATCGTCAGCAGGGTCTTGGTGCGCGTGAACCGCGGATCGCGCGCGAACTGCGTCTTGAGCAGCATCGGCAGCATCGCCGCTTGCCAGTCGTGGGCGTGGACGATGTCGGGAGCCCAGTCGAAGCGCTGGCAGGTGAACAGCGCGACGTAGCAAAGCGCGAGGAACCGCCGGTGCTCGTCGTCGTTGCTCGTGTACAGCTTGCCGCGCGCATAGAGCTCGGGGCAGTGCACGAAGAACACGAAGCCGGAGCGAAACACCCTCGCGTTGTAACGGTGGGTGCCGAGGGGAACGCCGAAATCACCGACGGCCTCGAACACGGCCTTCTTGGTGTCGATGCTGTCGTACAGCGGCATCACGACGCGGACGTCATGGCCGGCCTTGGCCATCGCGTGAGGGAGGGCACCCATCACGTCTGCGAGACCGCCCGTCTTCGCGAACGGCGCCATCTCTGAAGCGACGAACAACAGCTTCACGAGATCCACACGATATCAGAATCGCCGGAGCGCGTTCGCGAACGGACCCACCAGTCGCGCGACCTTCTGCGGATCGATCGACTTCTGCGCGAACGGCGTGAACTCGGCAAGCAAGTCGCGTCGTACCTCGACGCAGATCGCACGACCCGGGCGGGCGATCACGTGGTCATACGCGAGGGTGCTGGGGTGCATGGGATAGGTGGCACTCTCGGCGACGGGGAGCTCGATGGCGGCTAGCTCGGCCTTGAGGGCCGAGAGGACCGCCGGCGGTGCGTAGCTCTTGCCGTCGAGATCCTTGGAGATCACGTCGATCTCGGGGCGCATCGCCCAGGTCGGCTCGACGTCGGGCTCGTAGGCAGCGCGGAGCTTGGGGCCGATGTCGGGGCCGACCTCGATCTCGACGCTGCGCGGCGCGTAGGTGTGGAGCATCAACAGCGCGGCCGACGGGTGGGCGGCGAGGGTGTTGCGGACCGCACCGACGTACTGATCGTAGAGGCCACGGAGGAGCTGGCGATCGTGGTCCGTGGTGATCCAGGGCATCAGGCCGGGCGTCACCTTGCCCTCCTTGAAGTCGGCGAGGGAGGCATCGATGCGGCGGTTGCAGTCGATGAACGTCCGCGGGATCCGGCAGCGCAGCACGATGGCGTTGCCGAGCTTCTCTGCGATCGCGAGGCCGAGCTCGGGGGCTCCAGCGTCGGTGTTGACGTGAAAGAAATCGATCAGCCCGCCGGGCAGGGGGCTGGTGAGCTTCGCCTCGAGGCTCGTGAAGTCCGTGGTGAGCGTCGCGCCGTGCGGGATCTCGATCACGAGATCGGGGGTGCCGCTGCCGAAGCGATGAACGTCGACGACGCCGGGGATCGAGACCATGCCCGGTTGTATCAAAGCGCGGTCGCGAAACGCACGACCCGCTCGATCGAGTCCGGATCTTTGAGCTGCTCCGGATCATCCGCGATCAGACCGCGGCTCGAAGCGCGGACTACGTCTTGTCCAGCCATCGCCCTCGATAGAACTGCGCTCGAGCCCTTCCGTAGAGCAGCAGCATCACGGCGACCATGTTCTGCGCGAAGGTTGTCGGATTCGTATTCGCGATCTTCCAGATCTCGGTTTCGAATCGCTTCACCAACGTCTTCTCCGAGCACCGATGGTGTTCGTGGATCGACCGGATCGCATCGAGGTCATGTGGCCACCCACGAACGGTCTTGGACAGCACGAGGTCGTACTTGTCGGGGACGGTCACCGTGAGCTTGGAGAACTTCACGCCGCGGATCACCTTCGTGCGCGCTTCGTACTCGTACGGGAGCTCTGCGACCGTGGCTGCACCGATCGTGAGATCGAGTCCAGTCGCCTCTCGCGCAGCTTGCGCGGCTTGCGCGAGATCGGCGGCCCTTCCTCTCTCGATCGCGTACACGTCGATGTCGGCCGTCACCACGGAGGCGTTGTAGCCAAGGATCGCAGCCATGCCACCGACCACGAAGATCTCGAGGTCGCCCTTGAGAGACGCATCGAGCGCATGGAGGAACGAGATCGCTTGAGGGCGATCAAAGCGACGCAAGGCTCGCACCGTCCAGCTTCTTCCTGAAGTAGCTCTCGTAGCTCTCGTCGGGCTCGCCGAGGATCAGGCTCCACGCTCGCGCGGTTGGAGAGGTCATCTCGGTGGCTCGTTCCCTCAAGAACGGCGCATCCATCAAGCGGAAGAACACGAACGGCTTCTTCACCGTGCTCGCGCGTTCACGCAGGTGTTCGATCGTGGCTTTCGCTGCCCGCGAATGACCAAAGCGAAACGCCAGCTCGAAGAAGTAGCCGAGCGCACAGGCGGTGTGTTTGGTGACGTCGTGCTCGGCCTGGAGGAACTCCTGGCGACCACGCCAGATCAACACCGGGAGCATCCGCGCGAGGCACGCATCGTCACGCGATGCGACCACGGCACGATGCAGGACGGCCGTTGGATCGTTGCAGATCGAGCGCGCGTAGCCGTTGCCATACTGCGCGACAAAGCACTGTAGTTCCGCGTGGTCTCGTGGTGTGTCGAGGACCAGCACGTCCGGTTTCCATCGAGCCCCGGCGGCCCGACGGGCAATGGCCGTCCGCGCACGCGCTCCAAGTGCATCGCCACGCGCGAGGCCGCCCTTGCGACCGAGCTCCCGCATGTTGCGACGTGCCATCTGCTAAGCATATCGCAACTTCTGTTAGCGCCACTCTGAATGACCGAGATCGTGAATCGGGGAAGGTTTCGCGAGCTGCGGTTACTCACGGATCATGACGAGCTCGAACACCCTGTGTTGCTTCCTCCTGACCCTGTTGACTGGCGCATGCAAGGACGGTGAAGGTCCCGAGCCGGGGACGGGGTTGCTCGACGTCGAGGGCCAGGCCGAGGATGCCTACGACCAGGCGCTGGCCGGCGAGGTTACTGCCGTGGCCTCCGCGGCGAGTGCGATCGATGCGGACTGGCGTAACGTGCGCGTCCGGCTCGCGACTGATGGCGCTGCGTCGACGGACCTCGCGGCGATGGACTCCTCGATCGCCACCTTGGTCGCGACGACCTCGACAGATCGCACGGTCGTCGCTCGCAACGCGAACGCGATCAGCGAGCTCCGGGATCACGTCAAGGTGCCGGTCGCGAGCTCCCAGATCGTGCGGCACGGACGCTCGCCATCGACGAGCAGCTCGCCTCGCTGATCGCGCGCCTCGATCGTGACGGTGCCGAGGACGGTGGCTCCGTCCCAGCCCTCGATCTCGACGCTGACCACGGCATAAGCATCCGCCTGCGCGACCCACAAGCGCGCACCACTGACCCACTCGTCGAGCGGATCGTCGGACTCGCCGGTCCGGATACCGGAGCTGGTGAGCTCGAGGATCTGCGGCGTCTCGGAGACCGGTGCGCGCGAGAGCTCCGAGTAGTGAACGTCTCCCGACACCACGAGCACGCGCCCCCGGATCGCCGAGGGGTCATCGACGCCGAGTGCGGCCAGCAGCACGCTGCGCTCGCCGGGGGCGTCGACTGGAAACGACTCCGAGTGCTGGCGGTACAGCAGCTGCGTCGACGACACCAGGATCTTGAGCGGGGCATCGCTCGCGGCCATCGCGTCGAGCAGCCACGTCCGCTGGGCTTCTCCGAGGATCACCTCCGCGCGGCGATCCTTCGCGTAGCGACTATCGGTGACGAACACGTGCACGGGCCCGGTACGAAACGCGTAGTAGATCGCGGGATGGGTCTCGTACGTCGCACCCCACATCGCCCGGTGGACCTCGGCGGACAGCTCGCGGCCCGCCCACGACGCGCGGTCGAAGCCGGTCGCGTTATTGTAGCCGAAGTCGTGGTCGTCCCAGGTCGCGTGCATCGGCGTCCGACGCCCCAGGTTCGCGAGCTCCGGCTGGTTGCGTGCCGCGAGCTGGCGCTTCAGCATCCGCGCCGGATCGTCCCAGTCGGCGCGCAGCCAGCCGCCCTTCCAGAAGCTGTCGCTCGATTCGCCGAGAGCGTTGACGTAGTAGCAGTTGTCGCCGAGTAGCAGGGCGGCGTCGGCCGCGTGCTCGGTCATGCGGTCGAACACCGGGGCGTCGCGAAACGTCGAGAGATCTGCGCACGAGCCGACGACGAATCTCACCGTGCCGCGATCCGCCACCGGGCTCGGTACGCGAACGGTGATGCGATCCAGCACCTCGTCGTCGAGCAGGAGCTCGAGCTCGGGTCCGGGATCGCGCAGTGCCAGCGTGACGATCTGGCTGCCCAACCACACCTCGTCGACGGCGTTGCGCAGCCGCGGGGTGACGAGTGCGCGCACGTCGGGGACGCGGACCTCGCCGTGCGTGCGCAGCCGCAAGCGCTCGACCGTCGCGCGATCGATCGCCCACACCCAGACCGCGACGACGCCCGACTCGGCCGTGCACACCATCGGGCCGGCGATCAGGTGAGACGCGCCCGGCCATCCGCCACCCTTCCTGGAGGGCAGTCCGCGACCATACGGTGCGCCGATCCGGCGGAGTGGCCCGGCGACCTCGCGGCGCTCGACATCCCACCGCGCGTAGTCGCGCCCGACGAAGGCGTAGGTCGAACCGAACGCCTCGACGATGGCGTCGAGCGCACTCGCGAGCTCGCCCTCTGCGCCAGTCTCGTACTCGACGTAGCGAGTCCCGCGCACGAACAGCGTGCGTCCGCGGGTCCGATCGTGAAACGCCGTGTCGATGCCGTCGTGAAACTGCCGCGGCAGGCGCTGCCAGCCATCGACGCCGAGCTGGCCGACGCGGCCGTCGATCCAGAACCTCGAGCCACGAAACAGATAGGCGCCTTCGGTCGGGATCCACAGGGCCGCGTCGATCCCGCCGTGCAGCTCGGACGGGAGCTCGGTCCAGCCGTCGATGCCGAGCCGGCGCGCGATCCGCCCGTCGGGGAGAGGTCGCGGGCGCCGGTCCGCGAACACCATGTACCGACCCCCGCGAAATAGGGTGACCTCGCCCGACGTGGGGTCGGACAGCGCGGCGTCGACGACATCGAGCACGCGTCGTACCTAACACGGCAAGCTCCCTCCCTCGCTGAGGACAACAAGTGGTCGCGCTGCGGTGAGGACAACCTGTTCGCCGATGGGGTTTACTAGGCGCGATGCCGCGCTACGAGACGGACGCCAAGTTCTGGGAGATCGAGCTTGCCGGCTCGAAGTACACGCAGAAGTGGGGAAAGCTCGGCGGCTCGGTCTCGATCAACGCGAAGGACTGTGGTTCGCCGGAGGCCGCGAACAAGGCCGTCGACAAGGCGATCGCGAAGAAGCAGAGCGAGGGCTTCGCGCTCGTCGGTGGCAAGGCAAAGAAGGGCAAGGCGAAGGCCGCGAAGCCAGTCAAGGCCGCGGCCCCGACCGGGCAGGCCAACCCGGCGCTCGAGAAGGCGATCATCGCGAACCCCGACGACACCGATGCGTATCTGGTCCTCGCGGACTGGCTGCAAGGCCAGGGCGATCCGCGTGGCGAGCTGATCGTGCTGCAACAGGCGAAGAAGACCAAGGAAGCGAGATCCCTGCTGAAGAAGCAGCCGCAGCTGGTGCCGGTGATCAAGCCGACGCCGGAGACGCTCGAGCTCGAGTGGTCGTGCGGGTTCATCAAGAGCGCACACCTCGGCTGGGCGATGTACACGAACGACATGATGGGCGTGAAGGAGGACGAGGACGAGCCGGACGACTGGGGCGACGCCTGCAAGCAGGCGCTGCTCGCGTTCCTCCAGCATCCGGCTGCGCGGTTCCTCCAGTCGCTCAGGCTCGGCTGCATCCCGACCGACGACGGGCTCGACCTGAACCCGTATGCCGCGGCGATCGAGAAAGCCGCGCCGCCCTGCTTGCGCACCCTCGCGATCGACGACACCCAGGACTGGGACATCTCGAGCACGAACGCGAAGGCGCCGAACGGCAAGGCGCTGCCGCAGCTCCAGGAGCTCGTGATCTCGGCGGGTCGCCTCGACCTCGGCAAGCTCGACTTCCCGTCGCTCCGCACGCTCAAGGTGATCAGCGGCTCGCTACGAGCGGGTGAGCTCAAGGCAATCGCGAACGCGAAGCTGCCGAAGCTCGAGCACCTCGAGATCTGGTGCGGTGATCCGCGCTACGGCGCGACCGGCACGGCCAAGGATCTGGCGCCGCTGTTCGCCGGCACCAACGTCCCGAAGCTCACCTACTTCGGACTGATGAACTGCCCGTTCGCCGATGAGGGCGTCAAGGCCTTGATCAAGTCGAAGCTGCTACCGCGCTTGAAGGTGCTCGATCTGTCGCGCGGCAACCTCAGCGATCGCGGCGTCGAGGAGATGGCCGCGCACAAGGATGCGTTCCGGCACCTGGATCTGCTGGACGTCGACGACAACGCGTTGACCGAGGCGAGCACGCCGCGGCTCAAGGGGCTCGCGAAGAAGGTGGCCTTCGCGGGGGCCCATGCGCAGAGCCCGGAGCGCGCCGTGCCGCGAGACAAGAGCAACAGCTATCTGCGCTACGTCTCGCTCGGTGAATGACCCGGAATCGCGAGCCCGAGGCTGCGCGCGACGGTGACGATCTGCGCGATCGCCGAGGGCAGCGCATCGAGGCCTCCGCGACCCTCACCGATCTGCGTCAGGTGCAGCGTGTTCGCGCGCGGGCTCATCGCACCGGCCAGCTGTGGCAGCGCGGCGACGAGCTCGCGGAGCGCGCGGCTCTGACCGAGGAGCTGCTCGACCTCGGCGAGTCGCCGTTGATGGACGTCGTCGAGCTCGTGATCGTAGGCGCGGGCCTCGACCTCGCGGCGCCGTTGATCGAGCTCGGCCGCGAGCTGAGCGGCGCGCAACGCCAGCGTGTCGGCCTGGCGGTGGTGTGCGAGCTCACGGACGTGCATTTGCTCGAGGAGCGCAGCGGCATGGGCGGCGTTCGCGCGCTGTGCGTCGGCTTCGTACGCAGCGGTCTCGGCGGCGACCTGGGTCTTGCGCTGTTCCTCGGCGATGCCGATCGCGTGCAAGGCTCGATCGCGCTCCAGCTCGCGCGACGAGCGGGCTAGCGTGGCTTGCATTTCGGCACGGCGCTGCGATTCGTGGGCCTCGACTTCGGTGGCCTCGGCTTCGACTCGAGCCTCGAGCATGCGGGTCGCGCGCTGCGCCTCGAGCTGCGCCTCGCGTGCCTGACGCTCGGTCTCGGCGCGACGCTCCTCGATCTGACGGCGGCGGTCGAGCTCGGCGAGCTCCGCGCGTGCGGCGATCTCGGCGCGATACGGCGCCTGCAGATGCGCGAACACCTGCGTGCTCTGGATCGTGACCTGTTGGATCTCGATGGTGTCGATCACGACGCCCCAGCCCGTCGACGTGGTGTCCGCGACCGCGCCTTCGCCACCGACGACAGGTGCGATCTCCTCCATCAGGAACTTCGCGATGGTCTCCTTGCGACGGGTCAGACATTCGTCGAGCGCGAGGTTCGCGACCAAGCGGCGAGCCGCACCGACGAACATCTCGCGCAGCGTGGAGGCGAGCTTCTCGCTCGCGGCCTCGCCGTAGGTGAAGTTCAAGACGCGAAACGCCAGCTCGGGTTCGGCGATTCGATAGACGGCGACGCCGGTGATCTCGACGCCTACTCGTTCTCTCGTGATCTGATCGGCGACGAACTCGATGCGTTGCAGCGTGGTGGGTACGATCGCGACGGCATCCCACGGCCACTTGAAGATCCGCATGCCCTGACCACTGCGCCGGCGATCGATCTCGCCGCGTCGCGTGCACACCAGGTACTCGCTCGGCTTCGCGCCGATGAAGCCCCAGCGCTTGAGCTTTTGCGGATCCTCGACGGGCTTGCCGCTGCGCCAGCCACGCTGGTAGCGCTCGACAGAGCCGCCCTCCAGCGGATCATCGTGGACGATCTGAACACGGGACATGGTTGCCATGCGAGTGAGGGCTGCACCCGACATGCCTTCGTAACTCGTGGAGAGAGGTGCTCCACGACGGCGCAGTGCTCTACGATGAAGCAATGCGGATCTTGCTGGTGCGCCATGGCGAGTCACTCGGCAACGTCGATCCGACCGTGCACCAGACCACCGCCGACCACGCGGTGCCGCTGTCCGACCGCGGCAAGGAGCAGGCGCGCGAAGCGGGCCGGCAGATCGCCGCGCACTTTGCCGAACGCCCGACCACCGAGTTTCGTCACGTTCGGTTGTGGGTCAGCCCGTACACGCGAACCCGCGAGACCGCCGATGCGATCCAGGAGACGGCGGGTCACCACATCACGGATCGCAAGGAGCACATCCTCCTCTGCGAGCAGCAGTTCGGGTTGTTCGACGGGATCATCGACGTCGACCTCCCGAAGCGCTTTCCGCAGGAGTTCGCCTACTACAACATGCAGTGCCGGTTCGGCGGCAAGTTCTGGGCGCGGATGCCGCTGGGCGAGAGCCGGTTCGATGTCGCGAAGCGGATCCATCAGGCGTTCGGCACGTTCCATCGCGACGCCGAGTTTCACGGGATCCACGACATCGTCGTGATCTGTCACGGCGTCACGCTGCGCGCGTTCGTGATGATGTGGTGCCACCTGTCTCCCGAGTGGTTCGAGATGGAGCACAACCCGTTCAACTGCGCCGTGCGCGTGATCGATAGCGGGGTCGACCACGGCTACCTGTTCGCTGGTTTCCCGAAGGCGTGAGCTACGGATCCGCCGCGATCAGCACCTGGCCCGCATAGGTGTGGATGTAGCGATTGCGGGGGTCGTCGGGGTGAGGATCGAGCTTGCGCGTCGCCTTGGTCACGAAGTCGAGCATCTCGCCGCCGTAGCCCGACGGGATCGCGACGGTGATGCGGTCGTCGTCGAGGAAGGCCAGGCCGCGAATGCGCAACGGTTCACCCTCGGGCTCGATGAACGTATCGGGATAGCGCGACTCCTCGATCACCTCGAGCGTGGTGCTCTCGATCGAACCGATCGAGATGCACTGGTTCGTGGCCCACGCGATCGTCTTGCCGTTCGGCGAGGCCGCGAGGAATGGGCTTTCGTTGGTTTCGTAGAGCGCCTCGAGCTCGGGCTGTGCGAGGTCGAGGACGAACAGGTTGCGCTCGCCCGCGCAGACGAACCGGCGCCCACCGAGGGGTGCGAAGCGCACGGCAAAGTTGCGGTGAACGACTCGCGCAGGCCACACGCCGACGTCGACGAAGAGCGAGTGTGCGTCGGTCGACAAACCAACTCGCCGCCGTGCCGCGCGATCACCCTGAGGTCGGCAAGTGCGAGGTACGCATGGTGGATCAGAAGCATCGCCCGGCGCTCGATGTACCCGAAAATCGTCTACCGCGAGCGTCCCCGGGCGCCAAGGTCGATGCCGCTCAGATCGACGACGCCATCTGACCGCCATTGGCCTAAAGTCCGCTGATGTCGTGCCCGCGTTGCGAGTCCGAGGTCTTCGAGTCATCGAAGCCGAAGACGTGGTGCGCGGAGTGCGAGCGTGACTACGACGGCTGGTCGCGTCGTCACGCAGGCGACATCGTGTGGCAAGTGCTGGGCGGCATGGTCGTGGTGATGACCGTCGGCGTGATCCTGCCGGCGCTCGGCGCGCCGTGGTTGCTCGCGCTGTCGGGCGTGTTCGCAGGCTTCGGGACGATCGTCGGGCTCAATCGGTGGAATCGTCGACGGCGGCGCGGTCAGTACCTACGCGGTGCAGCCGTGCCGCGCGCATACCTCACCGAGCCACCTCACTGATCGCTGATCGCGAGACCGCAGCACTGCTTCCACTTCTTGATCGAGCCGCACGGGCATAGGTCATTGCGGCCGGGCTTCTTGGGCCGGATCCGCGCCATCTCCTTGGGTGACGGATAGGTGCTCGGACGCTGCGCGCGGCCGATCGCTTCGGCGGCTTGAAACTTCTGCGCGATCTCGTCGAGCTTCGCTGCGGAGAACCACGCGCGCGCTTCGTCCTCGAGCTTTTGCGCGAGTGCCATGTACCGGCGCGTGTGCGTGCGATGGTCGTAGTGCGCGACCTTGCGATAGCCGGCCGGGACCTCGACGAGGGCGTTGCCGCCGGGGAGACCGTACGTGCCGACTTCGCGCGCGGGCAGCAGCGTCCACTCGATCGCGAACAACCGATACGCGACCGCGGCGAGCCCGACCCACGCACGCGCCTCGTTCTGGTTGAACGGATGAAGATACGCGGCTTCCTCCGACGGAGCCACGCTCTCGGGGACGCCATACGGCAAGCCGACCGGCGTGCCGTAGTTCGGCAACGACGGATCTCCGCACATCGCGTGGATCGTCTCGTGGACGCAGAACCCGAGGAGGCGCGCGTGAATGCACGGGCCGTCGCGCACCGTCACCCAGCGCACCTCGCCGAGTTGTTGCTGGATCCGCCACAACGTGGGTGCGGCGAGATCCCAGATCACGGTCTGGCCCCAGCCGCGCATCGCATCGTCGAACCGATACAGCGCCTCGATCCCGGCGACCCGCTCGTCGAGCGTCAGCGCGTCGTGACACTGACACACGCACGGCAGTGGTGATCGAACCGCATCGACGACGGTTGCTGGCACGTCGCCAGGATACCGCGTGTGTCGGTGGTTGGCGTGGCTCGGTGTGCTTGCAGGCGAGGTCCGGGCGTACGACCGTCTCGCATGCGCTACGCGTACCGGATCGTCAACGTGTTCACCATCGGGGATGATCGGTTCTCGGGCAATCCGCTGTGCGTGTTCGAGGACGCGCGAGGCCTGACCGACATGCAGATGCAGGCGCTCGCGCGGCAGTTCAATCTGTCGGAGACGACGTTCGTGTTACCCGGACCGCGCGTCCGGATCTTCACGCCCGGCTTCGAGATGCCCTTCGCGGGGCACCCGACGCTGGGCACCGCGAGCGTGGTCGCGACCGGTGACTCGGTGACGCTGGAGATGATCGCCGGCAACGTGCTGGTGCAACGAGACGGCAACGACTGGAGGCTGCGTGCAGCACAAGCGCCGAAGACGCGACCGGTGGAAGCATCGCGTGCGGAGCTCGCAGCGATGGTTGGCCTACCCGCCGCGGCGATCTCCGACGAGCCGTTGTGGGTGTCGACAGGTGTCGAGCAGCTCGTGATCCCGGTCGCCACGGTGGCGTACGTCGAGGCGGCGCGCCCGCAGTTCGAGCTGCTCGAGCGTCACGGGTTGAGCGCGACTCGCCAGGAGGCGATGGCGTATGTCTGGGCGAAGGGCTCGCCCGACTGGCAGGTCCGGTTCTTCTTCACGCACTCGGGCAGCGTGATCGAGGACCCTGCGACCGGCTCCGCCTGCGCGAACCTCGGGGGCTGGCACGTCGCGACCGGGACGTCGCCCCTTCGCGCCACGCTGCGGCAAGGTGCGGCGGTCCAGCGGCCGTCGAGGTTGGTGCTCCACGTCGACGACGACCACACGATCTACGTGTCGGGCAGCGTGATCGAGCTGGGTCGCGGCACCATCGACGTGTAATCCGACGGTTGGCCTTTGCGACGAGGCTTCAGCGAGAACACGCGTTCACGATCGGTATCCGTGGGTTGGCGATCGCCGCCGGCTCGGCCGTTGCTGAAGGGGCGGGGATGACCCTGCGTGTCCTCTGTCTGACGGCTCTGCTCGGCGCGAACACGGCGCACGCTGGCGAGCTCGATCTCAACCTCGGCCTCCAGACCACCCACACCGCGTGGGACGGCGATCACGGTGGTGGCCCGTCGTTCGGCGCGACCTACATGTTTCGTCCATGGCTCGGTGGTTCGTTCATCGGCAAGGAGCACTACGCCGCCGTCGACGAGCGGCTGATGAGCTACTTCTCGTTCAACGTCGTCGTGC
>JBBQJJ010000239.1:0-13510 GCA_038325805.1 Haliangiales bacterium
TGCCGGACTGATCCCAGCTAAAACTGGCCACCATCGGGCTACCTGGTGACGATACCGGCATGCGCCGGATGCTCCTCTGCCTGCTCCTCGCCTCGATGCCCAGCGTCCCCGCGGCCGCGCGCTCCGAAGGCCGCACGCTCACCTATCAGCGCGAGCACGTGTGGCCGACCGCGGTGCGCTTCCTCGTGGTCGACGAGAAGGCGAAGGTCATCGATAAGGACGCGGACGCCGGCTACGTGCTGTTCGAGCTCAAGGAGGACAACAAGACGTTTCGCGGCTCGCTCGAGATCGTCACGGTCCTGATCGACGGGCAGCACAACCTCAAGTTCTCGATCAACCTCGTGGATCGCCCGCTGTGGCGCGAGGCCGGCATGGTGGAGCGCCTGGAGAAGAAGCTGCGCAACGAGCTGGGCACGCCGCCGCCGCAAAAGAAGAAGGAGCCGCCCAAGGAGGACAAGAAGGATGAGCCACCGCCGCCCTCCAAGGACAAGCCTCTCGGCGAAGCTCGGTCGACGACGCCGTAGTACGTTCCGGCCATGGCCGTCGTCGATCTTCGCAGCGATACGGTGACCCGCCCGAGCCGCGCGATGCGCGAGGCGATGGCAACTGCCGAGGTCGGCGACGACGTGATGGGCGACGACCCGACGGTGCATCGCCTGCAGGAGCGCGTGGTCGAGCTGATCGGCACCGAGGCGGCGCTGTTCGTCCCGAGCGGCACGATGGCGAATCAGATCGCACTCCGCGCACATACCCAGCCGGGGGACGAAGTGCTCGTCGGCAAGGATGCGCATACCTGGCGCGACGAATCCGGCGGGCTCGCCGCGAACGCCGGGATCCAAGCGCAGGTGATGGCCGACTACTTCTTCACCGCGCAGCACGTGCGCGCCGCGTTCAAGCCGCACCATTTTTCGATCTCGCCGACCCGCGTCGTCAGCGTCGAGAACACGCATGGCTGGTCGGGGGGCAAGCCGTGGGAGCTGGGGCAGCTCGCCGAGGTCACGACGGCCGCGCACGAGCTCGGCATGACCACGCACCTCGACGGCGCGCGGTTGTGGAACGCCGCGATCGCGACGGGCAAGACCGAGAAGCAGCTCGCCGCCGGGTTCGACTCGGTCTCGGTGTGCCTGAGCAAGGGGCTCGGCGCGCCGATCGGATCGCTGGTCTGCGGCACGCGAGACTTCATCAGGCGCTGTCACCGGTTTCGCAAGATGCACGGCGGCGGCATGCGCCAGGCAGGCATCCTCGCCGCGGCCGGCCTCTACGCACTCGATCACAATCGCGCGCGGCTCGCCGACGATCACGCGAACGCGAAGGCGTTTGCCGAGGCGCTCGGCAGCGCCCACGTGACCGTGCGGCCACCCGCGACGAACCTCGTGTTCTTCGATGTCACGCGCGGCACCGCGGCAGACTTGATGGCGCGCGCGAAGGATCGCGGCGTGCTGCTCGGCAGCGGCACCACGGCGACGAGTGTTCGCGCGGTCGCGCACCTCGATGTCGATCGCGATGCGGTGCTTCACGCCGCGAGGGTGATCGCGGAGATCGCCGCCGCGCTGTGAGCTCGTCGACGGTCGCGCGCGAACGCGGTCTCCAGCTTGCCTTGCTGCTGGTCGCCGCGGCCTGCTCTGCACCGGCGACGCTGAACGAGCTGAAGACCGCCGAGCGGCTCGCCGACAAGGGCGACACCGACGGTGCGCTGGCCGCGTATCATCAGGCACAGATCACGTGTCATCGCCTCACGCCGGCGCGTCGCGCGAAGGCTACGTGTAGCGATGCGTATCTCGGTGAGGCGGAGGTGCTCGAGCATGCCGGCAAGACCACGGAAGCCATCGCGCGGTATCTCGAGCTGCCTGGCAAGCTGCCGAACGACACCGCGGCCGGCTCGATCGCGATCTATCGCGCCGGCGACCTCCAGCTGCGCGCCGGTCACATTAAGGACGCGTGGACCAATCTGTGGCGCGTGATCACCGAGTGGCCCGACGAGGGCTCGGGCGCCGACGCGATCAAGCTGCTCGTCGCCGACGGTCGCGATCGCGATGCGCGTGCCCTCGCCGGTCAGATCGCGACGCTACTGACGTCGCTCGCCGAGACCGAGATCGCCGACAACCTGATCTGGGCGCTCGCGGATCTCTACGAGCACGAGCTCGCGAATCCGAGCGGTGCGCGCGCGTTCTACGATCGCATCCCGACCGAGTATCCGAAGAGTGGGCTGCGCGACGATGCGCGCTGGCACGCAGCTCGGTTGTCGCGCGAGCTCGCGGATCCAAAGGGTGCCGCGCTGCGCCTGCGTGCGTTGCTCGCGACCAGAGAGGTCGCGCTCGGCGCCGGCTCGTACTTCTCGATCTGGCTCGACGATGCGCAACTCGAGCTCGGCAAGGTCCTGCGCGACGACATCGATGATTATCCCGGAGCCGCCGCCGCATTTCGCCAGCTGCCCGAGCACTACCCGGCGTCGATCCTCAAGGATGACGCGCTCTACGAGCTCGCGGTGACGCTGGACAAGGCCGGCGACCACGACGGCGGGTGCCGGGCGCTCGTCGAGCTCGCGAAGCTGTCGCCCGAGTCGAAGTATATTCTGCGCGGCAAGGAGCTCTGCCCGTGACGGCGGCTGTCACGATCCGAGAGGTCCACAAACGCTACGGATCGCGCCGCGTGCTCGACGGCATCTCGCTGGAGCTTCCGCGTGGTACGAAGCTCGGACTGATCGGCCCCGCTGCCTCCGGCAAGAGCGTGCTGTGCAAGTTGATCTGCGGGCTCGAACAACCCGATCGCGGTGAGCTGGAAGTCTTCGGCGAAGCCGTCGTCGGCAAGCGCGAGGCAGACCTCGGCCCCCTCCGCAAACGCATCGGGATGGTGTTCCAGAACCATGCGTTGTTCGACTTCCTCACCGTCGAGCAGAACGTCGCCTTCCCGCTCGAGCAAGGGTTCGGGAGTGACCGACCCGGCGGAGAGCTCACCGCCGACGCGATCGCCGAACGCGTCGCCGCGCGCCTCAAGGCGGTCGGTCTCGCGGGCAGTGAAGGAAAGCTCACCGGTGAGCTGTCCGGTGGCATGAAGAAGCGCGTCGGCATCGCGCGCGCCACGGTGGCCGATGCGGAGCTCGTGATCTACGACGAGCCGAGCGCGGGCTTGGATCCCGTCACCACGCAAAAGATCTACGACCTCCTCGCGGCGGATCAACAGCGCACCGGCGCCACCGTGCTTGCGGTGTCCTCCGACGTGCTCGCGCTGGCGAAGTTCGTCGACCAGATCGCGTTTCTCTACGACCACCGCATCATCTATCTCGGCCCCGCAGCCACGATCGCGGATTCGCCGAACTCGCTGGTTCGCCAGTTCGTGCGCGGCGAGCTCGACGGTCCGTTGGATCAGGCCGGCCCCGGCATGCAGTCGCTGGATCGGAGCATCAAGTGATCACCGCGCTCGGTGCCGGCGCGCTGCGGATCGCGCAAGAGGTCGGCGGCATCGTGCTGCTCGCTGGTCAGGTGCTACGCGCCCTGATCCCGCCACGCATGGACACGCGCGAGCTGTGGAAGAACCTCTACAAGATGGGCAATCGCTCGGTGCCCATCGTGGTGCTGACGGCGTTCTTCTCGGGCGCGCTGATGATGTTGCAGGCCGGCCCGTTCGTGAAGAAGTTCGGCGCCACCGGGCTCGCGGGCTGGGGCGCCGGCTATGCGGTGCTGCGCGAGATCGGGCCCATCCTGATCGCGCTGATGTTCTCGGGGCGCGTCGGCGCCAACAACACCGCCGAGCTCTCGACGATGACCGTCACCGAGCAACTCGACGGCCTGCGCGCCCTCGCGATCGACCCGATCCGGTTCCTCGTCGTGCCGCGCGTGATCGCGATGGTGATCATGCTCGTCGCGCTCACCGCGATCGGCGACCTCGTCGCGCTCGTCGGCGCCAGCCTGATCGGCCGAGCGATGCTCGATATCGAGCTCTCGACGATGTACTACTCGATCACCGAGAACCTCAAGCCGTACGACTTTCTCCACGGCATCTACAAGTCGATCGCGTTTGGCGTCGCGATCGCGATGTCGTCTTGCTACTTCGGCATCACCGTTCGCGGAGGCGCCGTCGGCGTCGGCCGCGCCGTCAATAGCGCGGTCGTCGCGGCCGCGGTGTCGATCATGTTGCTCGACTTCTTCCTCACCTACCTGACCGGATGAGAAGGCAGATCGAAGGCATCGGCGAGGCTGCCCTGCGGATCTTCCGCGAGGGCATCGAGCTGTGGCGCGTCTACGTGTCGACGATCGCCGGCCTCGTCCGCGGGCTGACCCACCGCAAGGCCACACGCGGGCGCCGCGCGAAGGGCGAGCTGGTCCGTCAGTTCCACGCGATCGGCAACAAGTCGATCCTCTTCATCGCCGTCACGCTCGGCTTCATCGGCATGGTGATGACCTACCAGGCGTGCCTGCAACTCGGCCGCGTCACCGGCGACTACTCGCAGGTCGGCAGCCAGTTCCTCCGCCTGATCATCTCGGACTTCGGGCCCACGCTGTGCGGCCTGATGCTGGCGACGCGCGTCGGCGCCGGCATCGCGGCCGAGATCGGGTCGATGAAGGTGACCGAGCAGATCGACGCGCTCCGCATGAGCGGCGTGCTGCCGATCGACTACCTCATCGTGCCGCGGTTCATCGCGTGTCTCGTGATGATGCTCGTGCTCGCCGTACTCGGGAGCGTGGTGATGTACTTCGCCGGTGCCGCCACCGCGCACTACTCGTTCGGCGTCAACCCGAACACGTTCTTCGACCTGTCGCTGATCCGCCCGCGCCACGTCATCCTGTTCGTCCTCAAGTGCCTGGCGTACGGCGCGGCGATTCCGATCGTCGCCGGGTTCTGCGGCCTCCGCGCCCGCGGCAGCTCCGAGGGTGTCGGCTGGGCCACCACCGCTGCAGTCATCGGCAGCTCGTTCGCGGTGATCGTCCTCGACTTCATCCTCTCGGCCGGCGCACTGTGGCTGACCGGCGGTGACCTGTGAGCCTGATCGAGCTCAAGGGCATCACCAAGAGCTTCTCGGGCAAGGCGGTGCTCAAGGGCATGAACCTCGCGATCGAGAAGGGCGAGGTGATGTTCATCATCGGCACCTCGGGGGTCGGCAAGAGCGTCACGATCAAGCACCTGATCGGCCTGCTCTCGATCGATGGCGGCGAGATCTGGTTCGACGGCAAGCGCGTCGACACCTTGCCCGAGCGCGATCTGCCACCGCTGCGCAAACGGATCGGCATGGTGTTCCAGAGCTCGACGCTGTTCGACTCGATGACGCTCGAGGAGAACGTCGCGCTCCCTCTGCGCAAGCACGGCAAGCTGCGCGACAAGGCGGCGCTCGAACAAGCCCGCGTTCGCCTCGCGCAGGTCTACATGGCCGACTACGCCACGCGCTATCCCGCCGAGCTGTCCGACGGCATGCGCAAGCGCGCCGCGATCGCGCGCACCCTCGCGCTCGAACCCGAGGTGGTGCTGTTCGACGAGCCGACCACGGGCCTCGATCCCGTGTCCGCGCGGCGCATCGATCGGCTGATCCGCGAGCTCGCCGACACAGGCGTGACAAGTGTTGTCGTCTCGCACGATCCACCGTCGATCTTCGGGATCGCCGATCGCGTAGCCCTGCTCTACCAGGGCATCACGCACGTCGTCGCGACACCCGCCGAGCTGCGCGCGTCGCCCGATCCGATCGTCCAGCAGTTCATCACCGGCCAGTCGAGTGGGCCGATGGAGACGCCCGGGTTCTAGGATTCGATCGTCAGGGCTGGACGATCGTCGAGATCGCAGCCGTGCAGGTGGTATTGTCGTCGAAGTTCGGGCTCAGCAACGTCTGATCGGCGCTCACGTTGCCGCTCCGCGTGGTGAACCGGATCCGACCCACCGCACCACCACCACCGGACCCGAGCGTCGCGCCGGCACCTTGCCCACCGTTGACCGCAGTGGAGGGACCGCCGCCGCCACCCGCGCCACCTGCGGCTCCGGCGGCGCCTCCGACAGTGCCACCCGCGCCACCAATACGACCGAGCGTGCCGTCGCCGCCATCGCCACCGTTGTCGCTTCCACCACCACCGCCACCGTTGACGGCGACCTGACCATTGATCGTGACCGTCGGTGCATCGACGAGGATCGCCCCGCCCGAACCGCCACCACCGCCGCCATCATTCGCGCCATCATCGCCTTTGGCGCCACCGCAGCCACCCGCGTCGATCGACCCGGTCGCGGTGATCTCGACCTCACTGCTGGAGACGAACTGGATCGCGCCACCACCACCACCGCCGACACCGCCGCCGCCGCCGCGTGCGCCGCCACCGCCGCTGCCGCCGATCAGCAACATGATCTCCGGGTTGCCGCTCTCACCGCCACCGGCGGCACCGGCCACACCGCCGCTACCACCGATTCCGCCGTGCCCACCACCGCCAGCACCCTTCGCGTTCGCCGTCGCGGCTTGGCCTCCGCCGGTCCCTTCGCCGGTTCCCGGGGTTCCACCTCGCACGCCCCCAGCAAACCCACCGGCGCCGGCCGTGCGCCGGCCGAGGGCGCCCGTGCAGTCCTTCAGATCGATCGCCGCATTGATGGTGACCTTCTGAGCCGCCACGATCGCGAGGGCCTTCGATCCGGTCACGTTCACCTCCGCGTTGACCGTGAGGCTGTTCATCCGGAGAATCATCACGTTGCCGATGACCCGCGTGGAGTAGGCGCTCGTGGGGACATTCTCGATCACACCGGTATCCGTGTTGATCGAGCCTGCGGCCGCGATGACCACATCACCGAGGTCCGCGAACGTGGCGGGGGCGAGATCCATCTTGTTGACCGATCCGCCCGAGGGGGTGATCGTCAGGCAGTGAGCGGTGCCCTCGGGATCGCATCCCCACCCGCACGTCTCCTCGGTTGGTAGCTCACCCTGGGTCAGGCAGGTACGGAGTAGGTCTCCAGCACACTCCTTGGTGCCAACGGTCTCGCAGGGCCGGGCTGCCGGGGGACCATCGCCCTCGGGCCCATCCGGAAGTCCGTTGTTGCTAGGTTTGTACTCGCACGCCGCAAGCATCGCGACCAGACACAGCCGCATCCCAAGGTTTCGCCTCATCTCCGCCTCCGAGGTAGGTTAAGGGACAACGTCGCGCGACAAACCGGCGCGCCCTCGTCCGATAGGGGAAGAGACGCAGCTAACCCTACGAATGATCGGGTTGCAAGAAACTAGTGAAGGTTCCAGAATCAGGAACTTGGAGATGGAGGAAGCCAGATGAACTGCCCGACCTGTGGTGCGAACAACCAACCCAACGCTGCCTTCTGCTCGCAGTGCGCGACCAACCTGCTGGTGCCCCCGGGCACGCCCCCGCCGCCGAACCCGAACATGTACGGGAATCCCAATCCGTATGGGAATCCCAATCCGTACGCGAACCCGATGCCGGGCTACCAGGATCCCGCGTTCTACGCGCCGCTCCCCACCCGTACGTCGGGCATGGCGATCGCCGGCTTCGTGCTGTCGTTCTTCTGCTCGCTGCTCGGCATCATCTTCTCGTGCATCGGCTACAGCGAGTGCAAGAAGTCCAACGGCCAGGTCACCGGTGAAGGCCTCGCCATCGCCGGCATCATCATCTCGATCATCGGCTTCCTGCTCTCGATCGTCTGGTGGTCGTCGGTGAGTCGCCACGGTCGCTTCTAGAGGGGCTTATGTATCGCGACGATCTCGCAGCAACCTACGCTCGCCTCGAACAGCTCCAGCGCGAGCTATCCCATGCCTCTCGGCAGGGCGTGACCGATCAACAGCGGATCGCTGCACTCACCGCGCAGCTCAACGCCACCCAGCAAGCACTCGCGCGTATGGGCGGCGAGATGGCGTACCGCCAACAGAACTATATCTATCCGTCGCGCTCGAGCACCGTGCTCACGCTCGGCATCCTGTCGCTGGTGGTTTGCTCGGTGATGGGCCCGATCGCCTGGGCGATGGGCAATGAAGAGATCCGCCGGATGGATGCGGGGCAGACGCCCCAAGAACAGCGCGGCTCGGTCACCGCCGGTCGCGTTTGCGGGATCATCGCCAGCTGCTTCCTGATGTTCGGTGGCCTGATCTTCTTGATGCTGCTCGCCGCCGCACCCAAGTAAACGTGAAGCTGTTCTCCGGTGCCGTGCTCGCTCGCATCATCGCGGGTGGCTACGCGGCACTGGTGATCGCCGGATTCGTGATCGGTGCAACCGGTCCCGAGTCGTGGCGCCAGGCGATCGTCGACGATGGTCCCGGTTGTCCGCTCAAGGCGACGACGGACATCGACTGCCCGTTCTGCGGGATGACGCGCGCGACGCTCGCGATGGGTCGCGGCGATCTGGGCACCGCGCTCGAGTACCACCCGCTCGCGCCGTTCGTGTTGTTGTTCGTGCTGACGCTGCTCGTGCTGGTCGCGTTCGGGCGCACCACCACGCTGCTGAACGGTAGGCGGCCCTTCATCGTGCTCGGCGTGATCGCCGCGATCTGGATCCTGCGACTGGTGCTGTGATGTTGCCGCGAGCGAGGGCACGCTCGACATCGACGCGTTGCCTGCGGCGGACGTCACGATCGATGGCAAGGTCTACGGCAAGACGCCCCTGCGCGGCGTCAGGCTCTCCGCGGGTGCGCACAAGGTGACGCTGACCAGCGGCAAGCAGTCGCGAACCAAGACGATCGAGATCAAGGCCGGCAAGACCGAGAGGTTGATCATCAGGTTGTGATGTCGGTTTGATGTCGGCGGCGGTCGCCGTGCGGCGCATCGTGGAAACAGGCCGTCCTTGGGAGTCCTCATGCGCTTGTCTTCACTGTTTCGTACCGTCGCCTTCTCGTTCCTCGTCGCCTGCGGAGGCAGTGATGGCACTGACACCGGGGAGTGCGTCGAGCTGTGCTCCGATGCCCAGGCTGGCAGTTGCACCTCGATCCAAGGGAGCTGCACCACGTTCTGCAACGCGCTCGACAGCGTGCAGGACGAGTCTGGCTGCACGTCGGAGCGGGCGTCGTATCAAGCGTGTCTCGGCGACGGCGCGGACGTCTGCGACAACGACTGCGATGGCGAGGAGGCCGCGCTCGAGGACTGCCTCACCGATTTCTGCGCGCAGAACCTGACGAACGAGGACTGCCAGGCACTCGCGAGCTCGTTCTAACCCAGCCGTTCCCAGAGGGTTAGTCGTCCTTCGGGCGCATGAACAGCAGCCACGGTTGCCGCTTGAGCATCTTGCCGAGCGCCTTCGCATCCTCGGGGAACTCGGGATCGCGGGCGAGCTTGCCGATGGTGCCCTCGCCGCGCGCGATCCGTTGATTGAGATCTTCGACCTTCGCGAGCAGCGGATCGATCTTGTCGATCGCCGCGCGGAGCTTCTCGATCGCGGTCTCGACTGCCTTGACCGCAGCGGGACCACGCTCGCCGAGGCGCGCGCGCAGGGTATCGATCGACAGTGCGAGTGCCGTGGCCTTGGCATCGAGCGTGTCGAGCACGCGGCGGGCTTGCGCGATCGTGAGGCGCGCGTGGCCGAGCATCGCGCCGAGCTGCTCGATCCCTGGCTCACCGCCGAGCGCCGTGCGGAACTTGTCGGCTTCGGCGAACAGCCCCTCGAGCTCGACGCGAAGCGAGATCGCGCCGAGGATCCCGCTGGGTGCAACGCTCTCGAGCGTCGCGGCGAGCTCGCGGATGCGATCGCGGAGGTTGCGAAACTCCGGCCCGACGTCGTCGGCGAACCGCTTCGCGATCATCAGGTTGTCCCAGGTCCGCTGCATCACGCGGTCCATCGTCGGCGGATCGATGCCGCGCAGCGGTCGCGTGTCGTCGGCAAGCGATGGCCCATCGGGCGTGGGCGATGGCCCGATCTCGAGGTGGCGTGCCGACAACAAGCTGCCGCGCGACGAGATGAAGACATCGCCACCGCGTGCGATCTCGCGCGCTGACGAGGTGTGAAACACCAGCGTGACGTCGACGCCATCGGCATCCTCGATCGACTCTCCGCCGGGACTTGCGATCGCCCGTGGGGCGAGCGCGATCGACTCGACGCTGCCGACGGCGCGGCCCGCGACGATCACCGGTGCGCCTTCGCGCAGCTCGCCGGTGTGCTTGAACAGGACGTGGAGTCGCGTGCGCGCTCCGAGCTCGAGGCGGCCCGAGACGACCACGAAGAACACGATCGCGCCGCCGATCAGCAACAGCACGACAGCTCCGACGCGGGTCGCGAGCTTCGGGTCCTGCGCTAGCACGTCATTCTTTCCAGAAGAACTTCCACGGATTCCGCTTGAGGTCGCGGATCAGCTCGCGGAGGTCGCTGTAGAGCTCGTCGCGTGACAGCAACGCACCGGCGGTGCCCTTGCCGGCGCGCAGGTCGGTGACCATGCCGTTGACGTTGTCGATCAAGCCACCGGCCTGCCCGGCTGCCTGCGCAGCCTTGTCGGCGGCGTTGATCGCCCGATCGATCCGCTGCTCGTTGATCAAGCCGGTGACGCGCGTCGCGTCGGTCATCAGCTCGGACGCCTTCGGCGTCAGCGTGGTCATCGTGGTCTGCGCCGCGACCAAGGTCTTGTCGGCGTTCGCGACCAGGCTCGCGATCGGCCGCCCATCGCCGAGCCCGGCGTTGACCTTGGACAACGTGGTCTTCGCCTCGCGCGCGAGCTCCGCGCCGTTACCGATCAACTCGGACAGCTGCTGCTTGTTCTTGGTCAGCAGATCGTTGACCTCGGCGACCGCACTCGCGCCATTGGTGAGGAGGTTCTTGATCGCGTCGCGATCGTCGCGCAACACGTGCGAGACGCCCTCGAGCACCTCGTACAGGCGCGCGACCACGAGGTCGGTGCGCGGGGGATCGTGCACGAAGTGCGGGTCGTGGATGATCGTCTCGGGTGCGATCGCCGGCTTGTCCCAGTCTTTCCCGGGCACGATCTCGAGGTACTGCTCACCGAGCACACCGGCGGTGTTGATGAAGAACTCGGCATCGCTCCGCACGCTCTCGCGCACGCGATCCTCGAGCCACGCGGTGATCCGCACCTGGACGCGCTGGTTGGTTTTCGGATCGAGCTTGCCGCCGAGGAACTCGACGTCCTTGACCTTGCCGACCTTGATGCCCGAGACCTTGACTGGCGCGCCGGGCTGCAGCGAGCCGACGTAGTTGAAGTCGACCTGGATCTCGAAGCCCGAGCGCAGCGTGAAGTTGCCGAGTACGAAGATGAAGCCGACGAGGATCGCGGTCGAGACGAGGATCAGCAGTCCCACCTTGAACTCGAGGCCTCGTTCGCGCGCCATCAGCGAGAGCGTACCTCAGCCGAAACGAAAACGACCGGCTCCTCGCTCGAAGGGCCGGCCGGTTTGTCGACTCGTTACGTAGCTAAGCGGGGTACCCACCACCGGGCGGCGGATAGCCTCCACCTTGCGGCGGATAGCCTCCACCGGGCGGCGGGTAGCCTCCACCTTGCGGCGG
Organism: Haliangiales bacterium; assembly: GCA_038325805.1. Taxonomy (GTDB): domain Bacteria; phylum Myxococcota_A; class Polyangia; order Haliangiales; family Haliangiaceae; genus JABFXX01. Next base: position 11,401 of record JBBQJJ010000239.1, read on the forward strand.
GTAACCACCACCTTGCGGCGGGTAGCCTCCACCTTGCGGCGGATAGCCTCCACCCTGCGGTTGCTGCGGCGGAGCCGCGCTCGGGTTGACGCCTTCGAGCTCGTTGAACTTGGTCTGCGCGATCCACACGCCGTACGGCCCGATGAACAGCATGAACAGGAAGATGTTCATCTGCTTGAACCCGGTGGCCTTCTCGAAGGCCATCGTCCACCGCCACAGGAACATGATCGGTCCATAGAGCGGAACCGCGAGCCACCAGCCGCTCGGCAGATCCATCCCTGTCTTCTTCTTCAAGTACTCCTTGGTCTCGACGATCCAGTACACGCTGAACAGCGGGACCAGACACATGGCGAGCGTGCCGAGCGGACTGCGCCGCAGCACGTTGACGCCCGTCACCTGCTCGTACACCGGCGGCGAGTTCATCAGCAGCACGCCGATGAACGAGATCAAGTACAGGATCAAGCGCGCGAAGATCAGCAGCCCACCGACGATGTGCCCGTCGATCAGACCCGCGAGCAGGATCAGCAGTGAGGTCACGACCGGCCACAGCAGGAGGACTGCGCAGATCAACGGACCGAGCGCGTCGAGCGCGCGGAGCGCCGGCGGCACCTTCTGCGGCGGCAACACCATGGTCACGCACAGCACCCCGAGCGCGGCGACGAGCAGGTTGAGCAGACTCGCGACGATCCCGAAGGGGCCGCCGGAGAACGAGAACGCCGGGCCGATGAAGCTGAGCAACGGCAGCACCATCAAGCCGGCGCCGATGCCGATCACGACACGCGCCGTTGCGTCGTTGGGCTTCAGGATCCGGCTCAGCAAGCCGAACACCAGGAACACGTACGCGAACGTTCCTGCTGCACCGCCGAAGAACAGCGGGCCGAAGAAGCTATAGACGCCCCACAGTGCGAGGCCGAACGGCATCCATTGGATGACGATCGGAGGCAGCTTCTGCCGCATCTCCGCCGGCGCAGCCGCGACCAACAGGTAGCCGCCGCCGACGATCGCCGGGAACAGCACCCCCTCCCAGAGGGGCCCGGAGAACGGGAAGATGAGGGGGCTGATCGAGACGGGAACGACGATCGAAACCAGCAGCGCGATGCCGGCGATGAACAGCACCTTTCGCTGGAGCCCAGGATCGAGCATTCGCGCGACCGGAATTCCGAGGATCGTCCCCGGTGCCGATTGCGGGAGACCGCGCGCGATGTTGTCGATCGGGCCCGGTAGATCTTGCTGCGGCGCCACCCCGAACCCACCCGCGGCGGGATATTGCGGGTTCGCGGGCGGAAAGTTTGGTTGGCCCATGGGCTGACCCGGCGGCGGGTAACCCTGGTTCATCGGGGGCTGCATCGGCTGCCCCATCGGCGGGCCACCCATCTGCGGACCACCTGGCGGCGGGTAGCCCTGCTGACCCGGTGGCGGCCCAAAGTTCGGCTGTCCGGGTGGCGGACCGAAATTCGGCTGTCCGGGTGGTGGACCGAAATTCGGCTGGCCTGGCGGCTGTCCATAACCCGGCTGCCCACCCATCGGCGGCTGACCAGGTGGAGGTCCGAAGTTCGGTTGACCCGGCGGCGGTCCATACCCCGGCTGTCCACCCATTGGCGGTTGCCCCGGTGGAGGTCCGAAATTCGGTTGCCCCGGCGGTGGTCCATAACCCGGCTGTCCACCCATCGGCGGCTGACCAGGTGGAGGCCCGAAGTTAGGCTGTCCAGGCGGCGGACCGAAACCCTGCTGACCGGGTGGCGGACCGAAGCCTTGCTGCGGCTGCCCAGGACGCGCGCCTCCCGGCGGCTGTCCTTGAGGCATCTGCGGAGGCTGGCCTTGCGGCGGGTAGCCGGGTTGTCCGCCGTAGTTCTGCGGCGGACCTGGGGGTTGTCCGTACTGCGGGCCAGGCGGCTGCATGTTCGGAGGTTGCCCCATCACCGTCGCGCCTTGCGGAGCCGGACGTGCCGGTTGTCCGGGTTGCGGAGCAGCGAAACCCTGCTGCTGCGGCGGCGCGAATCCACCAGGTGCCGGCGCACGGCCCGGAATCTGTGGAGCCACGTGACCGAACATGGTCTTCGCCGGTTGCGGCGCGGGTGCGCCTCCCTGCATAGGAGGCATTGGTCGCCCG
>JBBQJJ010000240.1:0-13455 GCA_038325805.1 Haliangiales bacterium
GAAGCCGACCCAGAACACCGCGAACGTCAGCAGCGTCTTGTCGGTCTCGCCCATCGAGTCCGGGAAGAACTGCGCACCGATCTCCGTCGAGAAGTAGCCGTAGACGGCGTAGTCGAACCACTCGAGGACGTTGCCGATCAGCCCGGCAGCGGCGGTGCGAAGGCCCGATTGCATCAGGCATCCTATCGCGACAGCGCGTCGAACCAGGCTTCGGGCGGGGGTCTCCGCATCACCCCGCCGAGATCGAACAGCGCGAGCTCGTCGATCCCAGCCGCCCGCGCCAGCGCGACATCGCGGGCGAGCTCCGATGGATCGCGATACGCCGGCTCGCTGCCGAACGCACCGGCCCCGACACAGCCGAGCGAGAGTGCCGCGCGCTCGCCGAACCGCTTCTTGGTGGCGGCGGCACACCGCGCGAACACTGCCTCGGCCCGCCGGCGATCGAGGAGCCCGCGCGACCAGCCTTCGAACAAGGACGTGTACGCCATCGCGCTGTGGCGATCGACGTCGAGGGCGGTGACCGGCGTGCCGAGGAAGCGCTGCATCCATGCGCCACGCTCGAACGAGATCACCGGGATGATGGCCGTGGTGATCCTCAGGCTCGCGTGCCACCGCCGCGTCGCGCTCGCCAGATCATCGCGCGCACCGCGAAACGACAGCGACGGCAGCCGCGCGGGTCGCAGCCGGATCAGCCGCTCGAGCTCGTAGAACGGCGGCTCGAGATCGATCGCGAGCTCGTCGGCATCCACCGTCGAGAGCACCGCATCGACGAACGCGATGTACTTGTCGCACGATCGCGCGTTGGCCCACCGGCCGTCCTCGTCGGCCAGCATCGGCCACACCGCGACGAACACGCCCTCTCCTCTCGCCCGTCGCACGACCTCGGCGATCTCGCCGAGTTGCCACGGCCGCACGGCCAGCAGGAGGTCCACGCGGTGCCGGACGAGGAGTGGCAACGCCGCGGGCAGCGCTTCAAACGCCAGCGTTTCGCACCACACGCGGTATCGCAAGGCCGTAGTATGCGCGCGTGAAGGTCCTCTATGGTGTGACCGGTGAAGGGATGGGCCATGCGATGCGATCGCGCGTGGTCCTCGAGCACTTGCTCTCCCAAGACCACGATCTCGAGATCATCGCCTCCGGCAAGGCGGCCGAGTATCTCGGCAAGCGCTTCGAGGGCGTCTCGAAGATCCACGGGTTTCATATGATCCTCGAGGAGAATCGCGTCCGGAAGGGCAAGACCTTGTGGTCGAACGTCCTCAAGGGCGTGCTTGGCGTGCCGACCAACATCAAGGCGTACTTCGAGCAGGTCGAGAAGCTCCAGCCCGATGTCGTGATCAGCGACTTCGAGTCGTGGACGTACCTCTACGGCAAGATGCATCGGCTACCGATCCTGTCGATCGACAACATGCAGATCATCCACCGCTGCGCGATCGCGCCGGGGATCATCGATGACCATCGCGTGTCGTTCGAGCTGACCAAGGCGTTCATCAAGGCCAAGTTGCCCGGCTGCGACGCGTACTACATCACCAGCTTCTTCAAGCCGCCGACGCGGAAGGACAACACGTATCTGTTCCCGCCGATCCTGAGGCCGGAGATCCTGGATGCGAAGCGCGCCAACGGCGATCACCTGCTCGTCTATCAATCCGGTTCCGCCGCACTCGAGCAGGCGCTGCACGCCACCGGGCTCGAGTGCCGGATCTACAACATGCGCCCCGGTCTCAAGGAAGAACAAGTCGACGGCAAGCTGCGGTTCCGGCCGTTCTCCGAGACCACGTTCATCGAGGACCTCGCGACCTGCCGCGCGGTGATCGGCGCAGGCGGCTTCACGCTGATGGGCGAAGCCGTGTTTCTCCACAAGCCCATGCTGTCGCTGCCGCTCGAGGATCAGTTCGAGCAGATGCTCAACGCGCGCTACCTCGAGCTCGAGGGTTTCGGCATGTGGACCGACAGCTTCGAAGATCAGACCGTGATCCCGCGCTTCCTGGAACGCGTCCCCGCGTGTGCCGCGAAGCTCGCAGGCTATTCCCAGGAGCGGAACGTCGCGCTGCTGGATGCCGTCGACGAGTTTCTGCACAAGGTCGCGAACGAACCGCGCTGACGCATGCAATAGTGCGCGCGCCGATGCGCTTCGCACGATTGGTTGTTGTGCTCGCCGCGCTGTTCTCCGTCGAGGCTCGCGCGGATCTGGTCTGGAAGATCGCGCAGTCCGAACCGACGGCGGGTGGCGCCCCGCCTGCAGCGACACCACCTGCCACGCCCGATGACCTGAGCACCTGGGCAGGTGCGTCACGTGCGACATCGCTGCCGGAGCTCCTCTCGTCGGCGGTCGCCAGCACGCCCGGTCTCGCCGGCGCGAAGCTCGACATCGAGATCGCCGAGGCGCGGATCCAGCAGACGATGTCGCGCGATGACTGGCAGATCCGCGCACAGCTCCAGGCGCAGTACTCGACCGGCGGTCTGTTCGGCGGTCAGACGCTCGATCGCAACATCAGCATCAACGGAACCGCGAGTGTGTTTCGCGTGTTGCCAACCGGCGGCACGCTGAGCTTCAACAGCAGCACCGCGTTCAGCGACACCCAGTTCGAGGATGCGACTGCCGACAACTTCCTCGGCGCGAAGAACTGGAACCACAACGTCAGCGTCGGGTTCGCGCAACCACTGCTGCGGGGCCGCGGTCGTGCGCTCTACGATGCGCAGGAGCGTCGCGCGTCGCTGTCCAAGGATGTCGCCGTGCTCGCGAAGCGCGTGGTCGCGATCTCGACGACGCAAGCGGTGGTTGCCGCGTACTGGGATCTGATCCTCGCGGAGCGCCAGGTCGGCATCACCCGTGCCTCGCTCGAGCTCGCCAAGGAGCGCCTGCGCATCACGCAGATCGGCTCCGACGGCGGCAAGATCCCGCGCAGCGAGCTCCCTGCCGTCCAGCAGATCATCGCGACGCGCGAGGAGGAGATCCTCAACGCCGAGCTCGGCATCCTCGAGCGCTCGATCACGTTGCGCCGCACCGCCGGGCTCCCGATCGGCAAGAACGAGCTCGCGCTGCGGCTCGGTGGCGATCTGGGGATCGGGGATCAGAGCTTCGATCTCGGTCTGCTCACCGATCGCGCGTTCGCCGCAGCGCCCGAGCTCGCGCAGATCGCGAAGCAGGATCAGGCCGGCAAGTTCGACATCTGGGTCACCGAGAACGGGCTGTTGCCGCGGCTCGATGCCGCGATCCAGCTCGGCCCGACGGGACAGGACGAGAAGTTCGGCAAGGCCCTCAAGAACCTCGTCACCGCGGATGCGTTCACGGTCAGCGGCTCGCTGACCTTCGAACACTCGCTCGGCCAGGAGAACGTTCGCGGCATTGCTCGCGAGCAACGCGCGAACCTTCGCAAGCTGGAGGTCAACGCCACCGACGTCAAGGCGCAGATCGCGCAGACCATGGCACGTGCCGTCGCGCAGCTCGAGCTCGCGAAGCGTCGCGTCGCCCTCTCGCAGCGCGCCATCGATCTCGCGAACGAGAATATCCAGATCGAGACCGACCGCTTCAACCTCGGCAAGGCCACGAACTTCGACGTGCTCAATCGCCAGGAAGAGCTCCGCCAGAGCGAGCTGCGCAAGGCCCAGGCGATGATCGACTGGCACAAGGCCGAGATCGTGGTGCAGGCGCTGACCGGCGACCTGCTCCCGAGCTACGGCATCACCGTCGATTAACCCCAGAGTTTTACTTGGGTGGCGGCTCGTTGAGCAGCAGCCAGAACAGACCGAGCGTCCTCGCCGCCTCGATGAACTCGACGAGCTCGACGGGCTTGCGCACGTACGCGTTCGCACCGAGCGCATAGCTCCGCATCACGTCCTCCTCCTCCTTCGAAGCGGTGAGGACGACCACCGGCAAGTGCTTGGCGCGGTCGTCGGCGCGGATCCTGCGCAGCACCTCGTGACCGTCGATCCTCGGCAGGTTCAAGTCGAGCAGCATGATCGCGGGGAGCTCGCGATCGGGTGCGAGCACGTGCGCGAGCGCTTCGACGCCGTCGCGCGCCACGACGATCTCGTTGGCGAGGCCAGACTTCTTGAAGGCACGCAACGTGAGCTTCTCGTCGGTAGGGTTGTCCTCGACGAGCAGGATGATCTTGGTCATGGCGTGTCCCCTGACAACGTGAAATGAAACGCCGCACCTTTCTTCGGTGTGGCCTCGGCCCAGATCCGGCCCCCGTGGCGGTGGACGATGCGCTGCACGGTCGCGAGCCCCACACCCGTGCCGGAGAACTCCGCCGCCGCGTGCATGCGCTGGAACGGCGCGAACAGCTTGCCGGCGTACTGCATGTCGAACCCAGCACCGTTGTCGCGAACGCAGTACGACGTGACCCGGCCGTCGGTCGAGGAGGAGAACTCGACCTTCGCGTGCGGCACCTTGGCGGTGAACTTCCACGCGTTGGCGATCAAGTTATCGAGGAGCACTTCCATCAACTGCGGATCGAACACGGCGCGCAGGCCATCCTCGATCACGGTCTCGACCAACCGCTCGGGATGTCGCTGCGCGACCTGCGCCGCGACCGAGCGTGCGATCGCCGAGAGGTCTCCGGGGCGCGTGTTCATCGCCGATCGCGACATCCGCGCGAGGGAGAGCAGCGCATCGATCAGCGCGTCCATCTTCTTCGAGCTGTTCAAGATGGTGTGGATGCAATCCACGCCTTCCTGATCGAGCTTGTCGCCATAGTCCTCGAGGAGGATCTGCGCGAAGCCGTTCATCCCGCGCAGCGGTGCACGCAGATCGTGCGCGACCGAGTAGCTGAAGGCTTCGAGCTCGCGGTTCGCGACCTCGAGTGCCGTCGCGAGCTTGCGCCCCTCCGCCTCGGACTCTCGCGCGCGCTTGAGATCGATGCGATCGCTGATGTCGGTGACCGCGACGTAGCGAGCGTCTCGGCCCTTGATGCGCGCGACCGTCGACCACACCTCGACGTCGATCACGGTGCCGTCGCGCCGCCGGATCTCCCGCCGCCCCACCACGTCGGAGCTGCCGATCGCCGCGAGACGTGCCGTGGTCAAGTCCGGAGCCTCGGGTGGCCGGAGCTCGGCGATGTCGAGCGCCAGGAACTCGTCCCGGGTGTACCCGTAGAGTGCGAGGGTGGCGTCGTTGACCTCGAGCACCTTTCTCGACGCGGGATCGAAGATGAACTTGGCGAGGGGGCTCTTCTCGAAGAACCTGCGATGAGACTGGTCGGCAGCATGAAGCCGCGCGTTGCTGATCGCCAGCGCGGCGTGGTCGGCGAGGATCTTCGCGAGTGCGAGATCATCTTCGTCGTACGGTGCGGGGGTAGCCCGGTGGCGGAGCATCGCCAGCAGGCCGATCGACTCGCCGTGCACGCGCAACGCGACGAACAGCAGTCCATGCATGCCGATCCGCTCGACCCACTCCATATACGCAGGAGTCGATCGCGGGCGCAGGTACTCGAGGTCCATCTCCTGCGCGATCGGCGTGGTACTCGCGAGCGCGTTCGCCAGCTCGGGGTGGCGATCGAGCGTGAGTGGCTCCATCAGGAGGCGACGAGCCTCGGCAACCACCGACGGGTCGCGATCGGCGAGTACGGTCGGTACGAGGGTGGAGCGATCATCGGACGGCAGCATGATGCTGCACAGATCACCGATCTCCGCTGCGAGCCGCTCGACGATGGTCTGCAGTAGCTTGTCGTGATCGACGGTCGCCTCCATGAAGGCGCGGGTCGTCTCGGAGACCGCGCGCAGGCGGCTGTCGTTCACGACCCCCTCGTTGTGTCGAGCGCCTCGCACCCCTCGCCCTTCGTGACGATGCCGTGCCGGACACTCGCATCGTCGGACATGTCCAATACCTTCAGCTGAGGTCGGGCTATTCGCAAGCGTTCGGCCAGCTGCATCACGACGTCTGTCAGCAGCAGGTCGATCGCTTCGGCTGCGACTGTCGTTCCACGGCTCGCGTTTACACCTGTGGTGGAATTGGAGACAGCTCGCTCCAGCTATGACCACCCGTTCACGTCGTGATCGTACGGACTTGGAGTCAGAGAACCGAGCTTCGGGATGGCAGACCGCGGCAGTCGCTGATCACCATTCCCATGGCACGTCAGTTGGAGTGTCGACCGTGCATGCGAACGACTTGTCTTCTCCTCCTTGTCCCGACCAGCCTGCTCGCCGCGTGTGGTGGTGAGACCACGCCGACGCCCAACGTGCGGGCGCGGATCTCGAATGACCTCGGCCACGTGCTCCGCGAGACCGAGGCTGCGAGTCTGAAGGGAGGCGACGCGTTCCAGGCCGACGCCGCGTTCGGGTTACTCGACCGGTTCGCCAGCGAGCAAGCCTTCAAGCGCACGCCGATCGCGAAGCTGCTGCCGCAGCGCCATGCGAAGCCGGCGGATCCCGGCGAGGAGAGCCAGTCCGATCAGATCATCGACGAGCTCAACACCAAGGTGTTCACCGAAGCGAACCACCTCGGCGACGGCATCTACAAGATCCCGGCCGACGTCGGCTGCATCACGGAGGACATCGATGACAACGGGAATGTCACCGAGCAGCTCGATCCCGAGTGCGTCGAACAATGGGACAAGGCCGAGCTCCGGATCCGGACGGAAGAGAATGACGACACGCTGATCCTCGCCCTGCAGGTCGGTGCGAATCACGACGAGCCGCTGGAGCTCGCGCTCACCCACACGTCGCTCGCGTTGACGCTCGATCTCGACGAGACGGGGCAGGCGGTCGCGGCACTCGCACCGATCCTTGGTGAGGAGGCGCTGAACGCCTCGCTGAAGGGAGCGGTGACCGGAACGCTCGAGGTCCTCGGCACCGCCAGCGCGCGTGCGACGCTGTCGATCGATCGCGCGATCGAGGTCAAGTTCGCCGACACCGGTGTGTCGCTCGACGGCGCGGATGCGTTCCGCTTCTCGTCGGCCGCAGCGCAGCTCGCGGCGGTCTCGTTCGACGGGGTCGCCGGCACGGGTGCGATCGCGTTCGAGCTCGGCGACACCCAGGTCCACATCCCGGGCGATCTCGACTTCGAGAAGCCCGCGATGGATCTCGATCTCCCCGGGGTCTCGATCACCGCGAACCTCGCGACCGGCCTGCCGGTCCAGTTCACCAACCTCTCGCTCGGCGAGCGGACCACGACGGTCAAGGTAGATGGCGCGACGGCGCTCGCGGTCGATCTAAACAAGACCGATGGACGCGCCTTGAGCGCGACGATGTCGTTCGACGACGCGACTGGTGAAGGCACGATCGAGGTGTCGCCGAAGCTCGACCTCGCGATCTCGATCGATCATGCCGTGCTCGGCGACGAAGCGCTGGTCTACGACATCACCCGCGTGCTGCTCACCGGCGGCCTGCGCAGCGTCGGCGAATCGGATCAGCTCGAGGTGCTCGGCACGCTGTCCATCGAGACCAACCCGTCAGAGTTCGGCGTCTCGGCGACGGCCGGTCAGTGCGTGACGTCGACATCGACCGAGGACACCGAGACCGGTCAGTTCTATGACGCGTGGTCGGTTGGTGTTTGTAACTAACGGATCGACACAGGCGAACGCTGGGGTTAGACCACGCCGATGAACGCCATGTGGACGCCGCCCTCGAGGCCGTCCCGGCGGTAGCTGAAGAATCGGTCGCCCTCGCACCGCGTGCAGGGCGGTCGGTCATCGATGTGCTCGGGGCTGACGCCGGCGCGTTCGAACAAGGCCCGCGAGGCGATGCGCAGATCGATGTGCTCCTTCACCGGGCCTCGCACCACGAGACCCGGCAACTCGCCGAGCGCGGCGCGAAACTCGTCGACGACCTCGGGACCGACCTCGAAGCAGCACGGTCCGATCGAGGGCCCGAGCGCGACGCGAATTCGATCTGCGCGTGCACCTGCCTCCACCATCCGCGCGACCACGTTCGGTCCGACGCCATGCACGGTGCCTCGCCACCCCGCATGCGCGGCACCGCAGACGCGCGCGTCGGGATCCGCGAACAGCACCGGGATGCAGTCGGCGGCGAACGCACCGAGCACCGGTCCCGGACGATCGCAGACCAAGCCGTCGAACTCCGCATCGTCCGCGAGCGGCTCGCCGACCCGCCACACGTTGACGCCGTGGACATGCCGGGTCGCGATCAACTGCGCCGGGTCGTAGCCGGCGTGCGCGGCGAGCAGCCGCCGATTCGCATCGACGTTCGCGGGATCATCGCCCCACCGCTTGCCGAGGTTTAGCGAGCTGCGCGGTCCAGTGGAGACGCCACCCACACGCTCGGGGAACCCGTGCACGAATCCGGGTAGCGCTTGAAGCAGTGAGGACGTGTGGAGCTTGATGCTCGACATCCCGGGCACCCTATCAGCCAGGGTGGTCCGACGCATGTTACCGTCAGAACATGATCCCGTACGACGACCTCGTGGTCGCGCTCCAGACCTGGCGCGCGCGGCAGGGCCTCCCCGTCGCACAGCTCTCCGGCATGATGGTGCCGCCGCCGGCCGTCGCGGCTCCCGAGCCGGTGCTGGTGCCGCGGACGAATCCGCCCGCTCCACCCAAGGCCGCACCGACGGCCGGTATGGCCGCGGTCCCCCCGCCCCTCGCGCCGGTCGAGACGCGCGATGACGAGGTCGACGATTCCTCACTGATCGAGGAAGCCCACTACGAGAACGAGGGCGACGACTTCGCGATGGCGTTCAGCGCCGCCGCCAACGAGGGCGCGGAAGAGGTCGACGAGTCCACCGCGATCGGCACACCGCCGCCGCCTGGTGCCACCGCGCCGCGCGATTCGTTCGGCGGTAGCACCGAGCCCGAGCCCGCCCCCGGCAAGATCAACGACGACTGGTGATGACTCGCGCTGGCGGTCTAGCCGTCCCAGAGCTGGCGGAGATCACGATCCTCGCCTCGAGCATCACGCTCGGTGGAGCGTCGGTGATCGGTCGGCACGACGACAAGCTGGTGCTCGTCGGTCCCTACGATCCGTGCGGCGAGTGCGATGTCTGCCGGCGCGGTGGCGCAGCCGTGTGCCCTACCCGGGTGTCCCGCGACGCGGCGGGGACGCACGTGCGCGCGGCGGGCCGCTATCTGGTGCCTGTCGAGGATGGGCTCGATCTTCCGGTCCCGGCCGGCGCGGTTGTCGCGGGGGACGTCACCCTCGCGTACACGCTGTATGCGCGCACGGGTCCCGCGCCGCGCGATCCGGTTGTCGTCGTCGGAGCGTCGTCGGTCGGGCGTTTCCTCGTCGAGATCCTCCGGGCGAAGGGCATCACGCCGATCGTCGTCAGCGAGCCGACTCCGTGGTGTGACTGGCTACGTGCGAAGGGAGCCGTGGTCGCGCACGACGTCGAGGGCGTCACCGCCGCGATCAAAGACCAAGGCGCGACCGCCCGTGCAGCTCGCGTGATCGCGGTCGAGTCTGACGCCGAGACCCTCATCCGGGCCGCCGCGTTGACCGGACCAAGGTCGACGCTCACGGTGCTCGCACCCATCGCCGGTCTGCCCGGCGTGCTCGCCGATCGCGAGGTCACGGTGATCCCGGTCGCCGGCCCGCACCCCGACCTCGTCGTCGAGGCCGCTGCCATGTGCACGAAAGGTGAGGTCGATCTCGTCGGAGGAACCTCGCTCGTCGAGGATGCAGAGCACCGCGCGCTGATCCGGCTGCGCTGATTCACCACTTCACAATTGCGGTAGTTGGTCGACCCGATCCGCATGCCGCGCGTGAAAGCCGAGCCGCTACCTCGCAGCTTCGTCGCCCGAGGGAGCACACCCGACCTCCCGAGCCACGAACCCCGCGCGCTCCTGTTCTCGCGCATCCCGGAGCGAACGCGCTGGATGGAGAACGAGGTCGCGCGCAGCGGGACGCGGGTCACGACGGCTCGCTCCGTCGGACAGCTCGTCGATCTCCTGACCGGTGCGGAGGCCCCGACCCTCGCCGTGATCGATCTCGACGCGCTCACGGCCGGTGAGCTGTTCCACCTCCACCGCATTCGCGAACAAGGCTGGGGTGGCACGCTCGTCGGGCTCGGCAAGGTGCCGCTGTCCTTGCGCAGCTCGCTCGGCATCGATCGCGCGGTGCCGCCGCCGTACACCGAGGACATCCTGCGCGAGGAGATTCAGCAGCACATGCAGGACTCGCAGGCGCCGACGATGCCGATTCCGCTACCGCTCGAGACCGCGATAGCGACTACGACGCGATGAACACGATCAACAGGATGATCGCCACCACGCCCGCGCCGATCGCGATCAGGATCCACTGACGTCCGCTCTTCATCTCGCCGATCAGCGCGTCCTCGGAGATCTTGGTGCTGCCCGTCGAGCGGCCGCGATCGTCTTTGATCGCCGTCATCATCTGCGTACCGCCGGTCCGCAAGCTGTACTTCTCTTTGTCACCGCGCGAGATCGAGCCATCGTCCTTGTAGCGCTCGTCCATCGGCAGCGAGTCGGCCTTGTCGCTCGTTTCCGCCTTGCCGGTCGTCGCTCGCTCTTCCGCTGCAGCAACCGCGGCCTGGGCGTCGAGATCGCCCTTCTTGAACCACATCGTCTCGCGGAACTTGCCCTTGGACTTGCCGCCGCCTTCGTCGGCCTTCTTCTTTCCCGAGGCAGCGACGACCTTTTCCTTCTCCTTCGCGACGACTGGCGCAGCGACGACAGGCGCAGCGACGACAGGGGCTACCGGTGCCGGCGAGGGAGCTGCCACAACGGGTGCGGCGACTGCCGCGATCTCGGGCGCGGCTGCAGCGACCGCCACTTGCGCACCGGCCATCGCATTCGCGGGTGATGCCCAGGGCGACGGTGCAGCGGCCGCAGGTAACCCGACACCCGCGGGCACACCGGCGACCGTCACGGAGCCGACGGCTGCAGGCAGCACGGGTGCAGCAGGAACGATCGGCGCGGCTGGAACGAGCGGCGCGACTGGAACGATCGGTGCGGCAGGAGCGATCGGTGCGACGACGGCAACGCCCGGCGCGATGCCCGGGTTCGTTACCGCGACATGCGGCGCGGGGGCAGCGGGCAACACCGTCGGTGGTGGCAGCGGTGATGTCGCAGCCGCGACAGGTGCGGGAGCCGGCGTGGCGGGCGTGTGGCCGAAGCCACCGCGAACGCCGAGGAGCGTCTGCACGAGATCTGCTTTCGGGCGCATCTTGCCGGCGGGCTGGGCCGTCTTCGGATCGGCCTCCCCGCGTGCGATGCGGCTGACCTCGTCGACGAACTGCCGCACGGTGAGGAAGCGCTTGGTCGGCGAGCGATCGAGCGCACGCATGATCACGGCCTCGACCGGTGCAGGCACCGGCGCGAGCGAGGACGGCGTCTTGATCGAGCCACCGAGATGCGCGCGATGGACTTCGTCGGCGGAGCCAGCGTGCACCGGCTGACCGGTGAGCACGTAGTAGTAGAGCGCGCCGAGCGAGTAGAGGTTCGAGCGCTGATCGACGGGCTTGCCCTCGACCTGCTCGGGCGCGACGAACTCGGCCACGCCGGGGACGCGGTCGCTCGTGGGCACGGGCAGCGAGAAGTTGATCAGCTTGATGTCGTGACCGGCGAACAGGATGTTCTTCGGCGCGAGATCGCGGTGCACGACGCCGACCTGCGCCGCTTCGATCAGCGCCTCGCCGACGACCTCGATCAAGTGCGCGGCTTGATCGAGTGCGATCGAACCGCGCGCGGTGATCGCTTCGGCCAGCGTGACGCCACCTTCGAGGAGCTCGATCGCGATCCACGTCTCGTCACCGCGCTTGCCCGAGGCGAGAAGCTTCGCGACGCCGGCGCTCTGCACGCGCTCGAGTTGCTTGAGCTCGCGCTCGAGCCGCTGCGCGACACCCGGCAAGGACGTCACCGCAGTGGCGACCAGCTTGACCGCGACCATGGCACCGGATTGCTTATCCTTGGCCTTGTGGACCGTTCCAGTCCGCGCGCCGCCGAGCTTGTCACCGAGCTCGAACCGAGCGGACAGCGTGTCCCCATCGGCACTGGCCGCGATCACGGGGCCGAGCCGTGCAGCATCGACGGGACAGAAATTCGCGTCGTCGCTGAACTGCTTGTTGCACTTGGGGCAAAGCTTCATGCTTGTCCTTCTAGGTGTGCGAATCGTAAGGATATCGCGTCAGGAAAGCAAACCTAGCCCGGCACTCTCGTACCGCCCAGACCTCCCTTGGTCGATTGACACTGGGAAGCCCGAGGCGCTAGAAAGCCCCTCCCATGGCTTCTAATACGAAGGCGACCACCGTCAAGCGGACGAACAAGCACGAGAAGCAAGGCCGCCGCCGGAAGAACCGGCTCGCGCGCAAGTCGACCGCCTCGACGAGCGAGCTGTTCGCGGCGCTTGGCGAGCCGGGTAAGCCCGCTCCCCGCGCCTGATCCCCACAATCACGACTCCGCGCGAGGCCATCCTCGCCGGACACCCGTCGATCTCGTGCTCGAGCACCTCTGTACGTCGCCGGCGGAGGTGTGGTCGCCCGCGAGGCGTGCTGTCTGCGAACGCGTGTTCCAGTCCGCTGATTCCTCTCGCCGAGGTGATCACCCAGCCCGCTGATTCCGCAAACTTCGGATTAGCGCTGGCAGGCGCGCCGTTGCTCCCCTCATGCGTCGATGGTTGGTGCTGGTTCCGGTTCTGGCGGCGGCGACGTACCTGAGCGATGGCCACGCCACGCCGCGCCCGGCGAACAAGACCGTGACGCGCGTCGTGTTCGACCTCAGGCCGGGCAAGACCGGTACGTTCGACTACGCGATCACCGACAAGGCGACTGGCAAGCGGATGCCCGCGAAGCTGACGTTCGTCGGCGTTGCCGGCACGCCGAGCCCGCGGTTCTCGCGCGGAGACATCGGCCGGATGGAAGCGGATGCCACCGGCGTCGCGGCGATCAACCGCGTGTTCTCGGTCGATGGCATCGGTGTGATCCCGCTACCGCTCGGCAGCTACGACGTCACGATCTCGCGCGGCATCGAGTGGACGATCGCGACGCAACGGATCGAGATGACAGCGACCGGGACGAAGCTCGCGGCGCAACTCGAGCATGTCGTCGACACGCCGCGATGGGCGTCCGGTGACTTCCACGTCCACGCCGAACCGTCTCCCGACTCCAGCGTCCCGATGCGCGATCGCGTGCTCGAGTTCATCGCCGAGGGCGTCGACATGATCGTCGCGACCGACCACAACGTGGTCGCCGACTACGCGCCCGACATCGCCAAGCTCGAGCTCGGGACGCAGCTATCGTCGACCCCCGGCGATGAGGTCTCGACGGGCTGGGGGCATTTCGGAGCGTTCCCGCTCCCGGTCATCGACAAGAAGTTGCTGCCAAAGCTCTCCGGGGTGAGGCCGCAGGCGATCTTCGACGCGTTTCGGACGCTGAGTCCGGACGCGATCATCAACGTTCACCACCCACGGCTCGAGAAGCTCACCGGCTACTTCGAGCTCGGCAAGTTCAACGCGAAGACGGGCAACGCGCGCCGCAAAGACTTCTCGTACGACTTCGACGCGGTCGAGCTGCTCAACGGCTACGAGGACACCAAGCTCCGGCTGCTC
>JBBQJJ010000241.1:0-13357 GCA_038325805.1 Haliangiales bacterium
CATCGCGATCGCTCCGTTCGACGATGCGGTATCGATCGAACGTGTCCCCGAGCTCGACGTCGCGCCGTCGCTCAGCGCGATACCACCACGTGGCGTTCGGCCAGGCGCCGCATGACGTGCAGTGGTAGCCCCCCGCCACGATCGCCGCGACTGCGCCGTTCTCGGCATCGCACATCGGGCAGCGCATCGAGTAAACGTTCCCTTAGATGCACTGACCGACGAGGGCATCCGCGATGCAGCCGGGACCGCTGTTGCACGTCGGCTCGTCGCCTGCGGCGCCGCAGTCGAGCACCTCATCGACCGTCACACCAGTGCACTCGGTCGTGATCAGCCCGCCTTCTGCGGCCGGCGTGCAACCGGTGTCGATGCACGCGTCATCGCAGAACGTGCTGTTGTTCGGCACGCTGCAGAACAGGTCGAGGAAGTCCTCGCACAGCGATGCCTGGTCCGGTGCGGCGAGGTCGTTGACGAACACGACGTCAGTCGAGCCCTCGCAGACCAGCGTTTGTTCGTTGCAGGTACCGCCTGTCACACAATCGGATGTGATCGTGCACGTACCGCCCACCGGCACCGTGCCGACGAACGACGTCTGGCACTCCGGCGGCAGGACGAATTCGTCGGTGCCCCAGAACTGCGCGCATGTGATGGAAGCGCGAGCATCGAGACAAACCTGCGCGTCGCCGGGGTCGTAGATGATGCGGCCCGCATCGACGGAAGCCTGGATCTCCGCCGGCTCAAACACCTCTCGTAGCATCGCGATGCAGTCGGCCTCCGACGTGCCGAACAGCTGCTCGAACGAGCTACCTCCGTCGGGAAACTCGGCCTGGCAGGCAAACGCCATCTCGCACGTCTGCTCGAGGGCGGCCTGCGCTGCGCCTCCCGCACTTCCGGCACCGCCGCCTTTGCCACCACCACACGCGACGAGCAGGACGATCCAGAGGCTTCGCATCCCTCATTGCATCACGAGACCGCTTGCCAGGTGAAGCTCGTTGCTCATTGTGGGTTCGCAGCGTCGAAGTCTGCCACCGTCACCGTGGGTCGGAGGTCGACGGGCAGGCAGACCAGCGGCCGGCTGCTCGAGTACGACGCATAGCGCCAGCCAAGGACCGTCTTGCGGATCACCCGGCCGAGCCGTGGATCGTCGCGTTCGACGTCGTTACTGACGCCGACGCGATCGACGACGCCGCTCGTACTCGCGAAGCACACGCGGATCGACACGGGCTTGTAGATCGGCGGCGGCGTTGCGGAGATCGGTTCCAGCAGGTCCTTGCCGATCAAGAACTCGCGATCGTCACTCTTGCCGGTCTCCTGCATCGAGTGCTTCGATGCCGTGGCGACGGCAGCGTCATGCGGTACGGTGGCAGCATCTGCAACACGCGTCGCCGTATCAGCCGGCGCCGCAGCATCAGCCACCGGCACCGCAGGATCAACCACCGGCATTGCCGCATCAACCACCGGCACCGCAGCATCAGCTACCGGCACCGCAGCATCGACGAAGGCTCGTGCGTCGGGCGTACTCGTGGTGCCCGACCCGCGCGACAGCAACCACACGCCGACCGCGACCGCCAGGACGGCGCCGCCGCCGATCACCCAGCGCGCTCCATGCGTCGGTGGCGTCACCTCGACGAGCGGTGGGATGTCGGTCGCGACTCTCGCTTCCGAAGCCTCGGGCGATCGTGACTTGGGGGGAACGCGTGGTGCTAGGCGCGTATCCTCCAAGGCCCCGCTCGGCGCTGCGGTGAGCTGCGTGGCCTGCATCGCGTCGACGGGAGCGTCCGCGACCATCGGCTGCGGCGCTGACATCGGGAGATCGAAGGCGCCGAGACGCTGCTCCACCTCCGTCATCGCCGGTCGCTTCGCGGGAACCTTCTCGAGCATCTGGAGCACGAGCCGCTCGAGCGCTTCCGGCACGTCGGGCGCGAAGCTGCGCAGACGCGGGGGTGCATCGGTCAGGTGCTGTGCACAGGCCTCGCCGATCGCGGTCGCGAGGAACGGCGTACGACCGCACAACATCTCGAACAGCACGCAGCCGAGCGCGTAGGTATCGCTCTGCGGTTCGACCTTCGCGACGTTGCGCCACTGCTCGGGTGACATGTAGAGCGGCGTCCCCATCATCGGCCCGCTCGTCGACGTCAGCGAGACATCTCCGAGCTTCGCGATCCCGAAGTCGACGAGCTTCGCGCGCTCGCCGATGGCGATGCTCGGATCGCGAACCAGGATGATGTTCTCCGGCTTGAGATCGCGATGGATCACACCCGCGGCGTGGGTGGCTCCAAGCACGCTCGCGATCTGCTTGCCGAGCTCGACGGCGCGCCCACGCTCGATCGGACCTGCACGCAACCGTCGCCGGAGGGTGTCGCCCGCGAGGTACTCCATGACGAGGAACGCGCGACCGCCGGCGTACCCGACATCGAAGATCTGACCGACGCCCGCGTGCTGGATCCTGCCCGCTGCCTGCGCCTGATTGAAGAACCGTTCGACCTGTTCGTGATCCTCGGAGACGTCCTCGGCGAGGAGCTTGATCGCCACCAGGTTGTGGACGGCCTGGTGCCTCGCGAGCCAGACCTCGCCCATCCCGCCCTTGCCGAGCGGCCCCACGATCTCGAAGTTACCGATCGTCTCGCCGATCATGTAGCGCCGCCGAGCCTATATCGTTGCGGGGCTCCATGACGATCAAGATCTGGCAGTCGTACTCGTGCAACAACAGCAGCAGCTTCCGACTGGTCGCACGCTTCGGCGACGCGACTGGCGCGAAGGCCGCGGCCACCGACCTCCAGGCATTCTTCAAGGCCCACGCCGCCGAGATGGACGCGCTCGTCGAAGCCAACGATTACACCTGGCCCGACGAGTGGCCGCCCGGCGCTACGAAGTTCGCGAAGCAGTACGGATTTACTCTCGGTCGCGACGTGCTTGGCTGGGGCGATGAAGGTCTCACCGGTGACGAGCCCGAGATTGCTGTCGAGGACAACGTGCTCGTCGTCTTCCACTCGTACAGCGGTGGCTTCGGCAAGGCCGTCCCGTCGTATCTCACGGCACGCGGTGCGACGAAGGTCGAGCGCGAGGAGACCGACAACCCGACGCTCAGCCTGTTGTTCTCGTATGCCGGTGGCACCAAGAAGCTCGATCGTGAACTGAAGAAGCTGTTCGCGCAGGTCAGCGAAGAAGGGCGCGAGGTCGAGCCGCTCGAGACACCGTGGAAGAGCCGCGGGTCGTACGGCACCGCCGCGTTCTATCGCGATGCCAAGACGGTCGGCATGGTGTTCCCGTTCGAGCCGCGCGACCTCGTCAACCTCCGTAACTGGCTGACCAAGCACGGCATCACCAAGCCTTCGATCCGGCTGTGCGAGTACGCCGACGAGGAGCAGCTCGCGGCGTGCGCCGGCGCGACGTGCGAGGCCTGCCAGGGTGCGCTCGAGCTCTGGCATCCGCGGCTGCGGGACGTCGAGACCGCGCAGATGGTCTGCGCGTCGTGCGGCGGCATGTACGAGATGTCGACGATGGTGGCCGCTGCGAAGAAACGCGCGCGTGCTCGTGAACGCGCCGAGGCCAAGGCCTCCGAGCTGGCACAGGCGGAAGCGGCCGCCGCGGAAGCAGCGGCGAAGAAGACGACGAGCTCGAAGAAGCCGGCGAAGACGAAGCCGAAGAAGCCAACGAAGCCAACGAAGCCAACGAAGCCGACGAAGCCGAGGAAATAGTCAGCGCAGCATCCACCGCACGCCGAGGTCGATCCCGTACGACAGGCCTCCGAGCCGCCAGGTCTCGACGACGGCCGGACCGCAGTCGGGGCTGCAGTAGCGAACCTCGCGATCGGTGTCGTGGATCGGCGCGCCGTCGACACCGACCCCACCGACGAGCTGGATGCTCGGCCGTAGCGCGAACGACAGGTTCAGCCGTGCACTCGCGAGGGGCGCCCAGATCACGGTCTCGCCGACGCCTCGCACGTTCATTCGCTGGACGTCGATCTCGAGGTACTGCATCGCGAGCTGGGTCTCGAGCTCGGCGCCAAACCGTCCGCGTGGGAACGGCAGCGCGATCGCGGCGGCCACCCCGCCGAGGTAGCTCCGCAGATCACCGCTCTCGGACAGGCGCAGACCGAGCGCCGGTCCGACGCGAAACCTCCCGAGGTGCTTGCGCAGGATCGCCTGGACGGTACCGCGCGCGGACGGACTCGGGTCGAGCTGCGTCGCGTTGCTCGCACCGAAGGCACCCCCTTGCGCGATGGTGTGGAGCGCTGCATCGCCCCAGCGTTCGCGGGTCCGAGCCGACCGCGTCTCGACCTGCGCGAGCATCTCGTCGGGCGGAGCGCAGGACTCCACGCGCAGCTGATCGCCCTCGGCGATGCCGGTGACCTGATTGCCTTGCTCGTCCCACACCGCGAAGCACCCGACGGGTCGCCCGTGATCGTAGCGACCCACCGACTTGCGCGTGCCGTCGGCGTACCAGAAGCCCCACACGCCATCGGGAACCGACATCGATCCCGTCGCGACATACTCGCCGTACGATTCGACCACGCCATCGGGATACCAGTGCGTGTACGGGCCGTGCGCGCCGGCGATCGCAGCCGGTCGAGACATCCCGAGGATGCCTTCCTGCACGCGACCGACGGAGGGCATCGCGCTGATCCCCGGCGTCGAGCTCGCGCACCACTCGACCCGCCCGCTCGCCTGCTCCTCGTTCGCGAGGCTCGACCCCGGAGGACAGATCCGACCACTCGCGCATGCCGTCACGCCCATCGCCACGATCCACCAGTGCATCACGGTACGCTACACGACTCGTCGACGCCGACATCCATGAGGCGCTCTCGTCGGCTGACGCGTGATGACGGCGAGCAGCGTCCCGCTGTCGCAGCGTCGGGCGTGTTACTACGCGGCGTGCCTGGCCTCGCGGCGTTGCTTCACCCCCACTCCATCGCCGAGCTCCGCGAGCAGATGCGGAAGAGCGAGCTATTCGTGGTGCATGGCGTCGGCGAGCTCGGCTCGATCCCGCTGCTCGAATCGCTCGAGACGCTACTCGCGACCTGGCCCGACGCGGTCGACGCGATCGATCCCGAGGTTGCCGACGAGGCCGTCAAGATCGCCGTGTCCCCCGACGAGGCGCGACAACGCTTCGCCACCGGTACCAGCTTGCTGTTCAACGAGGTCCAGGACCACGTGCCCGAGCTGGTGACATGGCTCGACGCGATCCGCGCGGACCTCGAGCTGTCGGCGCTGACGCAGAGGCGCTGCTTGATCTACGCGACGCCCGCCGGCGGAGGCACCGCGCCGCACTTCGATCAGAACGTCAACTTCGTCCTCCAGATCCACGGCACCAAGCGATGGTTCCTCGCGCCCAACATGCACGTCGACCGACCGCTGACGCGCCACACGATGGGCCTCCCCACCGATCCCGAGCTCGCGAGCTACGCAGACCTGCCGATGCCCGAGACGCTGGCCGACGCCACCGAGGTCGTCCTCGCACCGGGCTCGCTGCTGTTCGTACCGCGCGGCACCTGGCATGCGACGAGCGCGACCACCGACGCGGTGTCGCTGAACTTCACGTTCACCGCACCGACCTGGCTCGACCTGTTCGGCGCCGCGCTGCGCAGCAAGCTCGCCCTCTCGAGTGGGTGGCGCGAGACGGCCTCGCCACCATCGGTCGCCGTGTTCGAGACGCTGCTTCGCGAGCTGGCTGACGACGCGGCGAGCTGGAGCGCGGCGGACATCCTCGCGGTCACCGAGGGGTGACAGCGTTCCACCCGGCACGCATCGCGTCTCGATAGCGAGCGTCGTCGACCCGGTTGTCGAACTGCTGAGGATCGACGGTGCGGTCGAACACCTCGAGCGGATCACCGGTGCGAGCGTCCCAGGTCATCGTCAGCTCCGGCGTGCGGTAGCCGACGTAGCCGAGGTTTCCGAACACGACCGAGCGTGGTGACGGTGTGCTCGGCGCGAGCACGCGCTCGACGAGGCCGCTTGCATCGAGGCCTGCGATGGCCCGGATCGTGGCGACGACATCGAGGAGCTCCGCGACGCCGCGATCGACGCGACCGGTCGTTCCACCGGGCGGACGGATCAAGAGCGGGATGCGGATCGACGACTCGAACGGCAACACCTTGCCGTGGAAGCCGTGATCGCCGAGCAGCTCGCCGTGATCGGCGGTGACGATGATCCACGCTTGCTCGTCGAGCTTGGTCTCGGCGAGCGCGGCGAGCACCTGGCCGATGCAGTGATCGACGAGGCTGACCTTGCCGGCGTAGGCGCGGCGCGAGCGGGCGATGTCGTCGGTCGTCCATCGTCGTTGCGCGCGGCGGTAGCGCAGCTCGATCGGAGACACCGGCCCCGTGCGGGGACCGCTGATCGGCGGCGGAATTGCGTGATCCGGCACGTACTCGGTCGTCGGATCGAACGGCGGATGAGGTCCGGGGAAACAGACCTGGAGATACAGCGGCCGATCCGTGGGCGCGCGGATGAGCTCGGCGGCGCGTCGCGCACAGAAGCTGTCGAGTTGATCCTCGGTGGTGAGGTGCCACGGCGCCAGGTCCGGCGGATTCGTCGATGGCTTGTGGTGCGCGACGAAGTCGGTCCAGCGCACGTGCTTGTCGAGCTCGCCCGGCGGCGTCGTCGCAGTCAGCCAATCGGAGTGGGCGCTGCGCAGCTGGTGCATCTGCGCGTCGGGCAGCTCGATGATCTCGCGATAGCCCCACGCCTCCAGGATCGACGTGTGCTGATCGAGGTGACCGGTGCCGGCGTGGAGGTGTGTCTTGCCGACGACGGCGGTGTGGTAGCCGGCGTCGCGGAGCTCGGCGACGTGGCTCGGCAGCGAGCCCGGGCGAGGGACGCGTTGGTTGTCGTCGAAGCGGTGCACGCGTACGGGCTGGCCGCTGAGCAGGCTGATCCGCGCTGGCCGACACAGCGGCGCGTTGGTGATGCAGGTCTCGAAGCGGATCGACGTGGCGGCGAGTGCGTCGAGGTTCGGGGTGTTCACCCCGATCGCGTCGTCGCGCAGCTGATCGAGGAACACCAGCACGATCGGTGCGAGCATTCACACCACCGCGAGCACGTCGTCGAGCGAGCGCGCTGCACCGGCGAGCGGACTCGCGCCGGCCTTGAGCGCCGCGATCCGAGACTCGTAGCCGAACGCCTCCGCGAGCGGCGCGACCTCGGCCTCGAACTCGCGCGCCCCTTGCTCCGACCAGGCATCGAGCGTCAGCGGGATATTGGGTCCGGTGTTCGGACGACTCTCGGCGAGTTGCGCGAAGCGTGCGGCGTCGACGGTGGGGCGAAAGCCGAGGAACTCGCCGAGCGCGAGGTAGTGCGCGTAGTCGAAGTCTTCGAGGCGCAGCCAGCTTCGCCGCGCGGGTGGCAACGCCGCGAGCTGCGCGACGATCGCACGGTTGCGGGCCGCCCAGAACCAGCCGAGCTTGCCGAGCTGGGTGAGCTTCGACCACCGCTCGAATTCCGCATCGCCACGCGGGAGGTTGCGGCCGAAGAAGTGGCGCGGGTTCGCACCGTCGGGGATCGTGGGAGGCTTCGATCGATCGCGCCATGCGATCGGCCCCTCGAACCAGCCGCGCACGGCGAACGAGCTGACGACTTCGTCCGGGCGGCGGACGAGGAGCACGAAGCGCGCATCGAAGCGCGCGTGGAGCTCGGCGACGGAATGCGACAGCAGGGCGCTGGCTTCGAACGAGATCCGTCGAGTCGCGAGATCGCTCGCGACGACGATCTCGCGATCGACGAGGAAGCCCTCGGCATCGGAGGGGATGCCATGCCACTTGGTGAACATGTGGTAGCAGGCGGCGAGACGAAGCCGCTCGTGCGACGCCGCGACCTCGGGCTCGAGGCCCAGCAACTCGGTGATGAACGTGGTGCCGCAGCGTCCGGTGCCGACGCAGAACCCGACCGTGCCGTCAGGTCGCGTCATTCGTCGTCGTCATCGTCGTCATCGTCGTCGCCCTCGTCGAGCGTGACGCTTGCGGGCTTCGGTAGTCGATCCAGTTTCTCGACCCCGACCACGACACTGCGGAGCTGCTTGCCGAGCGGCGACGCGACGAAGGTCTCCGCCGCGTCGTTGCTGTATGGGTTCTCCTCGTCGCCGTAGCCGGTCTCCGAGTTCGCGCCGAGCCGGAGCTCGAGCAGCGCCGGCAACTTGAGCGCACCGAGCTTCTTGAGCGCGCCGTCGTCGATGTTGCACCCGAACAGATCGATCGACTGCAGCGTCTTCGAGGGCTCGGCCGTGATCGCGGCGACGATGCCCTTGAGGTTCGACCGCGGGAAGCTGCTCCTCATGCTCAACGTGTGGAGCGACTTCGACGCGTTGCCCAACACCTTCTTGACCACGGGAAGCGTGGTCTCGTTCAACGACAGGACGTGGACACCGTCGAACCATTTCGCATCGAGGAGCTTGGTGAGATGGTTGTCGGACTGATTGAAGTCGATCGAGAGGACGCGGAGCTTGGCGAGTGCAGGAGAAGCCACCAGCCCCTTGACCCCTGCAGGGGTCAGCTCGTTCTCGCCGATGTCGAGCTCCTCGAACGAGCGATCGCCTTTGGCGTGCGCGAAGGCCCGGAGCACGTCGGGGCGGTCGTCGTTTTCGAAGTCATAGTCGGAGACGCTGCGGATCTTGAGTGACGTGATTCGTTTGGTGTTCTTTGACGTGAGGACTGCGGTGAGACCGGTTTCGCCGAGCTGGACCCCCGTGAGATCGAGGCGCTCGAGCTTCGCCATCTGATCCCAGTTGCAGAGCGCGACGATGCCCTCGGCGTTGATGCCGTCGCCGTCGCGCCCCCCGCTGCCCAAGCGGTCCATCGTCTCCTGTGAGAGCGCGAGCTCGACGAGCCGGGGAAGCTCTGCCTCCGCCAGGCGCTCGATGCCCGCGTTGCCGAGCTGGTGATGCGGCAGCCGCAGGCGGCGCAGCTTCCCGAGGTGCGGCGAGTCGAGAAGGATGCCGAGCGCTTCGTCGTCGAGCCGGCTGTTCTCGAGCGTGAGCTCTTCGATCGTCGAGAGGATCGGGCTCTTCGCGAGCCAGGTCATGTCCGCGTTCTGGAGGAGCGTGCCGCTGATCACCAGCTTGCGCAGGCCCTCGACCGCGCCGAGCTTCGGGCGCGCATTGCGGCGCGGCCACCTCATGATCACGCCACTGATCGGCGTCGCGGCCATGGCGGCTTCGAGATGCTTCGGGATCAGCGCCGCGTCGTCGAACACGAGCCACGCGACCAGACCTCGCTCGAAGTCGCCGTACTTCACGCCCTTGAAGGCGGGCAGCTCGGCACGCCACGCCACTCCGTGCTGCTGCAAGAAGCCGCGCTCGTCGAGCTCCATCCCGACCGCGCGTGGATCCCAGCGCGGCATCTCGGCACGTGCGACCTGGCTGCGGATGAAGTTGGCGCGGTCCGCCTCGCCGGCGGCCTCGTACGCATCGGCGAGCACGTGACGATTCGTCGCGTCCTCGGGCTCGTCGCGGATCGCAGCCAGCAACGCGGCGACGCGATCGCGAGAGCGGGTGCTCTTCTTCGCGTCATCCTTGGTGGCACTCTTGGCCGCACCCTTGACAGCACTCTTCGCACTCGCGGCCGAGCTCTTCTTGCTCGAGCTCGAACCACCACCGAGCAGCGCGAGGATCTGATCGGCGTCACCCTCACCGAGCGCGCGCGGCGTCTGGAGGCTCATGCCGAGGGCGCCCTTGTCCTGAGACATGCCCTTGCCCGACTCGAACTTGATGCTCTTGCGCAGCGCGCTGATGTCGGTCACCGGCACCGCGTTTGGGGACGCGACCCACGCCGTGGACTTGTTGTCGAACGTCGGCGACTCGAGGACCGCGAGGAGCCAGAGCTTCTCGTCGGGTGGCCTCACGGTCACCATGAAGATGCGGCCGCCGTCGGCGAGCGTGTTCTCGAACACCTTCGCGGCCCCCTTGTAGCTCTTGACCGACCAGACGTCGCCGAGCCCGACGACCTCCCCGTCGACGAGTGCCTCTTTCTCGAAGACTGCTTTGCTGACGATCGCGAAGACGTCACCCATGAATATCTCCCTGCTCTATCACGTGTCTCACTTCTTCGTGAACGCCTGGAGAGCGCCACGGAGATCCGCTGCGAGGGTTGTTGCACGCACGGGGACGACCCCGCGTGGGAGCTGGCCGACAAACCGGTTCCACCGCGCATCCGCCGATCGATCGCTCCAGAAGCTGCTGCCGCTGAGCAGATCTTCGAGCGGAGCATGATCGTGGCCCGTGAAGGCGCGCTCGATCGCCTCGCCGAGGGAGGCGCTCGGTGGCCCGCCTCGCAAGATCATCCAGACGTCACTCAGATCTTTGGGTCGCCAGCGGTGGGGCCCGAGCTGCGCGAGGACCTGGAGCTTGCGACCGACGAGCATCTCCTTGGGACACAGCCAGAACGGCACCTCGCCGCCGCCGAACCGAAGCTCACCCCGAACCGCGTCTGGCCAGATCGGCATGTCGAACGTCGTATCGATCGAGATCTCGCCGAAGTCTCCATCGGCGCGGCCCACCGCGAACAGCCGCAACCCGGGATGGGGGGTGGCGGTCTGGATCTTGTCGACGCGGAAGCGATCCGCCTCGAACACCACCCCATCCGCGGCGTCGCGTGCGAGGGTTCGCGCGAACAGCGCGCGCATCGAGCGGAGGTTGTACGGCAACCGGCACACGAGGTCGACGTCCCGCGCGGGCCGGCGACTCTCGGGGAACCAGTGCCGGACGAGCATGCCACCGCGCAGCGCGAAGGCATCGGCGTCGGCACCCTCGGCGATCCTCCGGACGAACCCGCCGAGGAGCCGATGCCGAGTCGGCTTTGCGGCGAAGGCCTGGCGGACCATTGCGTGCCGAGAGTACCGTAACGAACCGTGAGGATCTCGCGATGAGCCAAACCCTCGAGCTGGTCGATCACGTGCCGGAGACGTACGTGCCCGCGCCGAGTCGCCTCGACGCATCTGTGAACTTCGTGCGCCTGGCCGACGTCGGCCGGATCGAAGCCCGCTACGTGCGCCGCACCGAGGACTACGTGGTCGTTTACTTGTCCTCGCAGACGGGTTGCCGGCAGGCGTGCCGGATGTGCCACCTGACGGCGACGGGTCAGACGAAGCTGCGCGATACGACCCACGACGAGCTCGTCGAGCAAGCCGAGCACGTGCTCGCTCACTATCAGACGCAGCCCCGCGCTCACCAGGTGCACTACAACTTCATGGCGCGCGGCGAGGCGCTGCTCAATCACACGATCCTGAACGACTCGGGAACCCTGTTCGAGGCGCTGTGGCAGCGCGCCGAAGCCCTCGATCTCCGCGCACGCTTCCTCGTCTCGACGATCCTGCCCACGGAGCACGGCGACCGTCCGCTCGAGGACATCTTCCGGCGCTACCACCCCGAGATCTATTACTCGCTGTATTCGATGTCGCCGACGTTTCGCAAGCGCTGGCTCCCGAAGGCCCAGCCCGCCGAGGTCGCGCTCGATCGGATCGCGGCGTGGCAGCGGGCGACCTACAAGCTCGTCAAGATCCACTACGCGTTCATCGCCGGGGAGAACGATAGCGAGGCCGACGTGCACGGCGTCTGCGATGCGCTCGAGGCGCGCGGCATCTACGCGCACATCAACATCGTTCGCTACAACCCACCGAGTGAGGCGCACGGCGAGGAGCCGGCCGAGGAGATCCTCGAGCGCAACGCGGCGATGTTTCGGACTCGCCTGCCGAAGGCGCGCGTTCGCGTGATCCCGCGTGTCGGCTTCGACGTCGCGGCGTCCTGCGGCATGTTCATGAAGTGACGTGACGATCGCCAGCCCGCTCAGCTGAGGCCGGGCACGGCGTACTCGACCTGCTTCGCTGCCTCGGCCGAGAGTCCGAGTCGGTCGCGAAGTTGGTCGAGCACCGCGCGCTCCGAATCCGCGAGCTCGTCGTCGACCATCGCGATCCGGCACGCCGCGCGATAGATGCCCTTCTTGGTCTCGTCGGTCATCTCCGCCAGCTCGGAGGGGAGCTCCGAGCGCTCGGTGAGCAGTAGCTCGGCGAGAGGTGCTTCGTCTTCGTCGAGCTTCGCGAGGACGATCAACCGGCGCAGCGACTCGCGCTCGCGATCGGCGAGCTTGCCGTCGGCCCACGCGATGGAAGCCCACAATCGGATCACGCTCAGCGTCTGCGATTCAGCCATGCCCCGCTCATATCAGTGATCCAGTTCTTTATGAGGTTCGAGCATGGGAGATCGAGTTCACGCATTCGGCCTTCTCGCGGCGGTGTCAGGGTAGGTTCTGCACCAGCGTGAGCGCAGCTCCAGCGAGCGACGTGATCGCCCGCGTCGCCTGCGGATCGCAGTGCAGCTTCTCCTCGAGCACGCCGGTCGTCAACGCGCGGATCACGGGTGCCGTGGTGGCAAAGGGCGCGTCGGTCGGTCGGCAGCCGTCGAGGGCGAGCTTCTCGAGGAGGGGGGGCACGGTGACGCCATACTGCTTGGCGATCCCGATCGCTCCACCGCGATCGGCGCCGAGCGTGCACAGATCGCTGAAGGCGAGATGCCCGGCGCCGTGCACCACGCCGAGGCGCGACGGAGCGGGCTGATTCGGGAAGGCCTTCGCCGCATCCGGCGCGTAGGCGATGCCATCGTGATCACCGGCGAGCACCAACCACGACGCGGCGCCGTCGGGTTGCGCGAAGCCGGCCATCGCGATCCGGACCTCGACCTCCGGACGATCGACGACGGTCGTCGACAGCACGCTGCCGAGCGAGTGGCCGACCAGCGCGCGACCACGGCCGAGCGACGCGCGCGCGAACCCGAGCGGATCGGGCGAGCTCGCCTTCGCCAGGACATCGAGCACCTGGTTCGCCGTACCGAGCGGTGCACCTTGCTCCTCGCCGCCGAGCGCGGCCTTGAGGCCGACGCCCGGGAGGTCCGGCGCCACCACGACGAAGCCTCGGCTCGCCCAGTGCGTCATCAAGAAGGCGCTCTGCGCGCGAAACGCCGCCGCTCCGTGGAGGAACACGACGACGGGATACGGGCCGTGCGCATCGTCGAGCGGCAGATCGCGCGCGCACTCGCACGGCAGCCACGCATTCGCGGCGTCGGGGATCTTCGCGGCCTCGGCGGCCGGCATCACCGTGCGCAGGTCATAGCGAACCGGCGCGATCCCGCGCTCACTCCCTACACGCGCTGGATACCAGACCTCGAGAACCAGATCGTCGACGGAGACGGTGCGTACACCGACGGGCCACGGTCCGCGCGCGGCGAGGTCAGCCGGGCTCGCGAGGAGCGACGCTCCGGCGCAGGCTGCGGCCGTCGGGGTTGGAGCGATCGGCAAGGGCGCAGGTGCTGATCCGCAACCGATCAGGAGCAGCAGCACGGCACGGAAGATCACCTGCGGACGATGACACCAGCCAGGGCC
>JBBQJJ010000242.1:0-13306 GCA_038325805.1 Haliangiales bacterium
AGATCCCTTATCGAACCGGATATGTCAGACCCACCCCCTAGCGTCGCGGCGTGGGTCCGGCCTCGGCACAGCTGATCGATCTTCTCGGGTACGACCCCGATGACGGCACGCCCGACGTGCGGGACCTGCCGCTGATTCCGATCGGAGCCCTGGTTCGGGCACGGGATGGCGCGCGCACGGTCGCGGTGGCCCGGCTCGGCTCGGGTGTGCTGGTCGTCGTCGATGACCGATGTCCGCATGACGGCGGGCGAATCTCCGACGGCTGGGTCGAGGGCGAGCGGCTGGTGTGTGCCCGCCACGGCTGGGAGCTCGAGGTGGATGGCGCCGGTGGCAGCTGCAAGCGGGCCTGCAAGCCGCCGGAATGAGTGCGTTATGTTGACCCGCCTTCGCGATTGAGACTAACGTCGTCAGATTCGTGGGAGCCGTTCTGGTCCACATCGATCTCGACGGTGAGCGCCCGCATCCGTCGTCCCTCGCGGCACTCGCTGCGGGACGAGCGGTGGCGTCGTCGTGGGGCGGCACGCTCTACGCGGCACTCGTGGTCCACGATCCGACGGATCGCGGCTCGGCCGACTCGACGGGGCAGATCTCCCATGGGCACGTACCCGGCGTCGAGCACGTGCGGGCGGCGCTCGCGCGAGGCGGGGCAGACAAGGTCGTCGTCGCGATCACCGACGCACCGATCGCACCGCTGTGGGCCGCGATCGGCGGCGCGTGGCAAGGCGTGCTCGATCATCTCCGCCCTCGCCTCGTGCTGTTCGGTGCCGACGCGCCGAGTGCCGGCGAGCTCGGACCTCGCACCGGTGCGCGGATCGGCGCCCGGCTGCTGATCCGTGCACGCGCGGTCGGGCTCGATCACGTGGAGCTGCGCGATCGCGATGGTAGCTACGTGCGCGCCACCGACGGCGGCGCCGCGGTCGTGCTGATCGGCGCGACCCCGGCGACGACGGTCGGCGACGACGACATCGACATCGTCGTGCTCGCGATGCCGGGCGGCGGCGATGCGCGGGTCGAGATCGTGGGGGGCGCGCCAGCCGAGATCAGCCACGGCGGCGGTTCGATCGTCGCGATCGATGACGCGTCGGCCGCCGATCCGCAGATCATGGATGCCGCCACCCACCTCGCGTCGTTGCTCGATGCACCGGTGGTGCGGAGCTCGACCACGCCCCTCGCGCCCGAGCTGTGCGTCGTGATCGGCTCGCCTTCGATCGATCTCGCGGGCGCGTCGAGCCTGATCCGGATCGGCCAGGCGAAAGACACCATCGGGAAGAACGTCGACGGCGCGATTCCCGGCCTCGCGGGCCCAGCGCTCGCCGAGCTGATCCGCGCGCTGGAGACGATCTGATGGCGCGCGCGCAGACCGAGGTCAAGCAGACCGCCGTCGCCGTGTGGCTCGGCAGCGCGTCGCCGCAGCGCTCGATCCGCTGGCTCGACGGCACCCTCGCCGCGGCTGCGAAGTTCGGTGCCGCCACGGCGGTCGCTGCCGGTGATCCCACGTGGCTCGATCTCGCCGCGGATCGCGCGAACCGCGCGGGGCTGCAGAGCGCGGGTGTGCCCACGGATCTCCAGCTCGACTACCTCGGCTGGGCGCAGGTGATGGCGGCCGTCGCGCGCCAGCTCGACTCGAAGATCATCCTCGTCGACGAGGCCAGCCGCCCGGAGCGGTTCCCCGAGGTCGCCGCGATCGCGGAGCTGCTCGACGCCGCGCAGCTGACGCACGTGGTCTCGGTCGGGTTGGAGGGCAGCGTGATCGTCGCGACGCGCGTCGCCGGGAACGAGCTGCAGATCTGCCGCGCCCGGAGCTCGGTCGTGATGGGCATCCGGATCGCGGGGCCCGCGATCGACGAGTACCCCACGCCGATCCCGTCGGCGTCGATGAAGCGTCTCGAGCTGGCCGCACTCGGGCTCGATCCGATCGTGCTCGGGCCTCGCGCCTTGCCGCCGCGCACCGGGCAGCCTCCTGCACGCCGCACCGTCGAGCGCATCGCCGAATATCTGGCGGTGCACGTCTCGCACAAGGGGTCGTGATGGCGCAGGCCCCACGCTCCTCGGCGGCCGCGCAGCTCGCTCCGTCGCGGGTCGACGTGATCGCACCTGCCGAGCTCGGCAAGACGGCGATCGCAGCGCTGCGTGCGCGCGGCATCTCGGCACACGCGGTCGATGCGCCCGCAGAGGATGAGGAGGACGCGGTGGTGGCGTGGGCCCTCGCGGCTCCACCGTCGGCAGCCGCGGCGGTCGAGCTCGCCGAGCGTTGCGCGCGCGCATCGGAGACCGGGAGGCCAGTGTGTCTGCTCGCGCCCGCCGTGCGCGGGACCAACCGCGCGGCGATCGAGCGCGTCGCTGCGCTGGCTCATCTGCGTGCCTACGGCGCCGCGATCCTGCACGACGTCGACGCGTGGCTCGAGGCGATCGTGTTGCTCGTACGGTTCGGGCTGCCGGCGGGTCCGCGCACCGCCGTGATCGCCCCCGAGGGATCGTGGCTGCACGCGCAGGCCCAGGCGATCGTCGTCGAGGCGGAGACGCTCAACACGCGATCGCCGCTGACGGCGCCCGACGATCCGACCGACGTCGCGCTCTACGATCCGGCGCTCGGCAATCCGCCGCGCAACGTCCCCGCCCTGCACGTCGCGGTCGCGCCTCGCGGCGAGCTCGCGGGTGACGTCCCCGCGCTGTTCGGCGCACGTGCCGCGCTCGGTGCGAGTACCGCGCTCGGTCAGGCGGCACGGCGGATCGCGATCGGCCTCGGCGCGGCGCCGCGGATCGCGACGAACGAGCTGCAGATCGATCGCGAACGGCTCGAGCGACAGCTCGCCTGGCTCGCGAACGTGAATTCCACGCGCATCGGCGACCACCACACCAAGGTGTTTCTCAAGGCATACGGCATCGAGATCGGACGCCAGGCCGTCGCAGAAACGCCATCGGCCGCCGTCAAGCTCGCACGCCAGATCGGGTTCCCCGTCGAGCTCAAGCCGCACGGCCACGATCTGCCGACCGAGCCCGACGGCTGCCCCGTCGAGCACGACGTCACGTCGGATGCCCTCGTCCGCCAGGCGTTCAGCGCCGTGCAGACGAAGGCGAACACCACCGATGGCGTGATCGTGCGCGGCAAGCCGCTCGCGGGTCGCGAGGTCGCGGTGACCTTCCTGCAGCTCCCCTCGCTCGGCTGGACCGTGGTGCTCGAAGCCGGTGCGCGACTCGCAGCGGCGCCCGCCCCGTTGCGCTCGGTCGACGCCGAGGCACTGGCGGCCCACGTCATCGCCTCGCGCGCCGACGATCCCGAACCGGACCGCACGGGGCTCGCGAACGTGCTGCGCCGCGCGTCGCACTTCGTCGTCGATGTCGAAGCGATCACGACGCTCGAGCTGCCGCGCGTGATCGTCGGCGGCCGCGGCGCGGTCACCGTCGTCGTCGACGCGTTCGCGACGCTGCGCTAAGGCCAAGGCCGGTCACTCGCGCGTTGCTTCGACGGACAGCGGCAAGGAGCGAATCACGACTTCACCCCACGGCGCGCTCGTTCACGATCTTGCCGGAGTACTCCCCGTCGATTGCGCAACTCGTGCACGGCTCAGTCCCAACCGTACGCGCTGCGGTTCTCGCGGAGGTAGTGACCGACGAGCACGGCCTGCGCGAACCAGAACCCCGTCCACAGCGCGGCCTGCGCGAAGAACCCGATCACGTTGTAGTCGAGGATCTCGATCGTCACGACGTGGAGGCCGATGCCGGCGGCGAACGAGCCGAGCCACAGCGCGAGGAACCGCAGATACGAGCTCGGCGCACGCGAGATCACCTTGATCCACGCGACCGGCCACAGCGCAGCGAGCGTGCTGTCCGAGAGCGCGATGGCGATCACGGCGGCCGGCAGATAGGTCTGACCGAGGAGGATCAGCGCGATCAGCGTCGCGGGATCGCCCTTGTCGGAGAGCCCGACGTACGCGAGCACCGGTGCGAATGCGATGGCCGCGCAGAACACGCCGCGAAACGCGAAGCTGATCGTGCGGCCGAGCTCGTCATCGCTCGGGCCCGGCATGCCGTCCTTGCCCTCACCGACGTGGCGCACGATCGCGAAGTAGTAGATGACCAGCGTCGACAGATAGAGAACGATCGCGAGCCGCGAGAACGACAGGAGAGCGTAGAACAGGCCCATCGCACCGATCGTGCTGAGCCCCTCGAGCGAGCTCAGGCGTTCGGTCACATCCCGCAGGATGGCGGACAGGCTTTTGGCCTCGGCATCGACGCCGGCGAGCACGTGGCCGCACTCCGGGCAGGCGTGACGCCGCCCGACCCGCTGCGCGCATTCCCCGCACCACCCCGCGTGGCACGACGTGCATTGCGTCGTCGCCTCGACCGCCAGGTGCGTCTTGCAGCGCATCCCCGAACCAGCTCAGGTGCGCGCGAGGCCGAGCAGCGTGTCGCGCGCGTTGAGCGCCGGCTCGTCGAGGACGCGCTCGAACAGCGCGCGCAGGGTCTTGCCGATCGCCGGGCCGGCTGGCATCCCGAGCTCGGTCATCAGATCGGTGCCGGTGATCGCGAGCTCGCTGGTCGCGAGCGCATCCCCTCGCGCGAGGATCGCCGTGCCCCGCTCGGCCAGCGCGCTACCGGCTGCATCCCACAGCGCGACGGCGAGCGCTGCACGGGGCCGCGTCACATCGGAGAGCAAGCGGCGCAGGTCGGGCTCCGACCAGTCAGTGATCGCCGTCGCCGGAAGCGCGGACGCGATCGAGGAGGCGAGCGTGAGCTCCTCGTTGCTGAACTTGAGCGCGCGCAGCAGGTCGCCGATCAGCTTGACGTTCTTCGTATCGAGTCGCTTGCCGGCGAGCACGCCCAGATCGCCGACGAACGCGCCGAGTCGCGCGTCGAGGGGTGCGCGATCGACGCGGGCGACCCACCCGGAGACCTCGATCTTCGCGAGCGCCGGGATGATCGATTCGATGATGCCGCTGCGCAGCGCCGGAACCAGCGCGAGCGATGGACGCCTGGTCGCGAGGATTTTTCGCAGCTCGTCGGACACGCGCTCGCGCGACACCTTCGCCAGCGATGGCAACGCCGGGGTGATGCCGCGCTCGGTGTCGGGATCGAGGGGCAGCTCGAGCTTCGCGGCGAACCGCACCGCACGCATCACGCGCAGGCCGTCCTCGGTGAACCGACCGACCGCGTCGTCGTAGACGCTGCCCGTCGGACCGACGGCGCGAAGCACGCCTTGCTCGAGATCCGCCATCCCGGCATATGGATCGATCAGCTCGTGGGTGCTCGGGTCGTACGCCATCGCGTTGACGCGCAGGTCGCGCCTCGCGAGATCCTCGACGAGCGGCACGCCGAACCGCACGTGATCGGGCCGGCGCGCGTCGGTGTACGCCCCCTCTCCGCGATACGTGGTGACCTCGACGTGCGACTCGATTCCCCGACCCGTCACGATCGTGACGGTGCCGTGCTGCAACCCCGTCGGGATCGTCCGCTTGAACAAGCCCATCACCTGATCCGGCGTCGCCGCGGTCGCGACGTCCCAGTCACCCGGCTCGCGACCGAGGATCGCGTCGCGCACCGCTCCACCGACGGCGACGCTCTGAAACCCGGCGCCCGCGAGTCGGTCGCAGACCTCGCGCACGTTGGGTGGCACCGACGCACGCAACCGCTCGAGTGCCGCTGTCCGATCGATCGTCGAGCTCACGTCTATTCCGTGGCGGCGGCGGCACCGCGCAACCGCGTGAAGATATCGACCGCGCGCCCACGCAGCTTCTGCGCCTCGGCCGTACCGCCCGTGCGTTCCTTGACCGCCGCGAGCCCGTTGTACGCACGCGCGAGCTCGACCTCGTGCTTGACCGCCGCGAGGATGTCGATCGCACGTCGGAAGTCGTCCTCGGCCTGGTGCGTGTTACCGAGTGCGTTGGCGACCTCGGCCTTGACGCGATAGCCGCAACCGATGTGCACGCGGAGTCCGATCGCCTCGGAGACGGCAACCGCGGCGTGCGCCTCGACATCCGCGGCCTCGAGGTTCCCGATCGCGAGCTGGACCTGCGCCAGCCGCTGATGCGTGACCGCGAGCGCGACGCGATCGCCGAGACCCGATGCGATCGCCTTGGCTTCGCTGAGATCCTTGACCGCATCCTCCCCCTGCCCCATCGCGCTCTTCACTTCGCCGGCGCGAGACAGGACATCGGCGAGCGCGAGCTTGTCCCCGATCTCGAACGCCATCTTGCGCGCCTCACCGAGCAGCTCGAGCGCGGCCTCGTGGTTGCCGTCCTCGTTGTGGACGCCCGCCAGATCGCAGAGCGACTGCACCACACCGACGAGGTCGTTGATGTCGCGGCGAAGATCTAGCGCCTCGCGGAACTGCGAGATCGCCGCCTTGAAGTTGCCGGTGTCGTGGTGGACGCGACCGATGTTCGCCAGCGACAGCGCGATCGAGCGGCGATCGCCGAGCGCCCGCCGGATCGTCAGCGCCTGGCGGTGATAGTCGAGCGCCTGACCGAACGCTCCGCGCAGCCAGTTGACGCGACCCATGTCGTCGAGCGTCGAGGCGATCCCGCGATCATCGCGCGAGCGCTCGAACAGCTCGTAGGCGCGGCGCAGGTGCTCCATCGCGAGGTCGTACTTGCCGAGCCGGCGCTGCCCGCGGGCGAGCCTGCTATACGCCGCGCCCGCCTTCGCGAGGTTGTCGTAGCGCCACGACAGGTTGAGCATCTCGAGGAAGTACGTCTGCGCTTCCTCGGCGTGACCGGTCTGCTCGAGCACGTCGCCGAGGTTGTGGAGTGCGTCGATCCGCGCAGGCGCTTCCTTGTCGCCGACCATCGCGAGGCCCTTGGCGTAGAGGATGCGGGCCTCCTCGGGTGCGTAGCGCGCGCGGGCGCGATCGCCGCCCTGCAGATAGCAGCGTGCGGCACGCCGGGTGTCGCCGCCCTTCTCGTAGAGGTTCGCGAGGAACTCGAGTTGCTCGTCGCTGCGCTGCACCGTCTTCGCCTCGAGCCACTGCGCGGCGGCGAGGTAGTAGCGCGCGAGCCGGCCCTGCTCCGTCGAGCGCAGGATCAAGTCGCGCTCGAGGTTGTGCTTGAACACCACCTCTTGCTCGCCGGGGATCGACGAATCGTCGGCGTCGAGCGGTAGCAGATAGTCCTGATCCGCGAGGATCGAGATCAGATCGCTGAGCCGGCGCCGAACATCCTCCCCCACACCCCACTCGATCTCGAGGGGTGCAGGCGAGACCTCCGGCGGCGGCGTATCGAGGCGGGTCATCGCGATCACCGCCGACACCCAGAACGTCGAGCCGAACACGGCTGCCTTCTCGAGCATGTCACGCTCGTCGTTCTCTAACGCCGCGATGCGCGCTTCGATGGCTTCCTCGATCGAGATCGGAAGGTCGGTCTCCGCGGCTCTGTCTGGATCGAGCACCCAGATGGTGCCGCGCGTATCGATCGTGCCGTTGTCGAGGTACAGCCGGACCAGCTGCTCGAGGAACGCCGGGTTGCCGCCGGTCATCTCGATGGCGTTCTGGATCGTGTCGTCGGTCAGCCGTCCGACGCGCGAGAGCAGATTGCGGAACATCTCTTCCGCGTCTTCCTGCTCGAGGTTGCGGATGTCGATGCGCTCGTGATCGACCTCGCCCTCGCCCCAGTTGCCGGCGTGGACGAGCAT
The DNA here is from genome assembly GCA_038325805.1 of Haliangiales bacterium. Taxonomy (GTDB): domain Bacteria; phylum Myxococcota_A; class Polyangia; order Haliangiales; family Haliangiaceae; genus JABFXX01. The sequence goes on from JBBQJJ010000242.1 coordinate 7,627, forward strand.
GTCGGGTCGCGCCGCGGTGAGCAGCACCACCGGCGAACCACCGAGCCCGTTCGCCAGCTGCGAGATCAGCTCGAGCGTGTCGGGATCCGCCCACTGCATGTCATCGAGCACGATCACGATCGGATCGTGCGCGGCGTCGAGCTCGATGAACCGGCGCAGCGCGGTGCGCTGAACCTCGTCGTAGAGCCGCGCGTTCTCGGTGATCGCCTTGACGAACGGCGTCGCCGCGAACTCGAGTCCGACCAGCGCGCCGAGCAGGTACTGGAGCTCCGACACCTGATCCGAGCCGATCACGCTCTTCAGCTCGTGCGAGAACCGCATCCCCGCGACCTCGTCGGGAATCGGCGGCAGCTCGAAGCGATCGCGGAGCAGCGACTTGATCGCCGCGCGCGGCACGGGCTTGCCCGCAGCGTCGCGCTCGGCCGAGCCGTGAAAGACCCGCAGCCGCGAGCGATCCGGATCCGCCCCGAGCCGCGTGATCAGCTCGTTGATCAGGCGCGTCTTGCCGGTGCCCTGATTGCCGACGACGGTGACCAGCTGCGGCGCCTGAAAATCGATCGCGCGCGTGACGATGTCGGCGAGCTGCGAGAGCTTGCTCTCGCGACCGACGATCGCGCTACGCACCACGCGCACCGGCTCGGGCTCCGTAAGCGTGTCGATCCGGACCAAGCTGCGATGCCGCTCGGGGATGCCCGGCGGTGGTTGCGTCGGATTGCGACGAGGCGGCGTGACGGCGGGGATGCCCTTGGGCGTGAGCTGTGAGGATGGGGTCTGCGGCCGTGGTGCTGCGGACGGCGTTTGCGGTCGCGGCGCTGCGGTCGGCGTGGGATTCCTCGGCGGAGGAAGCGGCGCAGGAACGACGGCCGCAAGCGTGGTCGCGGTCGTGCTCGTGCTGCGAGGAAGACCTTGGCGTGGCGGCGGCACTGCACCCATCGGCGGCGGTACCGTCGGTGGATGTGCAGGAGGTTTCGGCGTTCCCATCGCGGGTGACGGCACCGGAGGAGGGCCGACCTGCGTCGTCGCCGGGATCGGTGGCGGACGTTTCGGCGTCGCCGGTGGATCAGGCGTCGCGTCACCCGGATGGGAACCCGGTGGGGGACGGGACTCTCCTGTCGACACTGTCGGGGAGGGTACCTTTCTGGTGCGATCGCTCGCAAGCGCGCGACGAAGCTCGCTGCCGTGGCAACCCACAGGGAAACAGGTGTACCGTGGTGACAGGGATGGGTTACCTGCGTTTTCGTGCGCTCGTAGGGGCCGGACTGGCCGCCATCGCTGGGGCTGGCTGCCCGACGGTCGACCTCGGCGATACGCCGACCGACATCAATTTGTGCAATCCAGCCGGTGGCCTCGACTACTTCACCGCGGAGATCTACCCGAAATTCGTTCGCCCCGGCGACACCAACGCGTGCACGAAGAGCGGCGGCTGCCACAACGAGGCCGGCGGCAACGCGCTCAACTTCAAGGTCAACCCGCAGGACGACGCCTTCAACTTTCGGCAGACCCAGGTCTTCCTCAACTGCGGCACGCCGGAGATGAGCCAGTTCCTGACCAAGCCCCTCGCGGGCGTCGAGACCCATGGCGGCGGGAACATCTATCCGAGCCTGGATGCGGCAGAGGTCCAGATCTTCCTCGATTGGTTCTAGTGCGTAGCCCTTTTCTCTCACTTCTCCTCGCCTGCGCACTCGCCGGTCAGGCCGATGCCGACGCGTACCTCCGCGTGATCGCGCAGAAGACGCCGGTGCACTCGGGGCCAGGGCCCGGCTATCGCGAGGTCTACGTCGCCGAGCGAGGCCAGGTGCTGACGGTGCTCGAGCGCGGCACGCGCGACTACTGGTTCAAGGTCGAGCTCGACGACGGCACCTCTGGCTGGATCCTCGGCGATGCGGTGTTTCCATTCGAGGTCGGCGAGGAGCCCGAGATCGGTACGTTCCGCCGAATGGGCCGCGCGATCCGCAAGGCGATCCTCGGACCGTCGCCCTCGCCGTTCGCGGATGTCGGGTTGTCGTTCTCGGCGGGCATCCTCGACAAGGAGGGCGTGTTCCTCCTGCGACCATCGTGGTTGATCGATCCGTACTGGGCGATCGAAGGGTTCGCCGGGCTCTCGCCGCGGAGCGAGAAGGACATCTTCCTCGGTGGGCTCGGCTTCGTGCTGCGGCTATCGCCCGGCGCGGTGATCGGTCCTTATGCGAACGTCGGCGTCGGTGCGGCGCGGATTCGCCCGAAGGCTGACAACTTCGTCGACAAGGAAGAGACGCTGATGGCGCTCGCCGCCGGCGGTGGACTCGAGATCACGTTCAAGAAGCAGATCACGCTGCGGCTCGACGCACGCAACTGGACGCTGTTCGACGAGAACAAGGCGAACAACGGCCAGGAGTACTCCGGCGGACTGGCGATCTTTTTCTAAGGAGCCTCGATCATGCGAACCCTCGTCAGCCTCGCCATTCTCCTTGCTGCCCTCGCGACCACCGCGTGTGGCAGACAGGCCGTGCGCGCCGCCGAGAAGCAGTTCCTCGCCGATCAGATCATGATCTTCGACGACGATCCGCACGAATCCAGCGCCAACGAGCACATGCGAACCAACCGTGAAGGGGCCGCCGGCGGTAAGGGCGCTGGTGGAGGCGGATGCGGCTGCAACTAGCAATAGCGTTGCTCCTGACGAGCACGTCGATCGCCGCGGCGGAGGATCGCAGCGAGGTCTCGACGTCGATGTTCGTCGAGAAGCGCGACGGCGGCAAAGGCGGCCTCGTGGTCGTCCATCCGCAGGCCTCGTTCGGCTTCGACCTCGGACGCTACGTCACGTTCGATGTGGCCTACGCGGCGGACGCGGTGTCGGGTGCGACGGCGACGATCTATCAGGTCGATGCGGTGTCCACCGCGACGAAGTTCTCCGACCTGCGCAACGAAGGCACCGTGTCGCTCGGCTTCCAGGGCAAGCGATCGCGGATCGTGTTCTCCGGAACGTTCGGTACCGAGCGCGACTATCTGACGCGTCAGATCTCCGCGGCTGCGTCGGTCGACCTGCCCGGTCGCAACACCACCGTCGGCCTCGCCTACTCGCACGGCTCCGATCAGGTCTGCAACAAGGACAACGGGATGGCGACTCCGCTCGAGTCGCGCGCCCTGATCAGCGACGACCCGTGCACCAAGTCCGCGGTGATCTCCGGCAAGGACACCGAGGGGATGACGAAGTGGGAAGACCTCTCGCTCGACACCGCCTCGTTGACGATCACGCAGAACCTGTCACCGACGATGAACGCGCAGTTCGCGCTCTACGGTCAGGTCGCCGAGGGCTTCCAATCGAACCCGTATCGCCGCGTCAAGATCGGTCCGAACTCGCCGCAGGAGCACATCCCCGACACCCGCGCGCGGTGGTCGTTGACGGCGCGCCTCAATCGCTACCTGCCCAAGCTCAGGGCCGCGGCGCACTTCGATGCGCGGTTCTACGACGACACCTGGGGCGTCGTCGGCGGCAACGTCGAGATGGGGTACTCGCAGTACGCCGGCAAGAACCTCCTGTTGAAGCTGCACGCGCGCGTCTACCAGCAGGCCGCGGCGACGTTCTTCAAGGACGCCTTCTTCTACGAGACTGAATCGACCGCCGGCGAGTACTTCACTGGCGATCGCGAGCTCGCCGCGATCCGCAACGTCAACCTCGGCGGCAAGCTGACGATCATCACGATCGGGGAGGACAGGCCGGTATGGGGGCTGTTCGACAAGCTCCAGCTGCTCGCACGCGGCGAGGTCATCCTGCTGCAGAACCTCCCAGCCGACGCCGGTAATGGGGGTGGCATCGATAACCAGTTCATCAACGGCGGTAGCTTGATCGACGCCGTCGTGATCAGCCTCGGGCTGCTCGGCAATTACTGAGCGCGCACGCACGGCCTCACTTATCGAAGCGGCCCCGATCTCCGGGTGGCACCGACGGGAGTGCTACTATCGCCCGCATGTATCGCTACGGGGACGGCACGCCTTTTCCGCTCGACGAGAACTTCATCGAGACGCTGACGTCAGCCGTCGAGACCTGTACCAACGCGTTCGACCCGGTCGCGGATCTCGATCAACGCCGCGATCGAGCCAGGGAAGCACGCAAGGAAGGCGATCGAGAGAACACCAAGCTCGAGGCGCTCGAGCGCGAACTGACGATGACGCTGTCGCCACACGTCCCCGCCGACAAGAAGCCCACCGGCGTCACCGGGACGGTTGCACAGAAGATCGCCGCTGCCGCGAAGTCCGCGATCGTCGAAGCAAAGCGCACCATCGAGACCCGCCTCCAGCAGCTCGAGGCGCAAGCCGCCCCGAAGACGGCCACCGACGCGATCGTCAAGGCACTCCGCCCGTTCTTCGACCAGCATCAGCTCCCAAACGCGAGCTGGATCATGTCGTGGGACGTTCGTGGCAAGGAGCCCTCCGCCGATGCGGTCGCCACTGCCGGCCGGATCAGCGCGATGTTCACGCTCGCGCCGGATCCGTATCGCGCGCCGATCCGCGTCGATCAGCTGTCGCAGGGCGTCCGCGTCCACATGATGAAGAAGGGCATGTTCGGCAAGTCCAAGCCCGCGCCGATCGACCTGGGCGCCTACGTCGTCGTCGCCTACGAGAAGACCAACAGTGGCGATCAGGTGATCACGCTCAAGGAGCAGGCGAACAAGGTCTCCGGCGGCATTCGGTTCGCCGTCCACGACGACTCCGCGACCTGGACCTCGATCACCGCCGCCGGTGACTCCGAGGGCGAGGAGAACCCGCTCGACCCGGAGGACGTCGCGCCGGTCAAGGCGCTGGTCGATCGCGCGAACACCACGCTCAAGGATCTGCTCAACCGCCGGCAGCTCGTCGATCTCAACCTCAACAACAAGCCGGTCGCCGAGCTCGACGAGCCGCGCATCGTGCCGCTCGAGATCCTCCAGCAGCTCACCCCGCTGGCGCGCAGCATCCGCGAGCGCAGCCGCGCCTCGGGCGAGCTCGTGCTCAAGCGCGACATCGGCGACGGTCGCCGCGAGGAGCTGTTCGTTCCGCGTGCCACGCTCGCGCAGCAGTTCGCGCGGTTGCCGGATGATTATCGCAAGCCGTTCGAGGACATGGGCATCACCGCCGAGGAGACGCAGCCGGCGATCACCCTGCCCGTCCGTCCGCCGGCGAAGCCGAGCAGCCCGCCTCCGATCTTGGTCGACATCGACGAAGCGACCATCGAAGTCAAGAAGTGACGCGCTTCGCGTTGGTGCTGCTGATCGCGTGTGGTTCGAGCTACGAGCCGAAACCCGAGTCCGAGGCCGACGCCGACGAGGCGCTGGTGGTCACGTTCGAGGAGATGGCAAGGCTCGCCGGCGAGAAGCCGACGTGCGAGCGCTGGGCGGACGAGAACGGCCGCCGGTGGGGCAAGCGGCGCCTGCAGGCCATGGTCGAGCGGATGCAGAAGTTCGAGCCGGCGAAGCAAGAAGCGTTTCGTGCGAGCTACGGTAAGCGAATCGACGCCGCCCGCGAAGCGGTGCTCGAGATCTCCGAGCGCTGCCTCGCCGAGCTCCGTCGCTAACCGGCGAGCTGAACGATCTCGTCGACGACGTGCTCGAGGATCACGCGCTCCCCGAGCTCGCGACCGAGCGCCTTGATCTGCGGTCCGGTGAACAGCGTGTCGATCAGCGTGATGTCGCCCTTGAGCGCCCGATCCGCCATCGCGAGGCGCTGC
>JBBQJJ010000243.1:0-13140 GCA_038325805.1 Haliangiales bacterium
CCCGAGAGGCGCGCGCCCGCGACCGCGCAGAGGCCGATGGGCCCGAGGGCGAACACCGCCACCGCGTCGCCGATGCGCACCCCGCCGCGCTCCGACGCGGAGAAGCCCGTCGACATGATGTCGGGGCACATCAACACGTCCTCGTCGGTGAGGCCGTCGGGAATCTTCGCCAGGTTGGCCTGAGCGTCGGGCACGAGCACGTACTCGGCCTGGCAGCCGTCGAGCGTGTTGCCGAAGCGCCACCCGCCCATCGCGGCGTAGCCGTGCCCGCCCTGGCTGCACTGCGAGGCCGAGCCGGACAGGCAGGCCCGGCACTGGCCGCACGGTGTGATCGCGCCGACGATGACGCGGTCGCCCTTCGCGTAGCCGGTGACCATCAGGCCGACGGACTCGATGACCCCGACGGGCTCGTGGCCGACCACCAGGCCATCCCGCACGGGGTACTCGCCGTTGAGGATGTGAACGTCGGTGCCGCAGATCGTCGTCAGCGTGATCTTGATCAGCGCCTCCCCCGCCTTGGGCTCGGGTCGGGGCACCTCGCGAACCTTGATCTGTTGCTTGCCTTCGAAGACTGCCGCTCTCATTGTCGTCATGCCTGGCAGTCGTGCATCACCCACGCCGTCGGTCGAGAAGCCGTCGCGCACCGAACAGACGCCGGTTCTGCGCGGACGTCGAAGCGTGCGCCAACCAGCCAGGTTCGTTCGAACGTCGGGAAGCCGGCGCAAACCCTGCGTCGGGCGAAGTCTCACGCACGGTTTGCGCGATTCCGGAGATCCACCGGGCATCCGTCAGGTCGAGACGCTACAGCGACGCGCACAGCGAGCCGGATCGTCGTGGACCCGACGGCTTCGCGAACCACGCCTGATCGTGTGTCGTGTGCATGTTACGGCCATCGCCGGACGATCTACATCCCGGTATAGGTCGTGCAGCCGTGCCCACCGCTGGTGCTCGACGAACCCTGCTCGAGCAGGGCCCTGACGTGACCAGACATGCAACGGCCCATCAACAAACCATCGTCGCGTTGAATGGGCACCTGTGAGACCCACCGAATCGGCGAGTCCGCATGAGGTCTAGGGATCCATCGGGTGCGTGTGAGCACGAGGTGGCCGTTGCCGCCTGGTTCGAGCGCGTCGTCCGTGGGCGCTCCATCGAAAGGGTGATCCAGGCGTTCGAACGCGCATTTGCCGCGCTGTGGGAGCGGTCGCATCTGACGCTGGGAGAGGTCACGCTGATGGCGATCACGGATCGCGTGCTCCACAACACCACCGAGCAATATCCGATCCTGGCAGCGATCGAGCTCACCACGTCAGGGTTGCATTGCGTACGACCCACTGATCCAGCGCGCTGCGACGAGCTCTCGACTGCGATCAGCTTCGTGCTCGTCGAGTTCTTGACGGTGCTCGGAAACCTCACGGCTCAGATCCTGAGTCCTGCGCTGTGGCTGGCGCTTGCGAACGTCCCTGTCGTCGAAGAGGTCCCAACCGCATGACCAAGCCGTCTCTCCACCGTATCGAGACTGGCGTCAGAAATCTCGACACGATCCTCCACGGAGGTCTACCCCGAGGCTCGGTGTCGGTGTTCGGCGGCTCGCCCGGCACGGGCAAGACGATCCTGGCGCAACAGATCTGTTTTCACCATGCCTCGGCCAAACATCGGGTGCTCTGGTTCAGCACGTTGTCGGAGCCAACGGCAAAGACGCTGCTGTACCTCAGCCAGTTCGCCTTCTTCGAGCGGGCGAAAGTGGATCGTGGCGAAGTTCAGTTCATCGACCTCGGGATCATCTTGCGAGCCAAGGGCATCGACGAGGCCAACAAGCTGATCATGCAGCACGTCAAGAGGTTCAAGCCCGCGGTCGTCGTGATCGATAGTTTTCGCGTGTTCGATGACCTCGCCAAGTCGCGAGAGGAACAACGCAAATTCTCGTACGAGCTCGCGGTTCAACTGATGGCGTGGGAGGCCACGGCGATCTTGCTCGGCGAGTACGGACCCGCCGACGTGGTGTCGAATCCGATGTTCTCGATCGTGGACGGCTTGGTCCTGCTCACGCAGCGGGAGCACTCGGGCGAGCAACAGCGGTTCCTGCAGGTCGTCAAGATGCGCGGAACCCAGCACAGCCGCGACGAACACGCGTTCACCATCACCAGCAGCGGAACCGACGTCTTCGCGCCCGATGTCACGATCCAGCGGAGGCCGTACACGGACCGGGTTCCCACGACCCGTCTCGCCACCGGCATCTCGACGCTAGACGTCCTGCTGGGTGACGGCATTCCGTGCGGCTCGAGCTTGCTCGTCGCCGGCGCCTCGGGAACCGGGAAGACGGCGATGCTGCTCGAGTTCCTCTATCGCGGAGCCCTCGCAGGTGAGAGAGGCATCCTGTTCTCGTTCGAGGAGACCGAGGAGCGGCTACGTGCCACCGGTCGCAGTCTCGGCTGGAACCTCGACGCCGAGATCGAGCGAGGGATGCTCGAGATCGTCTTCGTCCCCCAGCCCGACATCGTCGTCGATGGCGACGTGCTGATGATCAAGGAACGCATCGCGGCACGAGACGCGCGGCGTGTCGGGATCGATTCGGTTTCGATCCTCGTGCACAAGATCGCCGATCCGCCGGTCGTGCGCGCCAAGGTCTTCCAGCTCGCGACGATCGTGCAGAACGCCGGCGCCGTCGGGTTGTTCGCCACGGACATCCCCTACGGCGCGAACCAGCTCAGCCGCTCCGGCGTCGAGGAGACGCTCGTCGACGGCATCATCCTGCTCTCCGCTGTCGAACAAGGCATGACACGCCAGCGCTACCTCGAGGTCTACAAGCTCCGGAACACCGCGCACGTGATCGGCCGACACAAGATGACGATCGGGGCGGGAGGCATCACTCTCGCCCACAAGCCCGCAGGCCGGACCATGAAGGTAAGGGCGCGATCATGAGCATCGACCCAGCGCCGCTCCCTCGAAACGCCGCGCTCCCGCCGATCCCGCTGGACTACGACCGGCTCGAGCCGCTGTACGAGATCCAGTCCGTGCTCGCAGGGTGCGCCGACATCGAGGACGCGTGCGAAGCGTTCCTCCCGATCATCACCCGCGTGCTGGCCGTCCGCACCGTGGTGCTGATCGACACGGCGCAGGGCGCTCACCGAGAGTTTTCGTGGAGCGCAGGTCTTCCAGTCACCGAACTGGAGGAAGCGCAGGACTACGCATGGAGAGCGCTCTCGTATCTCGCCCCTGACGATCGTCGATCGCCGGACCGGGTCCGACGCACGTCACTCCTCGCGAATGGCGTCAGGACGCAAACGTCACCGCGGAACTTCGTCGCACTTCCCTTCGTCCTGAGCGGACGGACATTCGGCGTGTTTCAGATCGAGGGTGCCACGACGTACAACGAACGCGACCTCCTGTTCATCAACGTGTTGGTCAACCAGGTCGCTGTCGCGGTCGACCGCCACCACGTCTCCCGCGCGCTCGAGACCGCTCGAGCCGATGCCGAGCGGGCCAGCCGCCGACTTCGCGAACTGCAGGCGATCTCCGATGTTGCGCTGCGTGCAACCCTCGACGACTCGCTCGCCACGGTGGCCGACAGCTTGCGCTCGATGTTCGACACCGATGCCGCGGCCATCCTGCTCGCCAGCAAGGACGGGCAGACGCTCCGATGCCGGTCGCTCGACCGCCTCGATGGAACCGCCCTCGAGGTCCCCGTCGGAGTTGGTGTGCTGGGGCAGATCGCCGCCGGCACCACGGCGCTGCGCTTCGACCAGGTCGACGAGCTGGCGAAGTCGGCGCTGGTCTCCAGCGGTGCCTGCGCCTTGCTCGGTGCGCCCATGCACGTGCGCGGACATTTGACTGGTGTGGTGTACGTCGCATCCCACAAGCGCCGTGACTTCACGGACGACGAGCTCCAGCTCGTCCACATGGTCGCGGAACGGATCGGGATCATCATCGACAACGCGTCGCTCTACGAGCAGGCTCTCGCCGCGATCCGGAGCCGCGATGTCGTCATCGGCTTCGTGTCTCACGACCTGACGAACCCGCTGAGCACGATCGCGCTGTGTACGGATCTGATCGAGACCAACGAGCCGAGCATCATCGAACGCGTTGCCATCATCAAGCGCTCGATCGATGTGATGGTGCGACTGATCAGCGACCTCCGCGATGTCGGAAACATCGAGGCAGGTCGCCTCTCGATCCGTACCCGACCTGAGAGCGCAACTAGCCTCGTCGGGCAGGCGATCGAGGGAATCTCGTCTCTCGCGATCGAAAAATCGCTGCAGGTCACCGTCCACATCTCGGACGACCGTGTGCTGGAGTGTGATCGCACACGCGTCGTCCAGGTCCTCACGAACTTGTTATCGAACGCCGTCAAGTTCACGCCTCGAGGCGGAGCGATCACGCTCTCGATGACCGAGCACGAGGGGAAGGCGCGCATCTCGGTCCAGGACACGGGACCGGGAATCGCCCCGGCAGAGGTCGCCCTCGTGTTCGATCGTTACCGGCAAGCCAACGCCCCCGCACACCTCGGGACGGGTCTGGGTCTGGCGATCGCAAAGGGCATCGTCGATGCACACGGCGGGACGATCTCGGTCGAGAGTCGCGTCGGTCACGGCTCGACGTTCTCGTTCACGCTCGATCACGCGACGAACGAGCCTCCTGATCTTCAGTCCTCACAACCATCGCCGAGCGTGACAACCGGGGCGCGCGTGTTGGTTGTCGACGACGATCTCAATGCGCTTGACGCACTCGCGAGCCTCCTCGAGCTCGAAGGCTTCCGCGTGACCACCGCAGCGAACGGGGTCGCGGCCTTGCTCGAGGTTCACGATTTTGCTCCCGATGTTCTGGTGGTCGACATCGAGATGCCCGAGCTCAAGGGTGATGACCTGGCCCGCAAGATCCGCATCAAGCTCCCCCATCTCCCCGTGATCTTGATGAGCGGACACGGAGCGCAGCTCGTCTCCGCATCGCAACTGGAGCTGGGTGCCAGCTACGTCGCCAAACCACTCGACATCGACGAGCTGGTCTCGGCCATCCATCGCGCACTGGGGCGTGGTGCAGCGGAATGCGATCCGCACAGCCACACGTCATGACACCAGGGCTGCCGCCCGAGAGCCTGTCCTCGAGTCGAGGTAGATGCGAATGATCTGCGCGGTCAGGCATCGTGATCGCGACGCGCACCGCTTGCACCGGATGCAGGCCCGACGCATCGCGTGCACATGTCTGGCGCTCGGCTGTCTCGTTTCGCGAGGTGATGCGCGGTACGCGTAGTGCAGCACCGCGAGCATGTCTCTCCTGTCGTCGTGGTTTGCAGTCGCCGCCCTCGCCGCCTGTGGCGCACCACCGATCCCCGAGCTCCAGACTCCTCCTCGACCAGCCGGAACGGGGAGTGGTCAGCGCGAGCACCGGATGGCGAACTGCCCCTCCGCGCTGCCGACCGCCATCACGCGGGTAGAGGATGTTCCCGGCGGCGTGGCCCTCCTCATCACCTCGCCGGAGCCAGAGACGCAACAGGTGCTGCGCTTGCTGGCGGATCGTCACGAGCGCGCTGGTAAACCTCAAGGGCCATCGTCCACGCACACCGGTATGCACGGCGGGCCCGGGACGATCGGGCATTGTCCGATCGTCCACATCGGCACGCACGTCAGCTACGTGGGCATCGCCGACGGGGTTCGCGTCGAGGTTCGGATTCTCCCGGGCCACGACGTCGACGCTCTGCGACGTGAGATCTATGCGCGCGTCGTGCATCTCCCGGAGTGGGTCGCGAAGAAGTGAGTGGCTCTGTGCACGTACGCGACGCGCAAGAGCCGCCTCAGCGCACAGGGCGCTCGAGCTCGCGGATCCGCTGCCGGGCGTCAGCGAGCTCGCGAAGGAGTCGCAGGATGACCTCGACACCGGACCAGTCGATCTCGAGCTCTCGCACCAGCGTTCGAGCCACCAGCACGCGGTCGACATCGACGGTCACCGTGGTGGTGGTCGTTTCCTCGATCTCGCCGAGCTCGAGCAGGCGATCGATCAGCTCGTGATCACCACCGACGAGATCGACCAGGTGCTGGTAGGTCAGGGTCACAGCGTCACCTCCTTGCGAACCGGAGCGCTGTACGCAGCTGCGGTGTTGCGTAGCGCGGTCGCCAGTGCCTCGTCCTCGAGATCCGGCATTCGCACCTCGATCACCACGAACAGATCGCCGTTGTGATCCTTTCGCTGGATGCCTTTGCCACGCAGCCGCAACTTGGATCCGCTCTGGGTGCGCGCGGGAACCTTGAGCATCACGGGACCGGCGAACGTCGGAACTTCGATCGACGCCCCGTTGAAGGCCTCGTCGAGCGTGACCGGCAGCGTCAGGTAGAGATCGAGGCCTTCTCGACGCACGTGTGGATGGGGACGCACGCGCGTCTCGATCACGAGATCGCCGGCAGGTCCCCCGCGCGCACCCGGGCTGCCCTTTCCAGCGAGCCGGATGATCGAGCCGGTGTCCGCACCCGGCGGAATCCTGACGCGCACCGATCCGTGGCCTGGAACCTCGAGCGAGACCTCGACACCCTCGACCGCCTGTCGTAGCTCGAGCTCCACACTCGCGTGCAGCTCCGCACCGCGTCCGGGTCCGCGACGAGCGAACAGATCCGCGAAGTCGAACTCCGTAGGCCCTTGCCCGAAGCCGCTCGCGCGCTGCTGGCGAGTGTCTTGCCACTGCTGGTACGACCGCGCCTTCACAGGATCGAAGCCGCTGGTCAGCGACGCGTCTCCAAATTCGTCATACGCAGCGCGCCTCTTGTCGTCGGACAGCACCTCGTACGCTGCCGCGACCCTCTTGAACGTGTCCTCGGAGCCATCGTTCCCTGGATTGACATCGGGGTGATGCTGGCGGGCGAGCTTGCGATACGCCTTCCGGATCTCGTCCGCGGTTGCTTTGTTGGGAACTCCGAGTGCATCGTACAGCGTTGGGGGCATCGAGTCGCTGGTGAGTGTTGCAGTGGTGTGGCTAGTGCGCAATCAGGAGACCACCCTCCACACACCGCGGAGCTACCGCACGCCGTCCACCCGCAGGTCTTGCGTGTCGCTTCGAACGACGCGCGAGCTCACCACCAGGTGTCGTTGTCCTCGGCGATGCCGACGATCCGTTCGAGATCGTGGATCTGTCCCTGCTTGGTCCGCACGTGCCCCGAGAAGCGACTGACCACGTGGCGGAGCCGGTGGCTGACGAGCGGTAGATCGAGCTTCTGCTCGACGTGCGCGATCGCGGTGCTCCGCAGATCCACGCTGTCGGCCTCGACAGTCCACGGCGAGTCGATGTTGCCCGGCGCATCGATCGCGAGATGGACATCCGCGAGTGGCTCGAGCTTGCCGTCGATCCACGCGGCGTTCTCGCTGATCGGTGCGTCAGGCGTCGGATCGACGAGGTTCAAGCCCACGATCGAGCCCTGACGGCTCTTGCCGCACAGCGCGACCCACTTCCACACCGCGTGGCGCAGCGCGTACTGCTTGGTGAAGTCCATCGTGCCGAACGCGTTGCCGAAGTCGAACGTCCTGCCGTCGAGCGTCACCGTGCCCGAGACCCCGAACGCCATCTGCTTGTGCGTGTAGCTCCAGCGGCCGCCGGGGAGCGGGACGCACGTCACGAGATGATCGTTGCCCGGTGCCGCGAAGTCGAGCCGCGCCTCGATCCGTTCGCCCTCGGCCGAGACCGCATCGATGCGCGTCGCGAAGCCGCGCCCGCCATCGCGTGAGGCGAGCGAGATGTCGAGCCCCTTGCTATGGAACGAGTGCGTGCCCGCGGTGCTGGTCGGCTGGAGGATGGTGCCTACCGAAAGAGGCGTGATCGCGAACTTCTTGTACAGCCGTGGAGGCCGCGCCGGCTCGGCCGACGTGAGCTCCGCGGCGTAGACGAACCCGTTGCTCGCGAACCCAGCGGTGCCGACGACGAACGCCACGAACAAGCTGTCGGAGACCGCGGTCATGTACTGCCAGCTCTTGAGCCGTAGCTTCTGGCGATACGCGCTCTCGACGCGACCGAGCACCGGCAGGTTCGCGAACGGTGCGAGCAGATGCGCGATGTGCGCGTCCTGGAGGTTGGGATCGGTCAGGGGCCCGTCGAACGCTGCGATGCGCGGTGCCTTGTCGTCGGGCGAAACCAGATCGTCCATCGAGCCGAGCGTCGCATGGATCATTTCCTCTGGGGTCCCGGCTTCGCCACCCCATCTGCGTTAGCCGCCGAGCTCGATGCCGATACCCTTCGCGGTGCGCACCAGCTCGCCGGCCGGATCTACCAGCTTGAGCTTCTTGACCGCCTTCTCGATCGGCACCGCGACGATCGTGCCGTTGACCGAGCCGGTGACGTGACCGAACTTGCCCTCGGCGATCAGCTCGACCGCGCGCACGCCGAACCGCGTGGCGAGCTCGCGATCGAACGCGCAGGGTGCGCCGCCGCGCTGCGTGTGACCGAGCACCGTGCACCGCACCTCGTATTCAGAGCGTGCGGAGATCGCATCCGCGAGCCGCTGCCCCGCTCCGCCGAGCTTCTCCTGCTTGGTCGCGTCACCCGACGTGACCACCGACAGCGCGCCGCCCCTTGGCTTCGCTCCTTCGGAGATAACGACGATGGAGTGGCTGACACCGCGACCGTGGCGGCGGTGAAACAGGTCGATGACGCGGTCGATGTCGTAGTCGATCTCGGGGATCAGCACCACGTTCGCGCCGCCCGCCAGCCCGCCGGTGAGCGCGATCCAGCCCGCGTAGCGGCCCATCACCTCGACGATCATGATCCGCTCGTGCGATTCGGCGGTGGTGTGTAACCGCTCGAGCGCCTCGACGACGACCTCGACCGCGGTCTGAAACCCGACGGTGTAATCGGTGGCTTCGAGATCGTTGTCGATCGTCTTCGGGACACCGACGATCCGGGTCGCGCCGCGCTGGATGAACTTCTGACCGAACGACATCGTCCCGTCGCCGCCGACGACAATCAGCCCATGGAGCTCGAGCTTGGCCAGGTTCGCCAGGCAGCGCGCGGACACGTCGTGCACCTCGACGCGCCCGTCCGGCAGCTTGACCGGGTACGCGAACGGGTTCGCCCGGTTGCTCGAGCCGAGCATGGTGCCGCCCCGTGGAAGGATGTTCTGGACGCGCGCCGGCGACAGCTCCTCGTAGTCCTCGTCGTAGAGACCCTCGTACCCGTTGCGGATACCGACGATCTCCCAGCCGTAGGTCTGGCGCGCGTGCAACGTGACCGCACGGATCACGCCGTTGAGACCGGGACAGTCGCCACCGCCGGTCAGGATGCCGATGCGAGTCATGCCCCGGCAGTATCTCTCACTCGCTTACGCGACGCGACTTGCCGCTGCTCCGCGCAGCTTTTCGCGCAACGCGGCGGGGAGCTTCGCCAGCTCGTCCGGATCATCGTCGACGATCAGGCCACGGCAGGCGACGGCACCGCAGAAGCACGGCTCGGCGACCTCGGCGGCGAACGCGTAGTCGTACGTGATCTCCTCACCGACGGCGATGTCACGCTTCGCGATCCACCAGGCTTTCATCGTGTCCAGCTCGTGGTCCCACTTGCTGTGGACCTCGCTGTTCGGTTCGCACGAGTGGTTGAACCAGCGCGTCTGACACGCGAGGTCCCAGAACAGTGGATCGCCCTTGCCGGAGTCCTCGCCGGGCAGGATCAGCGCGTAGGTATCGTCGAAGTCGGCGTCGGCCGTGTAGAGCACGCCGTCGCCGAAGCACACGAGCTCGCCCTTCGTGAACGGCCGTGTGGTCACGCATCCGTACCCGTGAATCTTGGACAACACGACGCGCAGACCATCGAGCAACGGCATCGTGCGTGATCATCATGATCGCTCTCGAGACCGCAAGAGTGGCGACGCCTTCTTATGCGCGGTAAGCCTCCACCACGATGGCTAGCAAGCTCAAAGTCGGCGTCCTCGGCGCCACCGGCATGGTCGGTCAACGCTTCGTATCGCTGCTCGACAACCACCCGTGGTTCGAGCTCGCAGCCATCGGCGCGAGCCCGAGCTCGGCCGGCAAGCAGTACGGCGATGCCGTCGCGGGCCGCTGGGCGCTCGGGACGGAGATTCCGGCGTCGGCCAACAAGCTCGTCGTCTCCGATGCGAGCGACATCGCGCGGATGGCGGATCAAGTCGACTTCGTGTTCTGCGCGGTCGACATGGACAAGGCCGCCACCGCGAAGCTCGAGGAGGACTACGCGAGGGCCGAGGTCCCGCTGGTGTCGAACAACAGCGCGCACCGCTGGACGCCCGACGTCCCGATGATGATCCCGGAGATCAACAGCGACCACGCGTCGATCATCTCCGCCCAGCGCAAGCGGCTCGGCACCAAGCGCGGGTTCCTCGCGGTCAAGCCGAACTGCTCGATCCAGAGCTACGTGCCGGCGATCCATCCGCTGAGGTCGTTCGGTCCGACTCGCCTCGCGGTCGCGACCTATCAAGCGGTCTCCGGCGCAGGCAAGACGCTCGAGTCGTGGCCCGAGATGGTCGACAACGTGATCCCGTTCATCGGTGGAGAGGAGGAGAAGAGCGAGCAGGAGCCGCTCAAGATCTGGGGCTCGATCAAGGACGGCACGATCGTCAAGGCCACCTCGCCCACGATCACCGCGCAGTGCTATCGCGTGCCGGTCTCCGATGGTCATCTGGCCGCGGTGTTCGTTGCCTTCGACACCAAGCCGTCGCGCGAGCAGATCCTGTCCGCATGGAAGGAGTACCGCGGCAAGCCGCAGACGCTCGGGCTGCCCAGCGCTCCGCAGCCGTTCCTGACGTACTTCGAAGAGGACAACCGGCCGCAGACCAAGCTCGACCGAGATCTTGGCCATGGCCAGGGCGTCTCGATCGGCCGGCTGCGGCCCGACGCGGTATTCGACTGGAAGTTCGTCGCGCTCTCCCACAACACCGTGCGTGGCGCTGCCGGCGGTGCGGTGCTCACCGCGGAGCTGCTCAAGGCCGACGGCTACCTCGCTGCCCGTTAACATTCGTGTAGAAGATCCGTAGGCTGAATCGCGATTTTTCCGTCGAGTGATTCCGCCGAAAGATCCTGCAGGGTTGCCCGCGCGCGAAGTCTCCGCACGGGTGTGCGAAACCGCCCGGGCCGATCTAACCCGCACCTTGCCGGATTCGGCTTGTGCGCCGTGTCGATCCTGCGAGACGGTATCCGCTCATGCCGAAGTCGGGAGACTCTGAGAGGCGCCGCACCACGACGCGTCGCGGGATTGCCCCCATGTCGGCGCCCGTCGAGGAACCGCTTGCCCAACCGGCCGCACCGAAGCTGGCGCGGGGCACGCGCGACGTCGCTCCGCAGACCATCGAACAGGCCGAGGACGCCGAGCACGTCGACGACAACCACGAGGACATCGACGACGCGCACACCGATGACGAGGTCGATGCCAAGACGCTCGAGATCGGGCAGCGCCGGTTCGGCATCTCGCAGTTCCGCCCAGGTCAGGCGCTCGCGATCCGCAACGTCCTCGCCGGCATCGACACGTTGGCGATCATGCCCACCGGAGCCGGCAAGTCGCTGTGCTACCAGCTGCCCGCACTCGCGCTCGATGGCGTCACGCTCGTCGTGTCTCCGCTGATCGCGTTGATGAAGGATCAGCACGACAAGCTCGCCGAGCTCGGCATGGACGTGCTGCGGCTCGATTCCACGCTGTCGCCGCGCGACGAGCAGGCCGCCCTCGCGCGCCTCGCAGAGAACCGAGCGTGCGTCGCGTACGTCACGCCGGAGCGCCTCGGCGAGCCCCGGTTCCGCGAGCACCTCTCGACCGTGCACGTCGCGCTGTTCGTGGTCGACGAGGCGCACTGCATCTCGCAATGGGGGCACGACTTCCGCCCCGCGTACCTCGGCCTCGGGGAAGCCGTCCGCGCCCTCGGCAAGCCGCCCGTGCTCGCCCTGACCGCGACGGCACCGCCGAAGGTCAAGGACGACATCCTCGCGCAGCTCCAGCTCTCGCCGTCCGAAGCGTCGGTGATCGATATCGGTC
Organism: Haliangiales bacterium; assembly: GCA_038325805.1. Lineage (GTDB taxonomy): Bacteria > Myxococcota_A > Polyangia > Haliangiales > Haliangiaceae > JABFXX01. The sequence goes on from JBBQJJ010000243.1 coordinate 11,960, forward strand.
TCGATCGACCGAACCTCCGTTACCACGTCATCAAGGCGTCGTCGGAGCGCAAGAAGCAGGCGATGTTGATGCGCCTGATCGAGAAGCAGAAGGGCTGCGGCATCATCTACGCCGCCACGGTGAAGACCGTCGACGCCCTCGCCGACTACCTGTGTTCGCAGGGCATCGACTGCGGTCGCTACCACGGCCGGATGCGCGCGAAGGATCGAGAGAAGGTCCAGACCGGCTTCATGGAGCGCGGCGAGCCGCGTCTGATGGTGGCCACCAACGCGTTCGGCCTCGGCGTCGACAAGCAGGATCTCCGCTTCGTCATCCACTACAACTTTCCAGGCTCGCTCGAGAGCTACTACCAGGAAGCCGGGCGTGCCGGCCGCGATGGCGCCCCCGCCGACTGCGTGCTGCTCTATCAGCCGGAGGACAAGCGCATCCAGAGCTTCTTCCTCGGCGGTCGCTATCCGACGCCCGAGCAGACGCGCGCCGTCGCAGAAGCACTCGTCGCGATGACCGGCGGCAACATCGTCAAGGTGGATGCCGACGGCGATCCGCTCAACCCCGACGACCCTGTCTACGTCCCGGTCAAGGACATCGCCGAAAAGGCCGACGCCCCGGCGAAGAAGGCGCGCGTGGTGCTGTCGTTCCTCAAGGAGGTCGGCTTCGCGTCGGAGGCTCCGGGAGCCAGGTTCGCACCGCTCGCGACCGAGCCCCCATCGATCGAAGATCTCGCTCGTGCCGCCACTCGCTACGAGCAGAAGCGCGCGCAGGACCGCGCCCGTCTCGCGTCGATGCTGCGGTACTCGCAATCGCACCTCTGCCGCACGCGCTTGCTGGTCACGTACTTCGGATACCTCGACGCGCCGCCCTGTGGCACCTGCGATAACTGCCAGCGCACCACCGCGAGCCGCACGGCCAGTGGCTCGATCGATCGCGTCGATGTCGCGCAGACCCTCGCGGCTCGCCGCGGTTCGATCGGCGATCCGGATACGCGCCAAGCGTTGCTCGAAGAAGCCCTCCGCCGCAATCGCGGTGCGGGTCGCGGTCGCGCGCTCAAGATCGAACGGGTCAAGCGCCCGGTGTTCGGTCCACTCGAGAAGGGCGACCTCGTCAAGCACGCGACGTGGGGTGAAGGCGAAGTCGTCCGCGTCGTCGGCGACAGCGTCTATACGTTCTTCCCGGTGCACGGC
>JBBQJJ010000244.1:0-13096 GCA_038325805.1 Haliangiales bacterium
TCACCGTGCGCCCACGCAGCGCCACGATCCCCGAGCCGATCGCTGCGCTGGGAGATCAAGCGACTCCCGCCGCTCCCACGCCTACGTTTCCGATCCAAACGATCCCGGGCACGCTCCAGATGCCACCTGCGCCCGCGGAGCCTCGCGGTGGATCGGTGACGACGGTCATGGCGGTCGTCGATCAGGAGTTGCTCGCCCAGCTGACGAAGACCGACGAGATCGAGAACCTCACGCGCCGCACCGGCGAGCACGAGGTCGTCGACGATGGCATGCGCACGTCGGTGATGGATGCGGTCGATCCCGCGGCGCTCGGCCTCGACGTCTCGATGTTCTCGACCGACTCCGGTCCGATGAGCGCCAGCGACGACGACGAGCCTGGACCGGCGGACTCCGGTCCGCTCGATGCGCAGGGCAAGCCGAAGGGCACGGTCAAGAAGCGAAAGAAGCGCCGGTGAGCGCGATCGCGCCGCCGCGGATCAAGCCCGGCGACACGCTCGGCATCATCGCACCCGCCGGCCCGATCAAGTCTCACGAGGCACTGCAGCGCGGCCTCGATCGGCTCGCGAGCACGTTCACGCTCTCGGTTGGCGCGACGGTCACCGCGGCCCGAGAGGTGGATCTCCCGAGCTACCTGTCAGCCTCCGATGCCGAGCGTGCCGACGAGCTCAACGCGATGCTCGCGAACCCCGACATCCGCGCGATCATATGCGCGCGCGGTGGCTACGGCCTGATGCGGATCCTGGATCGTCTCGATCCGACGGCGCTGCTCCGCGATCCGAAACCGATCATCGGGTTCTCCGATGCGACGGCGCTGCTGTCGTGGGCGTACGCCGCCGGCGTGCGCGGTATCCACGGGCCCGTCGTCGTCCAACTCGGCGCGCTGCCGACGACCGAGACCGAGCGCTTGGTCCGGCTGCTCACCGACCCCGCGCCGCTCGGCCGTCAACCGTGGACGCTCGAGACCGCGGACGACGGCAGCTACGTCGGTCGCTTGATCCCGGCGAACCTGACCATGGCCTCGATGCTCGTCGGCACGCGCTGGCCACTACCACTCGATGGCGCGATCGCGCTGTTCGAAGAGGTCGGCGAGAAGCCGTACGAGATCGATCGCTACCTGACGCAGCTCGAGATGACGCGCGCGATATACGAGGTCGAGGCGGTGCTGTGGGGCGACCTCACGCGATGCATCGATCCGAACCCGCCGACCGGCGAGCCCGATCCTCGAGATGCCGCGCAACGCGTGATCGTCGATCGCCTCGATCACTTCGCCACGCCGTGCGCGTTCGGTGCGCCGGTCGGTCACGGCGATCGCAACGCGGCGGTGCCGTTCGGTGCGGCGTGCGAGCTAGATCTCGACACCCAGACCCTGTGGATCGTGGACGGCGCCGTCGCCTAACCGGTTAGTCCGTCCGAACCGTCAGAGTGTGTGGCGAAGCGTCGACAGGTGAACGTCAGTGAACCACCGGGTCGTCATCCGCGGACAGCTCGATCGTGCCGAAGCGTTCCTCGTAGCGCTCGATGTTCTTCTGTAAAGCAGCGATCAACCGCTTCGTGTGGCGAGGTGACGAAATGACACGCGTTCGAACTTTTGCGCGCGAGCTGTTCGGCTGAAGGAAGGAAAAATCGAGCACGAACTCGTTCTCGCTGTGATTGATGAGGACGAGGTTCGAGTAAACGCCCTGGGAGAGATCGTCGTCGATCTGTACCTGGAGCTTGGGCGGCGGGGACTCGTCCGACATGGCGAGGACGTTACGTGAAGTATCGTCGTAACGACATTCTGGCCACGATGTCCCGAACGGCCATCACTCGAGTGGCCACTGCATCCGCCACCTGAGAACCATGGGTGACAGGACCAGTCGCCAGGCAGCAGGACACTCTGCCTACAGCCCACGATCGTGGGCATCCAACCTCGCGTTTCTTGGTCGGTGCGATCTCGAATCAGAGTCGGCGTTCGCTGGCCCAGAATCTGTATTGCTTCCGAGTAACCAACCGACGGTGTCCTGATTCAAAGGAATACCCGGCCACCTCAGTTGGTCTGACAATCAAACGTTTCCCACGCGCGACACAGGTTGAAAGGTTCGACTCGGTGGATGACTGGTGGTTCCCTCCCCCCTCATCCCGCTAGTCTCCCCCACCACCTGAGGCATCAAGTAGCCCTGTGATCTGCGCCCAGGCCCTGCAGGCCCCCCCTGCGGGGCCTTTTTTTTGTTCGATCGAGTCCCGACAGGTCAATCCGACACGTGTCGGACGTGTGCCTGACTACCCAGGTTGGGTTAAGAGAAACCCGGTGCCGATCGAGGTAAAGGTGCGACGAGCCCTAGGTCTCGATATCGGGTCCAAGACCATCGGTCTTGCGCTGACAGACGAAGCCGATATTGCGGCACATCCGCTCGGCGTGCTCTCGCGTGTCGGCAATGTTGGCGATGCTCGTGCGGTCGCGGCGCTCGTTGCCGAGCACGGTGTCGAGGACGTCGTCTACGGAATGCCGTTCGAGCTGTCGGGACGGATTGGGTTTCGGGGCCGGCGCGTTCAGCACCTGGTGGATGCGATCCGCGCGGCCCTTCCCGACACGATCGTGCTCCACGAGCACGACGAGCGCTTCACGACCGCAGAGGCGGAGCGCGTGTTGATCGAGGCCGACGTCTCGCGCGAGAAGCGTCGTGCGGTGATCGATCAACAAGCGGCGACGCTCATCCTGCAGGCGTGGCTCGACGCGCGTCAGCGACGCGGGTAACGTCGAGCCTTACGGATGCCCAAGCGATCGTTCCGCACGGCGTTGATCATCGTCGGCGCCACCGTCGCCACGATCATCCTGGTCTGCGCGATCCTGATCAATCGCGCGCTCGCGTACGCCGACGACACGCACGGCGGGCAGGGGCTCGATGTCGAGGTCGAGGTGAAGTCGGGGATGAGCTTTCCCGAGATCGCCTCGATGCTGAGCGACAAGGGGCTGATCGAGAAGCCCACGTGGTTTCGCCTCTACGCGATGTGGAACGGCGACACCACACGCGTGAAGACAGGGAAGTACCTGATCAAGGACAACCTGACGCCGAAGGACGTGCTCGCCGTGCTCGTCGCGGGCGTCAAGGAAGTCACCGTCAAGGTCACGCTGCCCGAGGGCAAGAACATGCTCGAGTACTTCGAGCTCCTCGAGCAGGCGAAGGTTGCCAACGCCCAGGAGCTGGAGTCGCTGGCCCGCGATAAGGCCGTCCTCGGCAAGTACGCGATCCAGGGCGAGTCGCTCGACGGCTACCTGTTTCCCGACACCTATCAGTTCCGCGTCCCCGAGAAGCCGGCCGTGGTGATCGAGCGTCTGGTCAATCGCCACCGCGAGGTCTGGAACAGCATCGTCAACAAGAACCCGAAGGACACCGCGAAGCTCAAGGACAAGCTCGGCTGGAGCGATCGCGACATCTTGACGATGGCGTCGATCGTCGAGAAAGAAGCCGCGGATCCGAAGGAGCGCCCGCGGATCGCGCAGGTGTTCATCAATCGACTCACCTTCTCGAGCTTCAGACCGAAGCGCCTCGAGACCGATCCGACGATCCGCTACGGCTGCCTCGTGCCGCAGGTGAAGTCCCCACCGTGCATCGCGTGGATCGAGGCGTGTACGAAGCAGGGCAAGCAAGCGGGTTGTGATCGCCTGCGCCGCGCGCAGCTCGACGACAAGGACAACGCGTACAACACGTACCAGCACGAGGGCCTACCACCCGGTCCGATCTCGAACCCCGGGCGCGCCTCGATGGCCGCGACGATCTCGCCGGACGGTAGCGAGTACTTGTTCTTCGTCGCGACGTCGAAGGGCTCGCGCAGTCACGCGTTCGCTAAATCGATCGACGAGCACAAGAAGAACGTCGCGAAGTACGTCGGCTCGCTCGACGACTGACCTCGCCCAAAGGCAACGGAATCGTCATGTGTGGCTGTGACACCATCGCTCGGCACGAGCCGGGCTTCACATCCTCCACACGATAACCCCGCGTGGTACGGTCGTAGGCATGAGTCTCGTGGGGCAAATCGCCGAGCTACAGAACTACGCGACGTACAAAGAGCTGGCCTGGGAGGGCTCCTTCGAGGACTACCTCAACCTGGTTCGCAAGACCCCGCAGGTCACGCGCAACGCGTACCAGCGGATCTACGACATGGTGCTGTCGCATGGTGTCGAGGAGTACATCGACAACAAGAAGAAGCTCGTCCGCTACAAGTTCTTCAAGGACGGCTCGCACGGTGGCAAGGACGCCGTGTTCGGTCTCGACGTCCCGTTGATGCGGTTGATGAACGTGCTGAAGAGCGCCTCGCAGGGCTACGGCACCGAGCGCCGTATCATTCTGCTCCACGGTCCGGTTGGCTCGTCGAAGTCCACCATCGCGCGCCAGCTCAAGAAGGGCCTCGAGGAGTACTCGCGCACCCCCGAGGGCGCGCTCTACACCTACTACTGGACGCTGTCGGGCGAGCTGACGGAGCTCGCGGGTGGCTCCGAGGTGTTCCACTCGCCGATGCACGACGAGCCGCTGCGCCTGATCCCGCGCGAGTGGCGCGACGATACGATCGCGAAGCTCAAGCTCGGCTCGGACGATCACAAGCTCAAGATCGACGGCGACGTGAACCCCGCGTGCCGGCTGATCTTCAAGGAGTTGATGCGTCACTACGCGGGCAACTTCGAGAAGGTGATGTCGCACGTCAAGGTGCGCCGCATCGTGCTCAGCGAGCAGGACAGAGTAGGCATCGGCACGTTCCAGCCGAAGGACGAGAAGAACCAGGACTCGACGGAGCTCACCGGCGACATCAACTACCGCAAGATCGCGACGTTCGGATCGGACTCCGATCCGCGCGCGTTCAACTTCGACGGCGAGTTCAACATCGCGAACCGCGGCATCCTGGAGTTCGTCGAGATCTTGAAGCTCGACGTCGCCTTCCTCTACGACCTGCTCGGCGCCACCCAGGAGCGCAAGATCAAGCCGAAGAAGTTCGCGCAGACCGACATCGACGAGGTCATCCTCGGCCACACCAACGAGGCCGAGTACAAGAAGCTCCTCAACAACGAGTTCATGGAGGCGCTCCGCGATCGCACCGTGAAGGTCGATATCCCGTACATCACGAAGGTGTCCGAGGAAGTGAAGATCTATGCGAAGGACTTCACGAGCGAGCGCGTCGGCAAGCACGTCGCGCCGCACACGCTCTACGTCGCCGCGCTGTGGGCGGTGCTGACGCGTCTCGAGGATCCCAAGAAGCACTCGCTGTCGCTGATCCAGAAGGCGAAGCTGTATGACGGTAAGACGCTGCCCGGCTTCACCCAGGACAACATCAAGGAGCTCCGCAAGGAGTCCAACCGCGAGGGACTCGATGGCATCTCGCCGCGGTACATCCAGGACAAGATCGCGAACGCGCTGGTCAGCGACAAGGCCGAGGGCGCGATCAACCCGTTCATGGTGCTCAACGAGCTCGAGAGCGGCCTCAAGCACCACTCGCTGATCTCGAACGAGGAGCAGCGCAAGCGGTACGGCGAGATGCTCTCGGTGGTCAAGCAAGAGTACGAGGACATCGTCAAGAACGAGGTCCAGCGGGCGATCAGCGCCGATGAAGATCTGATCGCGAAGCTGTGCGCGAACTACATCGACAACATCAAGGCCTATACCCAGAAGGAGAAGGTCAAGAACCCGTACACCGGCCAGGATGAAGAGCCGGACGAGCGGTTGATGCGGTCGATCGAAGAGAAGATCGACATCCCGGAGTCCCGCAAGGACGACTTCCGTCGCGAGATCATGAACTACATCGGTGCGCTCGCGATCGAGGGCCGGACGTTCGACTACAAGACCAACGAACGGCTCCACAAGGCGCTCGAGAGCAAGCTGTTCGAGGATCAGAAGGACTCGATCAAGCTGACGTCCCTCGTATCGAGCGTCGTCGATCGCGACACGCAGGCGAAGATCGACGTGGTCAAGCAGCGCTTGATCAAGAACTTCGGCTACGACGAGGTCAGCGCGACCGACGTCTTGAACTTCGTGGCGAGCATCTTTGCTCGTGGTGACGTCAAGTCGTGACCAGCGAGCGTAGCGAGCGATGCTGTGCAGCCCGTCCGACGAGCCGAGCCGTAGGCTCGACTGGGAGCACGGAGTGAGCGACGACCCGCGCGGGATGGGATCGGTTTCGGTCGAGCTCAACCATACGTTGGCCGAGCTGCTGGCGCGGTTGTGCGTCGAGCTCGAGACCGAGGACGCGACCGGCGTCATCTCGCGCGCCCTCGGACTGCTCGAGATGGTGCAACACACGAAGCGCCAAGGCGGACGGCTCTGCTTCGTGAATAACCGCGGCGAGACCGCCGACGTGGTGATCTGATGAGCCAGAAGATCGATCTCGACCACGGCCGGTTCCGCCAGATCATCCGCGGCAAGATCAAACAGAACCTCCGCAAGTACATCTCGCAGGGAGAGATGATCGCGCGGAAGGGCAAGGACTCGGTCTCGATCCCGATCCCGTCCGTCGACATCCCGCACTTCAAGCACGGCGACAAGCAGCAGGGTGGCGTCGGGCAAGGCCAGGGCGATGTCGGCGATTCGCTCGGCCAAGACGGCGAACCGCAGCCGGGTGCGGGTCAAGCGGGCGATCGCCCGGGCGAGCACTTGCTCGACATCGAGATCTCGGTCGCCGAGCTCGCCGAGATCATGGGCGAGGAGCTCGAGCTTCCTCGGATCCAACCGAAGGGCACCGAGAAGATCGTCGCGTGGAAGGACAAGTACTCGGGCATCCGGACGACCGGCCCCGAGTCGCTGCGTCACTTCCGCCGCACGTTCAAGCAGGCGATCCGGCGGCAGGTGTCGATGGGCACCTACGATCCGAAGAACCCGGTGATCATCCCGATCAAGGACGACAAGCGGTACCGCTCGTGGCGCAGCGTGCCGTTGCCGCAGAGCAACGCCGTCATCATCTACATGATGGACGTCAGTGGCTCGATGGGAGACGAGCAGAAAGAGATCGTTCGCATCGAATCCTTCTGGATCGACACCTGGCTGCGCTCGCAGTACCACGGCATCGAGAGCCGCTACATCATCCACGACGCGATGGCGAAGGAGGTCGATCGCGACACCTTCTTCAAGACGCGCGAGTCGGGCGGCACGATGATCAGCTCCGCCTACAAGCTGTGCGCGAAGCTGATCGACGACGAGTACCCGAGCGACCTGTGGAACATCTACCCGTTCCACTTCTCCGACGGTGACAACTGGAGCGTCGACGACACGCACACCTGCGTCGAGCTGCTCAAGAAGGAGGTCCTGCCGTTCGTGAACTTGTTCTCGTATGGCCAGGTCGAGTCGCCCTATGGCTCGGGTCAGTTCATCAAGGATCTGACCGAGCACTTCGATGAGGACGAGCGCGTGGTGACGTCCGAGATCAAAGGCAAGGACGCGATCATGGACTCGATCAAGGAATTCCTGGGTAAAGGGAAGTAAGTGACGTCGTCGTCGCCGGACGAGGGCGAGTTGCTCGCCGGCGAGAATCGCCTCAAGGTCCTCCTCGGGTGCACCAAGGGGATCGTGTTCGAGTTCGATGTCCAGGGTCGCTACGTCGGGGTGTGGACGCACGACGAACGCCTGCTCGCGCGGCCGAAGGCGGAGCTGTACGGCAAGACGATTGTCGAGGTGTTGGGGCCGCACGCAGGCGAACCGTTCCACTCGATGATCGAGCGCGTGATCGCGACGGGCAAGCCCGAGACGCTCGAGTACGACCTCGAGGTCCAGAACGGTCAGCGGCTGTGGTTCGTCGCCGACCTCGTCGACGCGCCGCTACCGGGTCGCGAGCGCACGGTGGTGTGTCTGGTGCGCGACATCACCGCGCACAAGCAGCTCGAGGATCAGCTGCGGCAGGCGCAGAAGCTCGAAGCGATCGGGCGGCTCGCCGGCGGCATCGCGCACGACTTCAACAACATCCTGACGACCATCATCGGCTACAGCGAGATGCTGCTCGGTGGGCTCGACGAGGAAGGGCCGCATCACAAGCAGGCGAAGCGGATCCGCCACGCGGCCGGGCGCGCCTCGGCGCTGACCCACCAGTTGCTCGCCTACGGTCGCAAGCAGGTGCTCAAGCCCGAGGACCTCGACGTCAACGCGGTGATCTGGAACATGGCCGAGATGCTGCGGCGGCTGATCGGCGAGCACGTGGAGCTCGAGCTGCAGCTGGGAGAGGTCGGCGCGGCGAAGGTCGATCGCAGCGGGCTCGAGCAGGTGATCATGAACCTGTCGCTCAACGCGCGCGATGCGGTCGGCGCGGGCGGACGGTTGAGCCTGCGCACGGAGCTGATCGAGCTCGACGAGGCGTACTGCACGACCCGCGAGATCACGCCGGGCACGTTCGTGCGGATCGTCGCCGCCGATAACGGCAGCGGGATGGACGAGGCCACGCTCGCGCGCGTGTTCGAGCCGTTCTTCACGACGAAGGAGCTCGGCAAGGGCACCGGCCTCGGACTGTCGACGGTCTACGGGATCGTCAAGCAGAGCACCGGGCACATCGAGTTCGAGAGCACGCCGGGGCAGGGGGCGCGGTTCTCGATCTACCTGCCGCACGCACCGCTCCCCGAGCTGGTGGCAGCGGTGCCGGAACCTCCCGATGTGCTGCGTCCGCAGAGCTCCACCACCGTGCTGGTGGCCGAGGACGATCACGCCGTGCGCGCCTTGATCCATCGCTATCTGCGGCGTTCGGGCTACGACGTGGTGCTCGCGGCGTCGGGCGACGAGGCGGTGGCGGCGGCGAAGGGCCGCGCGATCGATCTGCTCGTCGCCGACGTGGTGATGCCGGGCATGGGTGGCGAGCGGCTCGCGGTCACGCTGCGCGGCGAGCTCCCGAACCTCGGGATTCTCTACATCTCGGGGTATCCCGATACAGCCGAGGCCGGACACCTCGATCACAGCTCGTTCCTGCGCAAGCCATTCACTCGCCAAGATCTTGTGTCGCGACTCGAGGCCCTGCTCGTACCCGCCGCCGACGATCCGCGGCATCAGCATGCATCCGTCGGTGACTTCGGCGGTATGCTCGACGAGGTCGACTGACATGACGATCAAGAGGTTTCCGGCATACCTGCGAGACATGCAGGAGGAGATCGAGGGCTACGCGAAGGCGTACGGGCTCGACTTCTTCCCGATCCTCTACGAGGTCCTCGACTACAAGACGATGAACGAGGTCGCCGCCTACGGCGGCTTCCCGACCCGCTACCCGCACTGGCGCTTCGGCATGGACTACGAGCAGCTCGCCAAGGGCTACGAGTGGGGCCTGCAGAAGATCTACGAGATGGTGATCAACACCAACCCGGCCTACGCCTACCTGCTCGAGGGCAACTCGCTCGTCGATCAGAAGACCGTGATGGCCCACGTCTGCGCCCTCGTCGACTTCTTCAAGCACAACTACTTCTTCTCCAAGACCAACCGCAAGATGATCGACGGGATGGCGAATCACGCGTCGCGCGTGCGCCGTCACATGGATCGCCAGACCCAGGAGGTCGTCGAGGACTTCATCGACACCTGCCTGTCGATCGAGAACCTGATCGATCCGATGTCGCCGTACATCATGCGGACGCGCGAGCGGACGGAGCTGGAGGAGCAAGAGGACGACAACCGCGACAAGTCCGGGCGCCTGCGCGCCAAGGGCTACATGGAGCAGTTCATCAACCCGCCCGAATACCTCGCCGCCCAGAAGAAGAAGCGCGAGGACGAGGAGAAGAAGGCCCGCCGGCGGTTTCCCGAGCAGCCCCAGCGCGACGTGCTGGCGTTCTTGATCCAGCACGCGCCGCTCGAGCACTGGCAGCGCGACTGCCTCGAGATCGTGCGCGACGAGGCGTACTACTTCGCGCCGCAGGCGATGACGAAGATCATGAACGAAGGGTGGGCCGTGTACTTCCACTCGAAGATCCTCACCGAGAAGGCACTCGATGCCTCGGAGATCATCGACTACGCCGACGCCAACTCCGGTGTGCTCGCGACCTCACCGGGGCGGCTCAATCCGTACAAGCTCGGCGTCGAGCTGTTCCGCAACATCGAGGATCGCTGGAACAAGGGGCAGTTCGGCAAGGAGTGGGACGAGTGCGATCAGATGGATCTCAAGCGCAACTGGGATCGCCGCACCGGCCTCGGCATGCAGCGGCTGTTCGAGGTTCGCAAGCTCTATAACGACATCACGTTCATCGACGAGTTCTTCACGCTCGAGTTCTGCATCGAGCAGAAGTTCTATTCGTTCGGCTTCTCCGACCGCAGCGGCAACTGGGAGATCATGAGCCGCGAGTTCAAGAAGGTGAAGGATCAGCTGCTCCGCATGCTGACCAACCGCGGTCAGCCGGTGATCGTCGTCGAGGACGGCAACTTCGACAACAAGAGCGAGCTGCTGCTGCGCCACGTCCACGAGGGCATCGATCTCGACGGCAACCAGGCGCGCGATACGCTGCGCAACGTCAGCAAGCTTTGGACGCGCCCGGTCTCGCTGCTGACCAAGATCGAGGGCAAGGGGAAGCTGCTCCGTTGTGATGACGGGGTCATCTCCGAAAAGACCGCGGATTACCAATGAGGGGCGCGAGGGAGATCCAGCGATGAGACTGTGGGCGTGGGGCCAGAGCGACCCGGGTCGCAAGCGCGAGCGTAACGAGGACGCCTACCTCGTCGATCCGGAGACCGGCATCATGGCCGTCGCCGACGGCATGGGCGGTCACCAAGGCGGCGCCACCGCGAGCCGGATGGCCGTCGAGTACCTCGGTCGCGAGCTCGCCGATGCGCGCGGCAACTTCGAGAAGGCGCTCGCCGCGCAGCTTCAGGTCAGCCTGCGAACCACCGAGGAGATGCCGGCTGTCGATCCGTCGATGGATACGTCCGATCTGCTCCCCACGTCACCGCGCCAGATCTCGGAGGCCGCTGCCGCGCAACGCCGGACTGGGGCGCCGGAGCCAGTCCGTGGGGACGATCCCACGCTGCCCGCCGGGACCGTGCTCGCGTTTTCACCCGCGCTCGAGCTGATGCGCGGTGTGGTCAAGCGCGCGAGCTCGGCGATCTTCGAGGCGAGCTGGAACAAGCCTGAGCTCCGCGGCATGGGCACCACGCTGACCGCGCTGCTCGTCCACGCCGGCCGCGCGCACGTCTGCCACGCCGGCGATTCGCGCTGCTACATGTTCCGCGACGGCCACCTCAAGCAGCTCACCGACGACCACTCGTGGATCGCGGAGCAGCTGCGCTCGGGGCAGATCAGCGAGGCCGAGGCGAAGAGCAGCAAGTTCCGCCACGTGATCACGAAGTCGATCGGCTTCGAGCGCGAGATCGAGGCCGACATGAAGTCGGTGCCCGTCAGCGCGGGTGATTGTTTTCTGCTGTGCAGCGATGGGATGTCGAACTACGTCGAGCACGGCGAGCTCGAGCGCATCGTCGCGATGACGTGGTACCGGCGGCTGCCGGAGACGTTGATCGAGCTCGCGAACAGCCGCGGCGGCGACGACAACATCACCGTCGTCGTCGGGCTAGTCGCGAACGCGCCGCCTGGGCCGAGCTAACGCGATCACCTCGTCCGCATCCCGCCGACGTCGCGCGCTTCCGACGGATGAATCACGGAAGCTGTACCTCGAAGGGCTCCGTCACGACGGAGTGATGCCCATCGTTCAAGAGCTCGCCCACGGTGCCCCAGCAGTGCACCGCTCCGCCGGTATCGACGACACAGGTCGCGTGACGGCCCGCCCGCAGCGCCGCGACGCCCGCGATGTCGTCGCGGTGCTCGACCGTGTGCTCGCCGTACTTGCCCCACGTCAACACACGGCCATCCTTCGTACGCGCGTGAAACAGCGGCCGCCCGCCTTCGGTCGGGCCCGCCGCGATCTCGACGACATCGGCGACATTCGGCACGCGACATGCGCGGCTCGTGCAGCCGCGCGCCCCCCAGCACCAGACGGCACCGTCGTTGCTAACGCCACAGACGTACGGCTGTGGCGTGTCACGCGCGACATCGATCTGCGAGAGCGGCGGCAGGCCCTCCGGATCGACCGTGTGCGCATCACTCCAGCATCGCACCCCACCGCCGCGTCGCAGCGCGCAGCCGAACGAGGTCGACAGAGAGAGCGCGACGGCGTCGACGACGCCGGGTATCGGCACGAGTGGCTCTGCGTGCGCCGACGCGACACCACACACGACGGAGCCGGCGCGGCGGAGCGCACAGATGCGACGATCGCTCGCGCTGATCGCGATCACATCGGTGAGGTCGGGGAGCGTGCGTGGTTGTGGTGCGGCCTCCGAGCTGTCCTCGTGGCTGAAACACGTGACGGTCCCGCGCGCGAGCAGCGCGCAGACACGTGGACCCGCCTGGACGATCTGCCTGACCTCGTCGTCTGTCGAGACCGGAGACGGCAGGCCCACCGCGGGTCGCTGCGATGCCGTTGGCCAGCACACCACCGATCCGTTCTCCACGACTGCGCACCAAGGGGACTCGTCGAACGAGGCGAGCAAGCGCACGCGTGGGGGATCGACGAGCTTCGCGGCACGTTCGCGTACGTCTCCGATGCCGGTGACGTGGCCATCGCGATCGTCGCCCCAGCAGAACACGCGGCCCGACGCACGGAGCGCACAGCCCTCGACGACGGTCACCCACGGATCATGGGCGAGCCCCGGGATGACGAACGGTGTCGCGGGCTTGCCATCGAGCACGTCGACGAGGTCGTGCGCGGTCCAGCACGCGACCTCGCCGCTCCGGCGTAACCCGCACATCGAGTCGACGCCCCACGGGGCAAGCTTCGCGAGCGAGCCGAAGCCACGCGTACGCGTTGGCGCGAAGACCTTGCGCGAGCGATCATCGAGCTCGCCCCAGCACGTCACGGCCCCGCTGACTTCGAGCACGCAGCCACCGGCGTAAAGCGCACGCACGTGGAGCTCGATCGGTCGCTCGACGCCGGCGACCGGATCGCTGCTGCCCTTCCGCGGGCCCGAGCACGAGATGCGCTCGTTCGCGATCGCACAGCCACCGAGACGATTGCCGCTCGCACACGGCGCTGCACCGGGGCGCTCGATGCACGGTTGCTGGAAGCGGGGATACGCTGCCGTGGCATCACTCGCGACGAGGTGCACGGGCTTGACGGTGCTGTGTATGCCGACCG
>JBBQJJ010000245.1:0-13095 GCA_038325805.1 Haliangiales bacterium
GGCGGCGTGCGCCATCGCGACGGTGCCATAGCCATCGCCGATCACGTGGATCGGATCCTTGATCGAGCGTGTGGGATCCTGATCGCGGGGCGAGTACGCGGTCGCGGCAGCGTCACAGCGCTCGTCGATCAGGAGGTCGTACGCCGGCAGCCCCGCTGCATCGATCGTCCATGCGCCGACGAGCGCCGAGCCGGTATCGCAGGCAACCAGCGTGTGTGGATCCATCGGATCGCCGCACCCCACGCTCGCGAGCCGTTCGGGTCGCGCGTACACCGCGCAGGATCGCGGATCGGCAGCGTTATCGCCGCAGGCGATCAGCACGCACAACAACGGCAGCCTGGCCCTCATACCGTCAGGCTAGACCGTGCCTCGAACCGGTCAGACCAAATTCGGCTGGGCGCTGGACCTGAGGTGCATTTAGATCCGCGACGACAGAGGACCGTCGTGAGCGCACGGACGGGCTGCGATCTGCATCACCCGAAGTCTGGAGCGAAGGAATGTTAGCGACACGACGCACGCGCGCGCAGCTCGGCGATGCGAGCGCCGAGCAGCGAGATCTTGAAGCAGGTCAACGGGACGCCCTCGCCGCCGACCGATACCATCGGAGCGATGAAGTTGCGTGTGATGACCTACAACGTGCTCTACGCGTTTCACGAGCGCGATGGCGAGACGATGTTGTTCCGCGCGGAGCGCGCAGACGCCGTCAGGTCCGTGGTCCGAGCATGCGATCCGGACGTCGTCGGTGTGACGGAGGCCGCCTATTTCGGTGTGGGAGGTCGGGTGCTCCGGCCCGACTACGCGGAGATGTTCGGCATGCCGCATGTCTACGCTACCGGCTTCGAGGGAGCCTTTGGCAACGTCCTGGTCTCGCGGTTCCCCGTCCGCCACGTAGAACGTCTGCCGCTCGGGGCGGGCTCGAGGGACGCAAAACCCTCCGCGCTCCGAGCGACCCTCGACTGCGAGGGGTGCGACGTGCACATCGACATCGTGCACCCATCTCCGTCGATCACCGAAGCCGAACGGGTGGAAGCGTTTCTTCCACTTCTCTCGACGCTACAGCGACCCTACCTGATGATCGGCGACTTCAATGCGCTCTCGGACGAGGACCCGTACGAGCACGCGACGCTCGTGGCGGAGCTCGAGGGCAACGTCGACCAGCCCGAGGCGCTCGCGACGCGCATGCTCGACCGTCGTCTCGTGGCCACGGTGCGCGGCCATGGGCTCAAGGACATCGCTCCGCCGGAGCGCCGACACACGCTCCCAACGCGTCTGTCGCGCCCGCACGCCACCCAGGGGGCCCGGCTCCGCATCGACTATGTCTTCGCGTCGGAGAACTTTCGCGCGGAGCGCGTCGAGGTCATCGAGAACGAAGCCTCCGACCGCGCCTCCGATCACTATCCCCTTGTCGCCGACCTGGTGTTAGAGGATGCGCCAGCCGCTAGGGGCCCTCGAATGGGGAAGTCGACCGATCATGACTTCTCGCGCGGCCTGATTGCGTAGTTCCAGTCGCCGTGCCACTCGTCGGGCTGGATGTTGATCGTTTTGAACTCCTTCGCCGCGATCTTCTTGCCGGTCGGATAGCGGCGCTTGTCGAGGCGAGCGCGGACAACGAGACCGCCTCGGTTCGTGGTGTTCGCGATGAGATTGACGACGGTCTCGTAGCTGCGCAGCGGACGCCCGCGCCAGTTGATCGAGATGAACGAGAACAATCGGTGCTCGATCTTGTTCCACTTGCTGGTGCCGGGCGGGAAGTGGCTGACGCGGATCACGATGCCGAGCTCGTCGGACATGCGCTGGAGCTCGTGCTTCCAGACGCGAGCGCGATAACCGTTGCTCCCGCCTGCGTCCGCGTTGACGAATAGCTCGCGCGCATGGGGATAGCGAACTGAGCCGACCTGCTTCCACCACGCCTTGATGGTCGCGACCGCGAACACCGGCGTATCGTGATCGACGCCGACACTGACGATCCTCGCCGGACAACTTCTGCCATCGAGAGAGCAGCCACGGCACCTGTTCGCGAAAGGCGAGGTAGGCCGTCGGTCGAAGGTGCCGGTCGCTGTCTGACGTGTCGAACAGGATGTCCATCATCGGCTCCGTTCCGAGGCTCACGCGCACCAGGCCGATGTGGAGACTCATCGGAGCGACCTTCTCCCACAGCGTCAATCGCGTCTTGGAAAGCACGGACGACGCGCGGTCTCGGAGCGTTGATGCCAGCTCGTGCTCGATGTACTGCGGAAGCCGCACGAAGCGGCTGCTGACCACCATGCCCGACGTGCTCGTGCCCTTCTGTTGCTTGATCTCGTGGTCGAGTGCGAGCGGAAGCCAGCGCGAGTAGTTCTCGGCCGCGCGCTGAAGCTCGAGAGGATCTGTCCGCAGCTCGGGGTGAACCGCGACGACGATCTCGGTGGGGACGATCTCGTGGTAGGTCTGCCACCGATCGTCGGCGGACGCGAATTCGTGCAGAACGGCGGCAAGCTCGAGGAGGGCGCGCAGGCGTCGAGCGTGAACAACTTCCAGGGCCCTACGCGATCCGCCATCGCTGGACCGGCGCGGTCGCGTGCAAGACCCCGCGCCGCGGCATCTGGGGCGGCCCGCCCAACGGTGGCGGCACGGCACCGCAATCGGCGCTCAACCTCGCGTTCGCGCCGCGCGGCGAGAGTGCGTCGAAGCGCTCCGAGAGAACCGCGGCTCGGAAGGTCATGACAGCTTGACCTCCGTGTTGCGAGAAACGGGATCCTGCGCGCTTCATCCGCGTACCGACTATCGTTTTCGCCGCAGCCTCAGTGATGCCAATTCCGATCGGATAGCTTCTCCCGATTGCGTCGGCATAGTTCATTCGACCGGCCCGAGCGCAGCACCTTCTCTGCGCCATCGACGACTGTTAGGTTGCACCACGTCGTATTCGAGGAACCGAACCGTCCAGCCTCCTCGCCGCGCAGGCACGGCAGCGGTCCCGGAACGTGTCAACGAGTTTGAGACACCGTGGCGCGTCATTTAGTGAGTCGCCACCTGGGCGGCTTCGATGACAACGGTGTTGGTGGTGGGTTGGTTGATCCAGACTTCGGTGGGTAGCGAGCACGCGCTGACGAGCGGCGACGATCGTCGAGGCGGTGCCGGCGTGGACGTCAGCCGGCGTGAGCAGCGCGATGAGCGTCACGAGCGAGGTGACCTTCCAGTGATCTCGAAGCACGCTGAGGTCCGCATCGAGATCGCGGTCCCATCGCGGGCCGTACTGCGAAGGTCCCTTCTTGCCCGGTGCGAACGTAAGCCCGACGTCAAGTCCTGGGAGGAAGTTCACTTCGATCGGATGCGACGCTGAGGTTCGAACCGAAGACCCGCCCGCCTTTGCCATGCTCGCAGCATCCGGCGCCTTGCAGAGCCTTGCAACTGCGAGCTGAGCGCGCCGGTCTGCGAACTGATTCGCTCGCGAGCGACAGACCGGACGCCCCACCGATACCCGACCGGGATCTCCTCCAGAAGCGCCACGATTGCACGAGCATCACGCGTTCACTCGTCCGGATGCAGATCACTCCCGCCGCCGCACCCTCGCCCAGTGATCGTGTTGCGATAGGCTGCGACTTCGATGTGGGAGGCGTGGTGGTGAACGAGGTGATGCGCCGGTTGGCCCGCCACCAATGGGTGCGCCTCCACGGCACGCCGAGAGTCACCGTGCTCGTCGGTCCGGACGCTCGCCGCGTGTATCTCGCGTGGGTAGAGCTTGGACATCTCATGGGTCCCCTGTACGAGGGCGCGGATCTTGACCACGACGTTCGAACCGCATGTGCCCAGGCGATCGAAGCTCCTAACGATCTCGTGGCGATCGCCACGACGCGAGCGCACCTCGATCACTGGCGAACCGGTCGCACCGATCGCCTTGCTGCGATGGTGGATGAAGGACTGATCGAGCTGCCAACCGACACCGCCATCACACCCGCACAGCACCTCGATGCGCGCAGTGCCGCCGAGGTCGCGCTCTACGAGGCACTGCAAGCGACACCCGCGACCGCCGACCGTTTCGTCCTCAACGAATCACTCTCCGTCCGTTTCGGTTCCGTCGCGTGCGAAGTCGACCTGCTGTCGCGTCGCGACGGGATCGCGATCGAGATCGACGGCTACCGACACTTCGGCGACTTCGAGTGCTACCGCCGCGACCGTCGCAAGGACCTCCTCCTTCAGACCCAAGGCCTGATCGTGATTCGCGTGCTCGCCGAGGACGCGATGTCAGACCCACGCCCCACGATCCAGCAGGTGTGCGAAGCCCTCGCCTATCGGCAGAGAACCCGATGATCGAAGACCGTCTCGAGCTCGTCGTCCTCGCGCGCCTCGCCACCGTGAAGCGGCCCACCTTGGTCGCGACGTCGACGCTGCGGTTCGCGCCGACGACGATGGATCGAGCAGCATGGACGCGGACCATCGACGCCGTGGTCGAGCGCCTGGCACCCCGCGATCCAAAGGCCGAGCTCGCGCGCCGGCTCGCGCCCGCCACGTGGCAGCGCCTCGCCGATCATCTCCTGCCCGGCCTCGCGCTCGGTCTCGCTCCAAACGACAAGGCGCTCCAGCGGCTCGCCGGCCGCGATCCCTGGATCGCCGCGATCGGTGCACGCGCGCTCGGGCTGTGGACCACCGGCTCACCTCCCTCGCTCTCCGCGGTGTGTGATGCGTACGCGTGGAAGTGCCTCGCGCTGCCGGGTCGACCGAAGCGGTGTCCGCCGGAGGTTCGTGCCCTGTTTCTGCAGCGCGAGCTCCGAAGTGATCCAGGCTCCCCCGATCGCCTGCTCCGGCTGTTCGTCGCGCGCGAGCTCGGGGCCCCACGTCCCGAGCTGCGGGTCATTCGAGACGCGCTCGTCACTCACTGGCTCCTCGGAAAGTCGCTAGGGGCGCCCGTCTTCGCCGACGACGTTCGCTCGGCAGCGCGCTCCGCGACCACCGGAACCTTCGGTCAGCGCAAGGTCTTCATCTCGGCCGTGTGGGAACAGCTCCATCGCTCCGGTCGCTGGTCCACGCTCACGCTCGAGGAGTTCAAGCGCCGCCTCCTCGACGAACACCGCACGGGAAGCCTCGAGCTATCGCGTGCGGATCTCGTCGCGGCGATGGATGGCCGCCTGGTTGCCGATTCCGAGACGCTCGCGAACGGGGCGAGCTTTCACTTCATCGTCCGGGAGGGAGTCTGATGTCCGTCACCACGCATCTCGATGCCGCCGAAATCGCAAGCTGGCTCACCCGTGTCACCCAGACCATCGATCGCAGTCTGCGCGAGCCCGTCCGCACCACGGTCGCCGCGAGCCTCCAGCTCGAGGGCACCCGCGCCGCACTCCCGATCCTGATCCAGCTCGCCTTGCTCGACGATTGCCTGCGGGTCGCGCATCAAGCGATCGAGGCCGATGGTCAGCGCGACGCCGTCGAGCTCGCCCGGATCGCCGATCTCGTGAAGGTGGCCGCGAGCAAGTACTTCGCGGTCGTCCCTCACTACGAAGCGTTCGCCGAGGAGATCGATGTCGATCGCTTCCTCGCCACCCACCGCGATGATGCCGGCCGATTCGGCTTCCGTTCGCCGTCGGAGTGGAGCGGCCTCGAGCTCGTGCGGCAGGTCGAGAAGCACACGCGCAACGCCTCCCCGCTGCGAGAGCACGAGCGGATGCTCGCGCGCATCATGGACGAGGTGTTCGCGGGTCGCTCCACCGAGGTCGAGCGTCGCGCCCGCCGGAACCTCCGTGCCATGTTCGAGCGGCCCACGGTGGTCTCGCTCGATCCGCGCGTCCTCGCGTTCTGTCGGCCCGATGCTCCCGAGGTGTTTGCCTCCGTCGCGCACGGCTCGCAGATCCACATCCGCGATCCCTTCGACGTCGAATCGATCCACAGCGAGGTCCGCGGCGTCTTCCACAGCCAGGTCACCCGCGCGAGCACCCCCGAGCAGGTGCAGCGTGGTCACGGTCGGACCCTCCTCGTCCTCGGCGAATCGGGCTCCGGCAAGACCCACCTGCTCCGCGCTCTCCGCGCGCAGGTCCACTCCTCACGTCTCGGGTACGTCGGCTACCTGCAGATGACGTCGGAGGTCGGCGACTACTCGCGCTACGTCCTGCGCAGCCTGATCGATTCCATGGAGCGTCCCTACGACGCACCCGTCCTCCACGAATCCGCCCTGATGTACCTCTCCGACGGACTCGCGGAGGGTCGGGTCACGATCCCGCCCGACGAGCTCGAGCGCCTTCGCACCGCCGTGATGACCGAGGCCGAGCTCGACAACACGATCGGCACGATCATCGATCGCGTCGTTCGCACCGAGGGTCTCGAGCAGCTCGAGAGCGACCTCGTCCACGCGCTCCTGCTCCTCCAGCGACGCGACCCGGCCCTTCAGCGACGCGTGGTCAAGTACCTCCGCTGCGAGACCCTGACGCGTCACGACCGCGAGCTCCTGGGCGGCCTTGCCTCGCGCGATCAGCCCGAGGATCCGCTGCGCACGCTCAAGCAGCTCGCCTCGGTGATGTACGAGCTGCAGATGGCAGCGATGATCATCCTCGTCGATCAGATCGAGGAGACCATCCCGGATGGCCAGACCGTCACGCGTCTCCAGCAAGCGTTCGATAGCCTGCGCGCGATCGCCGACGCGGTCCCCTCCGCCGTCGTCGTGATCTCGTGCCTCGACGACGTCTACGAGGCCGTTCGCCCGAAGTTGTCGCGCTCGCTGGTCGACCGGCTCGAGAGCGACCCGAGCCCCGTTCGTCTCACGGGTCAGCGCCAGCTCGACGAGATCGAGCAGATGCTCGTCCGTCGCCTCGAGCACCTCTACTCGGAGCTCGACGTCCCGTGGCGTGAAGACGAGCCCCTCTTCCCGTTCACCACGGCGCAGCTCGAGGCCGTTAGCAAGTTCCGCGCGCGTGACGTGCTCGCGCGCTTCCGCGACTACCACGCCTCGTGTATCGCCGCCGGGGAGCTGATCGGTCACGCCGTGGCCGCGCCGGTCACCCAGCTCCCCGAAGCGCCACCCGCCGCAGCCGAGCTCGCCCATCCCGACATCGATCGCCTGTGGAACGACCGCCGCACCACGACGACCGAGCTCCCCGATGACGACGACGGCGTCCTCGTGATCATCGAGCAGGCGCTGCGCGCCGCCGTCCACGAGCTCGATCTCGCGGTCACCTTCCAGCTCGATCGCGACTCCGGCCGCCTCCTCCTCGACGGCCGCACGCTCGGCAAGCGGATCGTCGCCGTCTGCAACCGACTGCCGCAGGGCGGACACCTCGGCAAGCAGCTCGACGCGCTCAAGAAGCTCGCCAGCAAGGGCTCCATCCCGTTCGCGCTCCGCAACGGCGACTTCCAGTTCAAGCCCAAGACCGCCACGGCGACCCAGATCGGCTCGTTCCTCCAGGCCGGTGGACGCACCGTCCCCATCCAGGAGACCGAGCTGCGGGCGATGTGCGGCTTCCAGACGCTCGTCGCCGCCGCGCCCGCGGGTCTCGATGCGTGGCGGAAGTCCGCTCGCCCGATCTCCCAGCTCGGCTTCGTGCGCGCGATCCTCGATCTCGACCTGACTCCCTCGCCGGCGCCCGTCGCACCCACTCCCCCGTCACCTCCCGCGGCAGCTACCCCGCTCGCTCCACCTCACCGCATCAGCGCGCCGATCGCCGCCGTCGATCCGACGAACATTCGCCTCGGTGTCACCACCTCCCTCCGCGCCGAGCCGCAGACCCTCTCGCTCGAGCACATCAAGTCGCATGTCACCTTCGTCGGCGGCACCGGCAGTGGCAAGACCACCGCCGCACTTCACGTGATCGAACAATTGCTCGATCGCGGGGTCTCCGCACTCCTCCTCGATCGCAAGGGAGATCTGGCGCGCTACGCGTCGGAGGAGTGGTGGAACGGCCACCCCGACCGCCAGGCGCTTCGCAAGCGCATCGACATCGAGCTCTACACGCCGGGCAACAGTGGTGGTCGCCCGCTCCGGCTTCCGATCATCCCCACCCTCCACGATGCCAGTGCACAGGAGCGCACCCAGCTCGCGCAGTTCGCCGCCAGCGGCCTCGCGGCGATGATGGGCTACGGCAACAGCACCACGCACCGCGCCAAGCTCGCGGTCCTCCAGTGCGCGATCCAGCTCCACGCGGGCGATCGCGAGGCCACGCTCGATGTCCTCCTCGACACCATCAACCGTCCCGACCCCGATCTCCTCAACTCGGTCGGTGCGCTTCAACGCCACTTCGCGACGCTCTCGGAAGATCTCCAGTCGCTCCTGATCCAGCGGGGTGCGCTGCTCACGGGTGAAGGTGCCCTCCTCGACGTCAGCACGCTGCTCCCGCCACAGGACAGCAAGCCCAAGCTCTCCATCATCAACACCTCCGCCCTCACCGAGATCCCGGTGCTGCAGTTCTGGGTCTCCCGCCTGCTGATCGAGCTCGCCCGGCTGTCCCGCAAGCGGCCCACCAAGACGCTCCAGGGCGTGGCCTTCTTCGACGAAGCCGACGCCTACGTCCCCGCGATCGGTGCGCCGCCGACGAAGGAGCCGATGTTCGATCTGCTGCGGCGTGCACGATCGGGCGGCATCGGCATCCTGCTGGCAACACAGAACCCTGGAGACTTCGACTACAAGGCGCGCGACAACATCGCCACCTGGCTCGTCGGCAAGGTCGCGCAGGATCGCGCGATCGAGAAGATGCGAAACCTGATCGGCCAGTACCCGAACGTGGGGCCCCGGCTTGCCACGCAGCCGACCGGCCACTTCTTCGTGCTCACCAACGGCCGTGCGGCCGAGGTGCGTTGCGATCGTTCACTCATGCAGACCGAGCAGATGTCCGAATCCGAGGTTGTCGAGCTCGCGCGAGCCGCTGTGGTGGCCTGATGCCGACACCGCCCGCGTACGACATCCACGAACACCGGCACCGCTTCGCGATCTGGGCCGCCGGGCGCGCGGCTCAGCGCAAGATTCCCGGCGGTAGCATCTCGGTCCTCGGAAGGGCCATTTCTCAATGCGGAGTCCGAGACGATGTGAGGCTCGAGGCCCCATGGCACTCGAATGCCGAGGAGTTCGATCGATGGCACGCCAAGTGGTGTGAATCGATCGTCGCGAACCTGAAGGCTGCACGAGTCAAGGCGTCGTTCGGCCAGGCTGCGAAGCTCATCGCCATCTATCTCAAGGCCACGGTCGTCATCGCGGGTTCAGGCGCGACCGACCTCCGCCGGATCATCCATCCACCAATCGATCGGATCTTGCTGAAGACGATGGCGCGCGACAAGCGGTTCGCCAAAGCCGATCAGAAGTATTGGGATCAGATCACGTGGACCACGCTCGATCGTGCGGAGTATATGAAGCTGATTGGCACACTTCGCCGCGCTGCCGGGCTAGACGCCTTCTGGATGCTCGAGAGCTACTGGGACGGCGCCGTCGAGAAATAGGCTCGCGGTGCATGGCTAGACGGGACCAGCCGCGTTGCCACTCGGGCTCAAGCCGGCTCGAGCGGTGGTGACAGTCATCGTAGACCATGGCGTGCACATCGAAAGGAAACGGTACAGATGCGCTCCCGAGCTCGCGAACGCGATCCATCGGCTCCAGCCGACGGGTCATCCCGATCTTGAAAACATTCTCGACGAAGGAGCCGATGTTCGAGATCACGTACACGTACCCAGCCTTCGTCATCTCGGCCAGCGACTTCGCTCGAACCGACCGTGCTCGAGCATCGAGGAGCTGTTCCTGAAGCTGATCGATCTTCGCGCTCAGCCGGTTGTGGTCTTCCCCGCGGGCCTTCGCGAGCTCGACCTTTGCGCGTTCGAGGGCCTTCTGGAACCTCGCCTCCTCGGCCTCTGCATCGACCTGTGCACGTTCGGCCTCCTGAAGTGCCCGTTGCTCGTCCTTCATCTGCTCGCGGATGCGGCGCTGTTCGTCGGCGATCTCCTTCTTCTTTTCGGCGAGCTCGTACTCGAGGCGCAGCTCGGCAAGCCGCAGATCTCGATACCCAGCCGACAGGCTGATGCTCATCCCCTCGCCGAGCTTGTTGATGGCGACGAAGGCCTTCCTGATCCGCTCCTCCATCTTGGAGGCGCTGTTCCACGTCACCTTCGCGATCGCAGCATCGCACTCGCCATTGAACTCTCGAAGAATGAGCTTCGTGTACTGCTTCTGCATCCGCTCGCCTTCGCGAGTGTTCCCGTTGATCGTCCAGGAGACCGCAAAGCTCGCGGCCTTCCCGTCACGGACCATCGCCTTCTGGCGGTCGAAGACGCGCTCCATCTCCTGCTTGAACTGCTCCGGGGTGTCGAAGTTGTACTGCGGCTTGTAGAGGCCGAACGAGATGTCCTCGAGGCTCCCCTCGACGCTACGCAGCTCCGCGCCGAGCGTCGAGAGCTCGTCGCGGACTCGATTCGCTTGCGCGAGGAGCTGATCGTGCTGAGCCGCTTGCTGCCGGACGCCCGCCTTGGTCCGCTCGGCCTCCTGCATCGCCGTGGAGATCTCACCCGCTGCGGTTGCCTTGAGTCGAGCTATCTCGTCGATGGCGGCAGCGCGTAGACGCAGCACCTCTGCATCGACATCGACGATCGCCGCGAACCGCGAGCGCTCTGCGACTGCACGCAGGTGACTCAGAACCAGCAACGCGCCCACCGCCACCAACGCCACTGCCAACCCGACAACGATCAACACCATCAGCGCCTCCCGTCAAAACTGAGACACCAAGCTACAGAAGCCAGTCGACTGGTTCGGTTGTCGCAGGGGTTCTACGATCGACGATGAAGGTGGGTTCGGTTGGGACACCCGCGCTAGGGACGAAACACGGCATAGCGATCGAACAGCACGCCCGGGATCGGGGTCCCGAGCCGCCAGGTGATCGCGATCGGCCGGTCACCGTCGTGACGTTCGTAGGTGATCGGTCCGAGGAACGCGAACGCGGCGTCGGGATCCGTGCGCACGAACAGATAGAACGACCACCCGTTCTTGGGGCTCTCCACGTAACGACGACCCGATTCGCGCGTGACACTCGCACCCGCCTGGGTCTCCCAGTGAAACAGCTCCGGACTCTGCGCGTAGTCGCGATAGCGCGTGGTCGGCGAGAACGACTTGCCCGACTTGTCGAGCGTGACGAACAGGAGCTCCCGCTGTCCGTCCAGCTTGAGGATGCCGGTCTGCAAGTTGAGGCTCTTGTCTCCCGCCTCGACGTAGCCCACCGCGGCGGCGATCTCGCGGCGCGAGTAGTGGCGATGCAACGCGAGCGCCCAATCCGCCACCGGATGGGCCTGCGTCGAGATCGAGACCCGATCCTCGAGCACCTCGCGAAGCTCCTCGAGCTCGCGCACGATCGCGGGACGCGCCACCAGGTACGCGACGCTCGCCTCGGCCGCACGCAAGGTACCGCGAGGATTGAGCTGGGTCTCGAGCATCATCACGCGCCGCCGATCGAGCTCGTTCGCGATCGGTGGATTGGAGGGCGACAGCAGATCGCGATAGCGCCGGAGGCGATCGGGCTCGTCGATGTGTTGTAGAAGCCCGAGTCGCCGGCTCAGCGCAGCAAGGTCCTCTGGCGCCTCATTGGCATCCGGCGTGGTCAGACCGGCGTCGACCTGGAGCGTCGTCCAGCCGCCGGCGTCGTACACATCGCTGAGGTCGCGACCCGTCTCCGCGAGGAACGTCGCGAGTCGAGGACGCGTGCCATCGGCAGCGAGCTCGCGCAACTCGCGCGTCAACCGCCGCGCACCACCGAGCGTCACGCGCAGCGACGCGAGGATGACGTCCCGCGCCACCCGGTCGAGCTGCAGCGCACAGCCACTCGGCAGGTAGGGGAAGCCTTGCTCGACAGCACCACGCAGGCGTGCGCGCGGCAATCCGGTCAACGCAGCCAGCGTCGCATCGAAGCGGAACTCGTCGTGGTGTTGCCCGATGAAGTCGAGGACGAGACATGACGTCTTGCCCGGCGCGAGGCGCAACCCACGGCCGAGCTGCTGGAGGAACAACGTCGCACTCTGCGTCGGGCGCAGCAGCAACAGCGTGTCGACGAACGGGAGGTCGACGCCTTCGTTGTAGAGATCGCACGTGAACAGCACGTTGACCGCACGCGCGCGCAGCCGTTCCGGCGCCGTGTCTCGGTCGGGACTGTCGGCGTAGACCGCCAGGGCCGGGATCCCTGCCCTCGTGAACCGCTCGGCCATGAACTTCGCGTGCTCGACGGAGACGCAGAACCCGAGCGCGCGGATCGCCCGCGGATTCGCGACGCGCTGCGCGAGCTGGTGCGCGATCAGATCCGCGCGAGCTTCGTTGCCCGTGTAGACATCACCGAGCGCGCCGGTGTCGTAGCCGCTCCGCGTCCAGCGCACGCGGCGCAGATCCACGCCGTCCGAGATCCCGTAGTACTCGAACGGCACCAGCAGCTGATCGTCGAGTGCGTGCCACAGCCGCAGCTCCGCGGCGACGTGGCCGTCGAGGTCCGGCAACAACGACCGACCATCTGCGCGCTCCGGGGTGGCCGTGAGTCCGACGAGGATGCTCGGGCGCAGGTGCGGGACGATCGCCTGGTACGAGCGCGCCGGCGTGTGGTGGCACTCGTCGACGATCACGTGCCGAAAATACTCCGCCCCATACCTCCCCAGCAGATCCTGCGAGTGGGCGCTCTGGATGCTCGCGAACACGTGATCCCAGCGCTCGGGCCTCCGGTCGCCGACCAGCAGCTCGCCGAACGCGCGGTCCTGCAACGCATGCCGAAACGTGGTGCGCGCTTGCTCGAGCAGCTCTTCGCGATGGGCGAGGAACAGCAACCGCGGTGGCACCCCGCCCGCCGCCGCCACCTGCCGGACATAGTCGAGCGCCGCGATCACCGTCTTGCCCGTACCGGTCGCCGCCACCACCAGGTTCCGCCGCCGGCCGTGCACCTCACGCTCCACGACGAGCTTGTCGAGGATCGCCGCCTGAAATGGCAGCGCACGCAGCGCGACCAGGAACAGATCCGGTGACGTGCCCGCACCTTCCGCCGCCAGCGCCGTCACCAGCCGCGCCCGATGCGCCGGATCATCCGGCGAGAACCGCTCGAACTCCGGGTCCTCCCACAGCGTCTCGAACGTGCCGGCGAACTGGCGGATCACCTGCGGCATGTCCGGGGCGCACGCCTTCACCATCCACTCGTG
>JBBQJJ010000246.1:0-13081 GCA_038325805.1 Haliangiales bacterium
GAACCCGCCAGCTGGTACCTGGTCAGCCTTCTGGGTGACTTCAGCCGGACCCGGCTGACGGACGAGCCCCTCGGCATGAAGCTCGCGCAGGCGAGCAACGAGCCGGGCGAGCGAGTGCGGACCCTCAAGCAGGTAGGCGACACCTCGCTCTACATGGTCGGCTACTTCGCCGAATCGTTAAACCGCTCGTTGGTCGATGCCGACTATTACGTCGGGCTCGGACAAAATGCGTATGGCCAGCTGTCGCGCTACCAGGGTGGATCGATCAGCGAGGTCTATGCCGAGCTGGCTGCGAAGTTCCCGGCGTTCGTGGATGTGCTCGCAAACGTGCGCAAGCGGATCGCGATCGCCGAGAACACCGGGACGACCGACATCGGCAAGCTCTACGAGATCTGGCTGCGCACCCGCGAGGAGTGGGTCGAGCAAAAGCTCAAGCAGGCCGGCGTGCTCGTCGATCCCGGAACGAAGGTGATCCAGTAGGTGTACGCACCTGTCATCGCCCGGCTCCAGCGCGGCCTCGAAGAGCTCTACCGTGTCGAGACCGGCGTCGAGGTGGAGGACTACGTCATCGACCCGAACATGCGCGAGGCGATCGCGCCGACTCGCAGATCGCGCGAGCAGCTGCTGGTGGCCGACTGCGAGGACGAAGCATCGATCGCGCTATTCATCGATCCCGCGGCCCTCGCGAACCTCCACACGAACGATCCGTCGCGGTCGCTCGGCGATCACAACCTGCAAGACTTCCTGCTCGCGGTCGAAGGCGTCTCGCACTTCATCTACGCGATCTGCTGTGCGCGCGCCGATCGCCGGGTCACGCAACTCGAGCTCGAGCTCCAGGCCGAGGTCGACAAGTACGTGACGTGCCTGCTGGTGACAGAGATCGAGACGCAGCAGCAATCGTCGACGTTGCGCCACCGGTTGTTCGAGGACTTCGAGTACGAGCCCGACCTCGATCATGACGAGCGCGCGCGCTACCGCGCCGCGAACGACAACGCGCAGCGCTACAGCACGTACCTCGAGAACCAGTTCGTGACGCCGCGCCGGATCCCCGAGATGCTCGGGGAGCTGCGACGGTTCTATCGACTCGGGCTCGCCGGCAAGCTGTCGATCATCGCTCGCGCCGCGTAGCCGCACTCGGTGCCAGCGGCCGCGAAGATGGCAAAGCTGGTGACCCGCAAGGAGGTCGAATACGACGGCACCGAGGACCACGTCGGTCTGTTCACCGGATCGCTCGCCGCGAGCAAACGACCGAAGCGCGCCGAGCCTTCGCGTCCCAACATTCGGGCGATCGCAGCGGCGCGCAGGGCGGCGGGAACGAAGACCGGCGCGGCGTCGTTCGCGAAGCTACTCGCCCTTCATCGCAAAGATCGTGGCGCCACCAAGCGTCAGCTCGCCGAACTCGCCGGCTGGATCGGAACGGTGCCGCCCGACCTCGCGCAGCTGCTCGCGTGGTCGAACGGCAACACCGAGCTCGGCCTGATGTCGATCGCCGAGATGATCGAGGTCTACGGGGCTCGCGAAGCGCCCGAGACGCTCCCACTCAACGCCAACGAGAACGGCGACTACTGGTGCCTGATCCTCACCGGCCCGCTGCGCGGAGCGCTGATCTCCGACGACTACGAGCTCGACGATCCGCCCGCGGAGGCGATCGACGCGATCAGCCTACGTGCGTGGCTCGCTGATCGCGATGCCTAGGATCTAGGTCGGCGAGAACAACTCGAACCAGTCGGTGCGCTCGCCGGTGCGCTCGGCCTCGAACACGCGGGCCCACGCGCTCGCAGCCTCCGCGTGCGTCATGACGAGCGTATACGCGTAGATCGCCGCGCGCTGCCGTCGATCGAGCAACCGGAGCCTGTTGTGTTGATAGTTCCGCAGGCCCGCGCCGGACGGCTGTAACGAGTACTCGAAGCTCTCGGTGATCCAGTGCTCGTGCCAGCGCCTCGGTTGCCGCAGCGCGAAGGTCATGACCGCCGGCGCGTAGTACTGGATGCCTTGCTCGTCGAGGTACGGCAGCGCCCACTGGCTGTCGAGCAACTCCTGATCGGGAAGATCCTGCCAGCGCCCGACGTGATCGAGCGAGCGATCCACCATGTCGTGATTGTCTGCGGCCTCGCCCTGGCGAATCGTGCGGTGAACCTCGTCGGGTGGAGGCACTCCGTCGAAGGCGTGCTCGATCCAAGCGCGGAGCGCGGCGACCACCTGCGCACGATGCTGCGTCAGCACGGGTGCGGTGTTGCCGTCCTCATAGCGAGCGTCGCGATCGAGCTGCGCGAGCAGCTGACTGATCGGTCGCGCGAACGTCGGCAACACCAGCGCCGGGGTCGGTGGATCGGCCAGCGGCGCGAGGCTGCGGATCCACAGATACTCGTCGAGGTTGGTCTCGCCGAGCTGCTCGGCCCACGTGGTCATCCAGTCATCGGCGAGCTCCCACGCCCGCGCGCGATCGACGCCACCCCGCTGCTCGAGCACCAGCAGCTGCCCGCGTTCATCGCCGCGAAGACTGAGCTCGTCGGCGTGGACCAACCAGCTGTCCCAGTCTTCAAACAATCAGGTCATGACCTGCGGATCCATGAACGCCGAGACCACGGCTTCCTTCTCGAACGTCTTCTCACCGTCGCCGAGCTTGAACGTGACGCGCACGCGGATCTTCTTCGACGGATCGCGACCACCTGGCACGAGCCCCCAGTCCGGCGCGGTCAACGCGTAGCTGGCGGCCATCACCTCGCCGGGACCGACGACCTGATCCCACACCGTGTACGTGCCGTCGCTGCTCCACCGCCGCGCCTCGCGCACGGTCAGCGTGCCGGCCACCACACCCGCTGCATCGAGCAGCTCGATCTTGGTGACCGCGATCGCGGTCTTCATGCTCGCGGTCGAACGCAGCGAGACCTGGAGCAGGCTCTGCTCGCAGGCGCGCCTGACGCTGTTGCAGGCACCACCACAGCTGCCGGAGGCGATGTCGCCCTTCGCCAGCTCGGCTTGCGCGATCGAGCCGGGGCAGTCGTCCGCCAATCGGACACTCGCGATCGCGACCTCGATCGGTGCGACCTCACCCTTCGGCGGATCGACGGGTTGCGAGGACGTCCAGCAGCTAGCGAGCACGAGGAGGAGAGCAAGGCGCATCGCGACGGATGGTAGCTCAGGTCACCACGCCCTCGGGCAGTGGCAGCGCCGGTCCCTCGATCATCGCCGGCTTGTCGAGCGTGCGCTCGTCGTCGCCGACCGCGATGGTGACGCGCACCCGATACGCGACCGACGGATCGCGCCCACCCGGCAGCTTCGACCAGTCCGGGGCGCTCAGCGCGTAGCTCGTCGTCAGATCCTGGCCGGCTTCGACGTGCTCGTCCCACGCGTGGTAGCCGTCGTCGGCCCACTTCGACGGCGCGCGCGGCGTCAGCTCGCCGACGGCCTTGCCGCTGGGATCGAGGAGCTCGACGCGCTTGATCTTGATCGCACCCGCCGCGCCCGCCGTGATCTTGAGTTGCATCGTCGTCTGCTCGCAGGCCTGGTCGCCGGCCTGCGAGCTCTGCGCGACGCTCGGGCCGGGGCGTCGCTTCTGGCTGGAGGTCTCGACGCTCAGGTGCGCGGGTCCGCCACCGCAGTCCTCGGCGAGCGAGACGCTCGCGAGATCGATGACGATCGCGCCCGGCGGAGTCACGGGAGGCTTGGTGGGTGGGGGCGTGCTGGGTGAGGAGCACCCGACGACGACAACGAGCGCGAGCCTGAACATGGTGGGTTGAAACGTAAGCGATCGCGGGTGGGCCTACGCCAGAAAACATGTGCCGCTCGCGGCCCCGCTGTCGCTATGGGGCTGCGAGCACGATCGCCGCGGTGATCCCGCGCGCGACGGTCAGGACCACCGTGGCTCCGGGCGGTGCGGACAGCAGCGTGGCCGCGCGACCCGCGTGCTCGCCGCGCACGTCGATGCCATCGATCGCCGTGACCACGTCTCCCTGCTCGAGCTTGCTCGTGGCAGCAGGACCTTTGGGATCGATGTACGAGATCCGTCGCTCGCGCTTGTCGGGCGGGATGTCGAACGTCTGCTCCGCGAACTTGAGCCCGAGCTCGCCGGCGATCTCGCCGACCTTCAGGCGTCGTCGGATCGCCTCGATGTCGCCCAGATCGAGGGTGCCGCTGCCGCGCAGCGTGCGGAACACCTGGATGTCGAACGGCCTGCCTGCTTCGCCCCAGCCGGTGATCACGACCTGACCCTGAGGGGCGTTGCGCACGGTGAACCGACCGGCGTCATCGGAGACATGCCCGCGATCCTCGCTCGCCGCGTAGATGCCACCACCGCGGACGCGCCGGATCATCATGCTGATGCCGGCCACCGGCGTCGTCGTGCCGAGCTCGACGACCCGACCTGTCGCGGTGACGTACCCGTCGAGCGTGAGGTCCACGCCGGTGCGGGTCTCTCCGTCGCGGAGCTCGAGCTCGACCTGCGCGATGCCAGCCTTCGCCTCGGCGACCACGATGTACTTGCCGCGCGGTAGATCGCGCACCGCGTAGACCCCGCCGGTGCGATACAGCTCCTCGCGGCGACGAAACCCCGTCGACAGCTCGCGGATCGTGATCGCGAAATCCTCGGAATCGCCGCTACCCTCGCGCACGCGACCGGTGATCGCGGCCGTGGTGTGGATCGTCAGCTTCGTCCGGGCGCCGAGCGCGACCTTCTCCGAGATCGCCTCGCCACCGCCGCGGCGATAGGCGCGGATGGTGTAGGTGCCTGGTGAGAGTCGCGTCAGCGTGAACGTGCCGTCGACGGCCGTCAGGACCGGCCGCTCGTTCCAGCTCCACCGCGTCTGATAGGCGCCCGAATTCGCGGCGCCTGCGGCATCGGATTCGCGCGCCGCGGAGACGAACGCATCGCCGACCGGCGCTCCACCCGCATCGACGACGCTGCCGTGGATCACGCCGGTCTGTGCTTCGACGACCAGCTTCACCGTCGACGCGTGCCCGGAGACCACGGTGACGCGCTCTCCCTGATTGGTGTCGTCGGTGGTGCCGGCCTTGCGCAGCAGCGTGTCGCGCGCGTAGACCGCGAGCTTGTAGGCGCCGGGTCGCAGCGGGCCGATCGTGAACGTGCCGCTCGCACCGGTCTTGTCACTACGCGTCGAGCTCGACGTGCCGGTCAGCGTCGTCGCCATCACCTCGGCGTCGCCGAGCAACCGACCGTCGGTGTCGACCACACTGCCAGCGATCGTTCCCGAGTCCTCGGGATCGAGCGCGATGGAACGCTCGACCGTGGCTCCGTCGGCAAGCTCGATCAGGAAGGTCTCGCGTGCGACGATCTGGCGCTCCGCCGACACCGAGACCTTGTAGACGCCTGCCGCGAGCCCGCCGATCTCGAACGAGCCGTCGTC
Source organism: Haliangiales bacterium (assembly GCA_038325805.1). Taxonomy (GTDB): domain Bacteria; phylum Myxococcota_A; class Polyangia; order Haliangiales; family Haliangiaceae; genus JABFXX01. The sequence continues at coordinate 5,364 of JBBQJJ010000246.1, forward strand.
ACGCGACGCGGTACCGCCGCCGGTGTGCTTGCTCCGCGTGGCGGCGCCTTGTCGCTCGGCGCTGATCGTCGCTCCCTCGACCGGCTTGCCACGGGCGGTGATCACGCCGCGCACGATCGCGCCGCGGTCGACCTCCCAGGTCAGGCCGAGGGCATCGCGATCGGTGACGATGATCGATGGATAGGCCTCGCGGACGCGCGCCCCGGTGCAATAGATCGACACGCTGTAGGTGCCGGGCAGCACACCATCGGCGAAGTGACTGCCGTCGGCCGCACGCTTCAGATCGAGGAACTTGTTGGTCGTGCGCTCCTGGAGCGAGACGAGCGCGCCGCGATCGCAATCGACCCGCGTCGCCGCGTCGACGATCCGCCCGTCGATCCGAAACGCGGGATGCAGCTCGACGGTGACGTTGTCGACGTTCTGCGCGAGGCCGACGAGCACCGAGGGCGCACGTCCGAAGCCCGTGCTGGTGCGCGCCGTCACGACGTAGCGCTTCGGGATCAGCTTGCCGACGCGGAACTTGCCGCGCGCGTCGGTGAACGTCGTCTCGCCGTCGTCCCAGCCCCAGTTGCTGGTGCCGACGAGGACGCGCGCGTTGGCGATCGGCTCGCGACTGCCGGCATCGATCACCGTCCTGGCGAGCGACGCCTCGGGGGTGAGCACGAGCTCGACGCGCACCGGCTCGGTCGTTCCCTTCGGGACCCAGACGTCGTCCCTCCCATTGGCGTAGCCGTCGGCACGTGCCTCGAGCTCGATCGTGCCGGGCTTGACCCACAGCGAGAACGCACCCTTGTCGTCGGTCTCGGTGACGCTCGAACCAAACGCCTGGACCTTCGCCCGGTCGATCGGCCCGCCGGTCAGGTCGGAGACGACTCCCGCGAGCTCGACGCCGCCGGGTCGCAGCGCGAAGTCGATCCCGGTGCGTCGCTCGTTCGCACGCACGCGGATCAGCTGCACCTCGCGCGGCTCGCCCCACGTCTTCGGCTCGAAGCCACGCAGCATGGCGGTCGCGTGGTACGCCGCGGGAAGCAGCCCCTCGATCACGTACGCACCCCGCGCATCCGTGCTCGCACATGCCGGCTCGTGGAACAGCTCGTCGGGGAGCTCGGCGGCCTCGCCTCGCACGCACACGAGCACGCCGGCCAGCGGACGATCACCCGTCACGATCCCGGCGATCGCCGCGCGCGAGATCCTGTTCGGATCGATCGGCGGGCGAGGGTGGCGGAGCACGCTGGTGGTGGCCGTCCCCGCATCGACGACCACCGGCGCGCTCGTCGTCGCGGAGTCGCGACATCGCCAGAGGACGACGCCGATCAGCGCGACCACGACGACCAGGGCTACGTAACGCCGCACGCTGCGATGCTACGTCAGCCCTTCAGGTCAGGCGTGGCCGTTGTGGCCGTTGTGAGCGGCGTCATCACCACTCGACTTCGCGTCGCTCACCTGGTCCGCCTCGATCATCGCGTTGCGGATCTGGTCGGTCAGGGTGGCGAGGTTGCCGGGAGAGTGCGGGATCAGGATCGTGTTGCTCCTCGCCGACGCACCGATCTCCTTGAGCATGTCGAAGTACTGCGTCATCAGCACGAGGTTCATCACGTCCTTCGCGGTCGTGCCAGGCACCGAGCGACGGAACTCGTCGACCGAGTCGCGGAGACCGGCGACGATCGCCTGGCGCTGGTCGGCGATGCCCTTGCCCTGGAGCGCCTTGCTCTGTGCCTCACCCTCGGCCGCCTTGACCTTGAGGATGCGGTCCGCTTCGCCCTTCTCGTTCGCGGCGACGCGCATGCGCTGTGCAGCGTTGATCTCGTTCATGGCTTCCTTGACGCGAGCGTCGGGCTCGATGTCGGTGACCAGGGCCTTGACGATGCCGTAGCCGAAGCCCTCCATGACGTGGGCGAGCTCCACCTTGACGACCTCGGCGATGTCGTCCTTCTTCGCGAACACGTCGTCGAGCTTGATCTTCGGGACCTGTGCGCGGACCACGTCGAACACGTACGACCGGATCTGTCGCGACGCGTCGTCGAGCTTGTAGAAGCTCTCGTACGCCTTCTCGGGCAGCACGAAGTACTGCACCGAGACGATCATGTGGAGGAACACGTTGTCCTCGGTCTTGGTCTCGACGGAGACGTCGAGCTGCTGGACGCGAAGGTTGACGCGACCCGCGACCTTGTCGATCACCGGGATCCTCGCGTGGATGCCCGGCCCGGTGATGCCGATGAACTTACCGAGCCGCTGGACCACGGCCACGGTCTGTTGTTCGACGGTGTAGAGCGAAGCCGCGAGCAGCGCGACGAGAACCACGCCGGCGCCGCCGAGCACGGTGATCAAGACTTGCGAACTGGTCATCAATCCCTCCTTGGATACTCGATGCTGCTTGCGCGCGCCGAGTTGCCTACACCGTGCGTACGACGGCCGAAACCGGTAGGGACTTGACGACCGGTTCCTCCGTTCGAGTAGAGGAAGTTCCGTTAGCGCAAGACGCGGTTGTCGATCAGCCGCGTCGTCCCGACGAACACGGCCATCGCGAGCACGGCGGGGTTCGTCATCGTCTCGACGGTCGTCAGCTCGGTGGCATCGCGCAGCTCGACGTAGTCGATCCGCGCGAGTGACTCGGCCTCGATCGGCGCACGCGCCGCGGCGAGGATCTTCGTGGCGCTCTTCTCACCCGACGCCACCAGCGCTTCCGCGGCGGCGAGACCCTTGGACAGCGACAGCGCGGCGGCGCGGTGATCCGCGGACAGGTAGATGTTGCGCGACGACAGCGCGAGGCCGTCGGTCTCGCGGATGATCGGCACCCTCGCGATCTCGAGGTCGAAGTCGAGGTCGCGAACCATCCGGCGAAGGATCGCGAGCTGCTGGTAGTCCTTCTCGCCGAACACCGCGACGTGCGGCAGCGTGGCGTGGAACAGCTTCGCCACCACCGTCGCGACGCCCGCGAAGTGACCCGGCCGGCTCGTCCCGCACAGCGGCTGCTGGAGCTCGCGGACCTCGATGAAGGTCTGCGCGCCCGCGGGATACATGCTCGCCAGGTCGGGGCAGTACGCGAGGTCGATCCCGCAGCTCCTCGCCTTGGCGAGATCACCCGCCTCGTCGCGAGGGTAGCGAGACAGATCCTCGTTGGGTCCGAACTGCGTCGGGTTGACGAAGATCGTCAGGATCACGACGTCGGCCTTCGCGCGCGCGACGCGCATCAGCTGCAGATGACCTTCGTGCAGCGCGCCCATCGTCGGCACGACGGCGATCTTGCGGCCGTCGCGCCGCAGATCCTCCACCCGCGCGCGCATGGTCTTCGGCGAGCGATAGATCTCGAAGGGGAGGTTCACGGATCCACCTGCTTCGCGTTCGCGCAGACATCGGCGACGTCAGCGGGCGCGATGGCCGTGGGTGGCACATCCGAGCTGGCGGTGTTCGACGGCGCCTGGGCGGCGGGCTTGCCACCACAGGCGCCGAGCGATGCGATCAAGAGCATGCGGAACATGCCCGCACGCTACCGCAACTCAGCAGCGCGTGATGGCCTCGACGCAGTCCTGGACCTTGGTGGTCAGCTGCGTGAGGCCCGACATCGAGAAGTCGACGGTGCAGTCGAGCGTGTCGACGTGCTTCAGGCAACGCGTACGCGACGAGCACGAGGTGGGCGGCTGGACGTCGAACAGCTTGATGCTGTCCTTGGTCTGGGTGCACAGCGCCCTCAGCAGGTCGTCGTTCGAGCACGTCGCGGCGCGATCGCAGAAGTGCAGCGAGACCTCGAGCATCACCGCACCACTACCAGTGATCGCCGAACGACCCGGCGTGGGCCGACCTGGTGGCGTAGGCATCGGGTCGGCGAGGTCATCGTCCGGATCGTCGGGGATGTCGATCTTCGCGCCGGGCTGGTTGTTGTCGTTCCACGGATCGCCGGACTTCGCAGGCGGCTGATCCTTCGGCACCATCGGGTTGGTCTCCATCCTCTCGGGTGTGGGGAGCATCTTGCTCTTCAGATTGGTCGGCTCGCCTTCGCTGGCCGACGTGCCGGGCGGCCACACCATCAACACGACGGCGGTGACGATCGCGAGCACGGCGAGCACGATCACGATCAACGGCCAGCTCCTCCACCATGCGGTGCGTGGGCTCGCCGCCTGGTGCATCCGACCGGTCGGGCGGGGCGGAAGGACCTGCGGACCCGCGTGCTCCTCGTAGTGCCGCGCGAGCTGCATCGGCATCGCGACGTGCTGTGCAGCCGGCGGAATCGGCGCGTACGCGCTGTGCCCGTTCGTGCCGCTATAACTCGAGCCGTTCGACCCCGACAGACCGGGAGGCGCGTAGCTGCTCGCTTGACCGTTGGGTCGGTTCAACGCCGCACTGTTGGTGGCGATGATCGACGGCAGGGCTTGCGCTGCTGCAGGCCGCCCCCCGCGCACACCGGCGAGGTCACCTTTGCAGTGCTTGCACTTGCCGGCGATGGGGTGGATCAAACCACCACACATCGGGCACGGGATACGAGCATCACCGGGGCTCACGCGCGCAGCGGCCATTGGGTGCAATGCTGCCAGGCAAACCCCTCTTGTGCAAAGCGATCCACGCGGTGCGTAGAACTTCGCGCGGCTGATCGAATTGCCAAACCGGGGGCCTCAACACAGAGTGCGCGGGTGGCTCGTCCTATTCCACCGAAGATCTCCGAGCACGACGTTTTCGTGGTCGGGCTCGATCCCCGGCACGAGGGCGTCCGCATTGCCCAGCTGTCCGACATTCACGTCGGCAACTTGACCCCCGCATCGCACATCCGCGCCGCGATCGATGCCGCCAACGCCTCGCAGCCCGATTTGATCGTGCTGACCGGCGATTACGTGTGTTGGAAGCGGCAGGAGGTCGAGCTGGCCGAGGAGCAGCTCGCAGGGCTGAAGGCACCTCGCGTGCTCGCGGTGCTCGGCAACCACGATTATTTCGTGTGGGGCTCCGGCGTCCGGACGGTGCTGGAGCGCAACGGCTACGAGGTGCTGCGCAACCAGACGACCGTCGCCGATGTCCGTGGCGCACCATTGCCGATCGTCGGCATCGATGATCCGGTGACCCGCCACGACGATCTCGATGCCGCCTTCGCGGGTGCGCCAACCAACCTGCCGCGGATCGTGTTGTGCCACGCACCGGATCGTGGGCCCGACGTGGCCAGGCGCGGTGCGGATCTGGTGCTCAGCGGGCACACCCACGGCGGTCAGATCTTCATCAAGGGCATCACCGACCGGATCATGAAGCAGGTCGGCCTGCGCTATCGCCGCGGCATGTACGACCTCGCCGGCTCCAGGTCGACGCAGATGTATGTCACGCCGGGCGTCGGCTTCTCGGGCATCACGCGGCGGGTCGGTGAGGGCACGAGTGCCGAGGTCGCGCTGTTCACGCTGCACGCGGCCTGACCCCAGAGTTCGCCTGTGTCGATCCTTCGACCAGGCGAATGATGGGGAACGGGGTCCTCGAGTCTGGGGTTAGCGAACGGGTTGTCGGCGGTGCTCGGCGTAGATCCGCAGCGCGAACTGGCCCGGTGGCGAACCACGCCAGGTGTCGAGTTGCTCGCGCGCGGCAGGCGGGAACGCCTCGATCGGCGGCAGCGTCGCGCCGTACTGGGGCGGTATGAGGACCGGCGCTGCGAGCGCGGCGAAGGTCAGGTCGGCGACGGTGAAGCGATCGCCGATCAGGTAGCGACGACCATCGCCGAGGAGACCTCCGACGTTCTGGAACGCCTCGTCGATCTTCCGCCGCGAGCGCTCGGCACCCTCCGGGTTGATCTTGAGGCCGCGCTTGAGGAACAGCAGCGCGGCCGGCCGGCCCGCCTTGAACGCCAGCTGCTCCCAGCGCGGCACGCTCTGCAGCAGGATGTGGTCGAGGTCCTTGCGATCGAGCAAGTGGAAGTACGCCCACCGGCGCGTCGCGGGTCCGAGGTTGCGATCGAGCTGGTCCTCGATCCCGAGCACGTCCTCGCGGTCCTGGGGATTCGTCGGGTACAGCGAGCCCGGTCGTTGCTGGTCGGCATAGGCGATGATCGGCGTCGAGTCCGGAAGCACGGTCTTGCCGTCGATCAGCGCGGGGACGGTACGCTTCGCACCAGCGCGGAGCGTGGCCGCGTAACTGAACGCCGGTAGGTGGCCCTCCTCTTCGTAGGGGACGCCGGCGTAGTCGAGTGCCCAGCGCGCCTTCTCGCAGTAGTGGGAGAACGGGATCGTGATCAACCGTGCGGTCATTCGTTCCTCTTGCGGGCCATTGCTCCACGCATCATGTCGGTGAAACCACTCTGCCCCTCGACCAGCATCGCATCGAGCTCGCGACCGACGCCGACCACGCGCTTGAACGCGGGGAAGGCGAGCACGGCGAGGATCGAGATCGTGAGACCGAGCGAGAACCGGATCGCAGTCATCCCGATCCATCCACCGGCACCGAAGCCGAGGACGCCGAAGCGGAGCAGCGTGCCCATCGGCTCGCCGATGTCGGAGAACAGCTGGCGCGCGGGGAGGGCGGAGCTCGTCCTCTCGAGCGCGAGGCTCCGCTCGGGCGCGGCGGTCTGCTTCTTGGGGCGAGGCGCCTTCGCGAGCAGTGCGACCACGTCGCGCGCTCGTTGTGGACGCTGACTCGGATCGGGATCGGTCATCGCGGTCAACGTCTCGCGCAGTCCCGCATCGATCGACGGTAGGTGGCGCTCGAGATCCATCTGCAGCCCCTTGCGCGGCACGTCCTCGGGCTCGATGCCGCCGAGCAACGAGACGATCGTGGCGCCGAGGGCGTAGAGATCCGTCGCGGGCGTGGCCTCACCGTGCAGCTGCTCGGGCGCCATGTAGCCGAACGTGCCGACCACCGTCGAGCCGCCCTTCTCGCGTGCGGCATCGAGCACGCCGCCGAAATCGACGAGCGACAGTCTTCCATCCGGCGCACGCAGGATGTTGGACGGCTTGATGTCGCGATGGATGACCACCGGCGAACGCGTGTGGAGGTAGTCGAGGATCTCGAGCGCGCGGATCAGCACGTCGCGCACCTCCGTCTGCGACAGCCGCCGGCGATCCGTGATCTCGCGAAGGTTCTGCCCGGGCACGCGCTCCATCACGAGGTTGAACGTGCCGGGCGGATCCTCGAAGTTCGCGAGGTGGCGAGGTACGCCCGCGTGGCGGAGCTGCGACAGCACCTTGGCTTCGCGCTCGAACAGCTCGAAGGACTTCCAGGTGCCGCGCGGCTTGAGCCGCTTGACGACGACGAGCCGCTCTTTCTCGTCGCCCTTCAACCACTCGTCGCGTGCGAGGAACAGCTCGCCTTGCGAACCCTTGCCGAGCTTGGGCCCGAGCCGGTACCGCTCCTTCAGTAGCGGGCCGTCGAGCACGGTCGACACCAAGGGTTCTTAGCAGGTCCGCGCGCCGCCGGGCGCATCTTGGCGGAGCAGTTCACGGGGAGTCCACCGCTGGTGAACATTCGAGTTCGCGGTACCGTCGATAGCCCATGCGCAGTGTCTTGCTGGTCGCGCTCGTTGCCTGTGCCGCCCACGCCGAGCCTGCGCGGCCATCGCCCTCGCAGACCCGTGCCGAGCCCGCCGATCCATCTGGAGTAAAGACCCCGGTCACACCCGAGCAGCGGGTCAAGACCATCGTCGATCGGTATCGCGCCGCCGCGAAGTTGCCGCCCGTCGTGCTCGATCCCGTGCTCGGCAAGGGTTGTATGGAGCACGCCGAGTACATGCGGCTGAACAAGGACACCGACGCGATGGCCGG
>JBBQJJ010000247.1:0-13080 GCA_038325805.1 Haliangiales bacterium
GTCACCGTCGATGTCACCGCCCTGAAGCTCGCGGAGGCTCGAATGCGCGAGCAGGACCGGCGCAAGGACGAGTTCCTCGCGACGCTGGCGCACGAGCTGCGCAACCCGCTCGCGCCGATCCGCAGCGGTCTCGAGCTCCTGCAACGCATCGACGACGCCACGCGCACCGCGCAGACCTACGCGATGATGGAACGTCAGCTCGGTCACCTCGTTCGCATGGTCGACGATCTGCTCGATATCTCGCGCGTCACGCTCGACAAGATCCAGCTCGTCAAGCGGCGGGTCGACGTCGCGGAGGTGGTGGTCAGCGCGGTCGAGACGGCAAGGACCTTGCTCGACGCGAACGGACTCACGCTTGTCGTCGACCTCGCGGACCATTCGTTGTTCATCGACGGTGACTCGACTCGCCTCGCGCAGGCGCTCGCAAACCTCCTGAGCAACGCGGCCAAGTACACACCGCGAGGTGGCCTTGTCAGAGTCTCGGCAACCAGGCGCGCACAGCAGGTCGAGATCTGCGTCGCCGATGATGGCGTCGGAATCGAACCTGATCAGCTTGCCGTCATCTTCGAGATGTTCGTTCAACTCGGACAGTCCATCGACCGTGCGAGTGGAGGGCTCGGGATCGGCCTCACGCTGTCTCGCAGGCTCGTCGAGTTGCACGGCGGCACGCTGGAGGCTCGCAGCGAGGGGAAGGACCGTGGGAGTACCTTCACCATCGTCCTGCCGTTGACCCCCGACCCCGTCGCATCGTCGGGCTCCGTCGCTCGACCCTCGGCGACGAGCTTGCGGATCCTCGTGGTCGACGACAACGTCGATGCGGCGGAGCTGCTCGCTGCCCTGCTCGAGATCGTCGGTCACACGGTGTTCGTGGCGCACACGGGGTTGGACGCGTTGCGCGAGACGAGGGAGCGAGACCCCGACGTCTTGCTCCTCGACATCGGCCTACCCGAGATCGATGGCTACGAAGTCGCGCAGCGACTCCGCGCCGACCCCACGATCACGCAACCGACGTTGATCGCGCTGACGGGGTGGGGAAATGCAGAGGATCGCGAACAGGCGCGCCGGGTGGGGTTCGAGCACCACCTCGTCAAGCCGGTGGACCAGCCGACCCTCAGCGCGATTCTCGCGACCGTGCAACCGCGGCGCGCTCGGTCATGATCCCGGTGATGATCGAACAGCCGAGAACCGCGGCAGTCGGATCGTGAACCGCGTGAGCTCGTCGGGAATCGACTCCACGTCGATCGTCCCACCGTGCGCGGCGACCACCTCGCGCGCGATGTACAAGCCGAGTCCGAGACTGCCCCGAGCGGCGCTGGCGTTCGAGGCCCGGCGATAGGGCTCGAACAACCCGTCGAGATCCTGGGCCGGAATGCCTCGACCTTGGTTTGCGACCGTCAGGAGGGCTTGGGATTCCGTCACCTTCGCCTCGACGTAGACCGGTGTTCCCGGCGCTCCATGCTGGAGTGCGTTGATGACCAGGTTCGACAGCACCTGTGCGAGGCGATCGGGATCCCACAGCCCTCCCTCGTCGAGCGACTGCCCGACCTGAACCACCCGGCCGGGTGCGAGCACGTCGAACTCGCCGACCACCGTCTCCAGAATGTCTCGCAGGTTGGTTGGCTCCGGGTTCACCGGGATCGTGGTCCCGAGGCGCGCCTTGGCAAAATCGAGGAGATCGTTGACCAGCCGGGTGGCCCGACGTGCGGCGGAGGCCATCCTCGCGACCAGCTTGTGCGTCGCCGGATCGAGCTGGCGGTTCGCGAGCACCTCGCTCGCCAGGATGATCGCGCTCAACGGGTTGCGCAGGTCGTGGCTGACGATTCCGATCAACCGCTGCTCGTACTGCGAGCGCAGCATCAGCTCGGCGAGCGCAGATTTCGCGTCATGAATATCGGTGTTGGTCCCGACCCAGGTGGTGATGCTGCCATCGCTCGACCGCTCGGCATTCGCACGCCCGAGGTGCCAGCGATACTCGCCATCACTCCGCCGCAGCCGGAACTCCACCTCGTACGGCTCTCCGGTCTCGAGAGATCGCGTCCAGCGAGCGGTCACGGCGTCGACATCTTCGGGATCCAGCACGCCGAGCCAGCCATCCCCGAGGATCTGCTCCGCCGACCGTTGAAAATAGTCCACGACGCGATCACTGACAAAGTCGAGCTTGCCGTGCGGGTCCGCGGTCCACACCTGGACCGGCATTGCCTCGATCAAGAATCGGCGCCGAGCCTCGGCGTTGCGTCGGGCCGTGACATCCTGGCCTTGTACGAAGATCCCCACCACCTCGTCGGTCCGCGTGCGAATCGGCTGGAGGATGACGTCCACCGTGATCTCGTCGAACTCCGTTGCCGAGCGCTGGAGTCTGACCTGGAGGTTGGTGCCGACGTAGGTCTCGCCCGAACGGTAGGTGTGGTGGAGCAGTCGCAGCAACCCCTGCGCTTCCAGCTCGGGTAAGGCCTCGCGAGCTCGCATTCCGATCACGTTTCGACCGTTGATCAATTCCCGGAACGCGTCGTTGACGATCTCGAACACGTGCTCCTCGCCACGCAAAAAGCACGTGAACCCCGGGGCCTGACGGAACATCTCTCGCAGATCGTCAAGCTCGAGACCCAGTGTTGCGGTGGTCGCCTGGACTCGCAACGCGCGCTCCAGGACGACATCGAGGTCTCGCTCGTTGGTCGCGGTCGGCTGGGTGATCTCGACGGTCTCCTGAACGATCAGCTCGACCTCGCCGGTGGGGCCAAAGATCGGGGCTTGACGAGCGCTCCACACCCGTTGGTTCGACGTCGCGACCGCAGCGATCTCGTCCACCTTGCCGGTCGCGAGCACGCGTTCGAACGACGCCCTGACCAGCGCAGCGTTCTGCGGGTTATTCGGGAAGGTTTCGAACACGTCTCGGCCTAACAGCTGGTCGAGCTGCCGCCCGGTGAGTTGCAGGAATGCGCGATTGGCCGCGACACAACGAAGTCCGCGGTCGACCACCAAGGTTGGGGTCGGCAACTGCTCGAACAGCGCGGAGAGCTGGGCCGGAGTCACGAGCGGAACGTAGCACCGTGCGGCTCGCGCGTGAGCCGCGCGAGAAGCTACTGAATGTTGTAGGTCAGCGTGTAGTTGCCGTTGCCGGTCGTGCCGAAGCCATCGACGATCAACCAGTTCAAGTTCGCACCACTGATCGAGGCGGCGGTCCACTTCGCCTGCAGGCCATTGCCACAGCCGGAGACATCGTCGCTGCACTTCGTATCGGCGGTCGTCGCGGCGCCGCGGCGCATGTAGAGGACGCTGTCGAACGAGGTCCCGCTGCACGTGTTCGCGGACACCGAGTACGTCTTGTTCGGGCAGGTCAGGAAGAAGTACGCCTCGTCGCCTTGTGCCGAGTTCGGCTCGCAGCCGGCGATCGATTGGCTGGGCTTGCCCGTCGTGGTGCCGCTGCGCGAGCCCGCGAGGTTGGTCAGCGCGAGACCCGTGCGGCCACCGCGGCGGAACGTCAACGACGCGGCGCCATTCGTCGCGGCGTTCGAGAACTGATCGACGACCAGACAGTACTGCCCGGCGGCGAGCTGTAACGCACCCTGCGAGCGCGTGGTGCTGCACGCGTCGTCGCCGCAGCGCTTGACCGCGCCGAGGGCCGTGCACGCACCCTCGAAGATCCGCACCACCGAGTCGAAGCCTGACGCGAAGGTGTCGAAGTAGACGACCTCGTCGGCGGGCAGCGTGAACGTGTAGAACACGTCGCGGCCGCCCTGATCGCCGCAGTCTTCACCCGTCGCCTGCGCCCAGTTGTCGTCGTGCGCGGCGGTCAGATCCATCGTGAACGTGCCACCGGCGGAGATGTCGATCGCGCCCGCGGCGGTGTCGTTGCTCGGGCACGAGGTGTCGTTGCCGTTGCAATCCTCGTCGGCACCGTTGCCGCAGGTCTCGGCGCTGGGTGGTCCCGCGGTGGCGCCGCACACCACGGCGGTCTGCGCTGCGTTGCACACGGTGACGCCCGATCGCGCGCACATCCCGAGGCCGACCGAGCAGGCCTCGTCGATCGCGAACGTGTCGTCGACCCCGTTCATGCAATCGTTGTCGATGCCGTCGCAGATCTCGAGGCTGTCCGGCGTGGTGTCGTTGCACATCGCGCCGCCGGCGCCATCGCACACGATCGCGCCTTCGTTGCACGCATCGGAGTCCGCGCCATCGCACGGCGCACCGAGCGAGAAGCCCTCGTCGACGTTGCCGTCGCAATCGTTGTCGATGCCGTCGCAGACCTCGGCGCTGGTGCCTTCCGTGTCGGTGCAGCGCGTCGCCATCAGGCCGTCGCACACGAGCATGCCGTCCTTGCAGGTATCGGCGTCCGCGCCATCGCACGCGGTGCCGACGAGGAAGTCCTCGTCGATCTTGCCATCGCAATCGTTATCGATGGTGTCGCACTTCTCCGCCGTGGAGGCATAACCCTCGTCGACGATGCCATCGCAGTCGTCGTCCTGGCCGTTGCACAACTCGGTGGCTGGGGCGCACGACGGAGGTGCATCGGCCGGCTGGTCGTCGCCAAGGCGCGCCGGATCCATGGCGCTGGCACAGCCGGCGCAAACCAAGAGCAAAGCAACGCGGCGACCCATCATACGAACGGGCATCCACGCACGTGTGGTTGTGCAAGAGCAAGCACAACGATCTCCGTGCTAGGAAAGGAGAACGATGAGCGAAAAGCTGCTGCCTGTTGTGGGCAATCCCAGCCTTGTGGACCACCTGCCCGAGGTCGTGATCCCGCCAGACGTCGCTGCGATGACGCCAGCCGAACTAGAGGATGGGATCGCGCGCCTCAAGAAACAGCGCAACGCCGTCATCCTCGCGCACTACTACCAGGAGTCGGAGATCCAGGACCTCGCCGATTTCGTCGGCGATTCGCTCCAGCTGTCGCAGGCCGCGGCCAAGACCAAGGCCGACGTGATCGTGTTCTGCGGCGTCCACTTCATGGCCGAGACGGCAAAGATCCTGAACCCCAACAAGGTCGTGGTGATCCCGGATCTCAAGGCCGGCTGCTCGCTCGCCGATGGCTGCCCCGCGCCGGTGTTCGAGAAGTGGCTCGAGCAGTACCCGGGCCACACGGTGGTCAGCTACATCAACTGCACCGCGGCGGTGAAGGCCCTGTCGGATGTCATCGTGACGTCCTCGAACGCGGTCAAGATCGTCAAGGCGCTCGAGGGGCAGAAGATCGTGTTCGCGCCTGATCGCTACCTCGGAGCGTTCGTCGCGAAGCAGGCGAACCGCCCCGACATGATCAAGTGGGAAGGCACCTGCATCGTCCACGAGACGTTCTCGGAGAAGCGCCTGCTCAAGCTCAAGGCCGAGAACCCCGAGGCCGAGATCATCGCGCATCCCGAGTGCCACGAAGGAATCTTGCGGCACGCGCAGCACATCGCGTCGACGAGCGGGTTGATCGACTACGCGAAGAAGTCGGACAAGCAGACCTTCATCGTCGCCACCGAAGCCGGCATCTTGCACAAGATGCAACAAGCCGCCCCCGGCAAGACGTTGATCCCTGCACCCCCCGAAGATGAGACCTGCTCGTGCAACGTCTGCCCGCACATGCGTCGCAACACGCTGGAGAAGCTGTACCTGTGCATGCGCGATCTGACGCCCCAGATCGAGGTTCCCGAGGCGACGCGTGTCAAGGCGCTGAGGCCGATCGAGCGCATGCTCGAGATGTCGGTGTGAAGCTCGCGCTGCTCCTCGCGCTCGTCGCGTGCAGCAAGCCGGAGCCCGCGGCGGTCGAGCCACCCCCGACGCGGCGGATCGAAGGACCGCGTCTCCTCGAGCACACGCCCGAGGTGATCGTTGGAGTTGTCGCTGATTGGACCTCCACACAAGCGACGCTACGCCGCTATCGCCGCACCGGTGGTGGGTGGACGCAGCTCGGCGAACCATGGCGCGCGGTCGTCGGCAAGAACGGCACGGCGTGGGGCGACGGGATGCACGGCGAAGGCGGCGCGGGTCGCGAAGGACCGGTCAAGCGCGAGGGCGACGGCAAGAGTCCCGCGGGTGTGTTCGAGATCGGCAAGAGCTACGGCTCTGCGACGGCAGCGCCGGCGGGGAGCAAGCTCGCGTACAACGCCGTCGATGACGCCTGGAAGTGCGTCGACGATCCCGCGAGCAAGCACTACAACCGCGTGCTCGACCAGAAGACGACACCGGTCGATTGGAAGTCGGCGGAGGAGATGAAGCGGAAGGACGAGCTCTACGAGTGGGTCGTCGATGTCTCGCACAATGCGGCTCGCGTGCCGGAGCGCGGCAGCTGCATCTTCTTGCACGTGTGGAGCGGGCCCGAGGGATCCACGCTCGGCTGCACCGCGATGGATAAGCTGGTGCTCGAGAGCTTGATCGCGACCCTCGATCCACGAGCGGTGTTCGTGTTGCTTCCGAAAGCGGAGTATCAGGCCAACACGCTCGGCTGGGACCTCCCGCCGATCTGACCGCTGTCCGGATGCCGGACAGGTCATTTTCTTGATTGTGGTGTCGTTTTCGCTTGACGGGTAGCCGGCGCTCGAACGCGGCGCGGTCGCGCAGTCACCACGATCGCCGTCGAGAACGCGATGTACTCGCCGTGCTCCTAGAGCGCGATCCGGCCGAACCCGCCGGAACCCGCGTAGTGCAGCACGTCATCCTGGATCGCGATCATGCCGATGAAGACCGCCTCGACCTCGCCGATCACGGTGCGCTCCGGTCCAAGCCGAACGATCTGCTTCGTGGTCCTCGTGTCGAGACCACCGAGAGATGTGTAGACGATGCCACCCTGCACCGCGCATCCCCTCGCGCCTTCGAGACCTGTCGCGACCAACGTCGTCGGCGAGCCGTCTCGCGGGACTTGCACGACGTCGGTGCCGGCGGTGATCACGAAGATCGTGACCGCGTCGAAGCAGAACTGGCCGATCGCCGAGTCGACGAGCGTCGCGAGCGTGGTTGGCGAAGACCCGTCGAGTCCGAGCGTCACGACCTCGCTGCCGCTGTTCGCCAGTACCGTTGCGACCAGCGTGTCGCCGACAACATCGAACCAGGTGATGCCGCCGCCATCGGGAGCAAACATCACGGTGGGTGGCCCACCTGCGAGTGGTACGCGAACGATCTCGGTGCTGGTCGCGGCGTAGACAAACTCTCCGTCGGTGGCGATCCCTTTCGCCCCATCTGGCATGGTCGCGAACAGCTCGCGATCACCGCCGGCGATCGGCGCGGCGTAGATCGCCGCCTCGACACCCCCGCTGCCATGAGTCGGCCACAACACGCGGTCGCCGTCGGTAGCCATTCCGGAACCGAAGAACTGACCTGAACCACCGCAGAACACGAGCTCGGCGGCGTCGCCGCCATTCGGAAACGACCACACCGCGTGATCGGACGCGTCGAGACTGCCGCAGCTCTCACCGGTGGTGGTCGTGTAGACCCGCCCGCCACCCACGGCGAGGTTGAGGCCCCACACAGCGGTCGGATCGAACACCAGCTCTGGCTGCGAGCCGCCACCACAACCGATCAACGCCATCAGCATCAAGAACCGCACGTGCTCACGCTACCAGATGCGCAATTCGCGCAGCGTTGTCGATCGCGTCTGCCCGCATACCAAACCCGCGGTGGCTGGGACTGCAGCCATGGGAGCGTGGGGTCTCGTCGGCTGTTAACTCGCAGTCAACAAGCTGAAGAATCACGGATCTATCCGGGTACATGCGTTGCACCACGCCCGGCCATGAAACGCCTCGCCCTGCTGTTCGCCGTGGTCGGCTGTGCCGACAACACTCTTGGAGCGACTTCACAGAATGCGACGTGCCCTGCGACCCAGGCGTTCGCGGTGTCGGCGTGCATCTGCGAAGACTTCGACGACATCGGCAACCTGATCGTCGGCAACAGCGTGGCGCAGGATCACGCGACGCTCGCGGTGATGGGCTCGACGAAGGCGATCAACAACTTCCAGGTACGCGGCGACTTTCGTCCGCACGGCGGACTGACGGCGACCGGCAATCTCCAGGTCACGGGCTCGCTGGTGACGCCAGCCACCGTCGACGACATCGGCAACATCGAGGTCGACGGCGATCTCGCGATCGGCGGCGATCTCAAGGGCATCGGTCGGCTCGCCGTCGGAGGCACGCTGAGCGTCGCGGGCAAGGACACGTTCCTCGGCTATCAAGAAGTGGCGTCGACCGCGCCGTACCAGCAGGTCGATGCACCCGAGTGCGGCTGCGGTGGCAGTAGCAACGCGATCGACGTCGCGGGCCTGGTCGATGCGGCGAAGACGGCGAACGACAATGCCGCCGCCGGCGTGCCGACGTCGTTCAAGAACATCGGTGCGGCGCGGCTGGAGCTGACCACCGGTAGCTACTACATGACGGACCTCGCCTCGATCGGTGCGACGTTCGTCTCGGTGAAGGGCCACGTCTCGCTCTACCTCGACGGCAACCTCGAGCAGATCGGCGCGGCGTGGATCAAGCTGGAGAACGGCGGGATGCTCGATCTCTACGTCTCCGGGTCGGTGCGATCGATCGGGCACCTCGACCTCGGGAACAAGTGGGACCCGTCGGCGTTCCGGCTGTATCTCGGTGGTGGCGAGAAGGCGACGGTCAACGTCGGCAACCAGATCTACAACGGCGCCATCTACGCGCCGAACGCGGTGATCGAGTACATCGGCAACACGCAGATCCGCGGCGCGATCACGGCGAAGCGGTTGACCGGCATCGGCAACCTCGAGCTCGGCTACGCGGCACCGCAGTGTCCGGTCGACGATCCCGATCCGACGCCTCCCGCACCGCCCGCCGGCGAGCCACCGGTGCTCCTCTAATCACTCGGTCGATTGTATTCGGGGTCCCCGGCTCGAGGACGAGCCACCCCGTTCCCCATCATTCGCCTGGCCTTCGGATCGACACAGGCGAACTCTGGGGTTAGCTACGAAGCGAGCATTCCCTTCGCGACCGCGTCCATCAGCCCGGAGAACCGCGCACGGTCGAACTGCGATCCGCTGGTCAGCCAGTCGCAGTGGCGAAGCTCGGGGGCGACGGTGTCCGGATCGCGATCATCCCGAAAGTGCCCGAGGACATCGAGATGGTCGGCGAGCCCGGCCCACACGAGCGTGCCCCACACCTGTGATCGGAGCGGCACCACGCCATCATTGGCGTCGAGCGGCGACTGCGAGAACGCGGCTGAGAGGTGGCCCTCGTTGAGCTCGCTCGACCACGGTGCAGTGCCTCGCATCGCGGCGCAGGGATAGCGCTCGTCGTGATCTGCGGTCAGCCGATGCAGGCCGAAGAACATCGAGAGCGACACCGCGCGGGTGGGATGGCCGAGCGTCTCGAGCCACCGTTGCGGCTGCGGGCTCGGTGCCATCGAGACGGTCGATTGATATCGCACCCCCGGACGATCCTCGAACCCGGCGGCGACGAGGTCCATCGACTCCGGGCTGAGCTGGAGCATCGAACCTTGATCGTCCTGGATCGCGGTGAGGAACGTGCGGACCTCGGGGCTGCGCGCGTCGTCGATCAGTCCGACGACGGATTCGACCGAGCGATCGAGAAGCTTGAACGGCAGGATGGTGTCGGAGCCGCGCAAGAAGCCGAGGATCACGCTCGTCGCTGCGAGTGGCTTGGAGCCGAGCGAGAGCCCCGCCACGGTGAGGATCGAGAGGGCAGCCAGGATGCGCTGGCCATTCGAGGTCGTGAAGAAGCTCGCGAGTGGCGTTCCGTAGTGCGGCGTGTTCATCGTCGTCACGGTTCGCAGCCGCGGCAGCCACGCGACGCTTGCCGCGAACGCCGAGGATGCGGGAGACGCGACGAGCCGAGCGTCGAGGCCGCCGGTCGAGTGCCCGAGGAGATGGATCGGGGCGTCATCGGTGGCGGTCTGCCCGACCAGCTCCGCGAGTCGCGTCGCGCGGCGCCGGATCGAGGCCGTGGGCAGATCCTCGACCACGTGCGGTACCAGCTCGTGACCCGCCGCTGTGAACCGCGAGCCGAGCTCGCGCTCGACGTGCGCGAAGTAGTTGTACGACCCGAGACGACCGAAGCCGAACATCCCGGGCGAGAAGTACACGTGCTGACGCATCGGTCAGCCGTCGCGCCGCTCGACGGTCGCCAGCACGCCTTGTTCGGCAAGCGACGCTCGGAGCTTTTCGATCACGACCTCCTCGACGCGGGGCTCGAGGTCGACGAGCGAGCCGACGACGTTGGCGACAAACCAACCCTTCTGCTTCTCGACGATCTCTTCGATGTTGTTGATCTTGATCGTGATCATCTATCCACCGATCCGGCCGGAGAAGCTGACCGAGTAATCGAACGAGCCGTCGTCGTAGTAGTTCGAGTACTGCATGTCAGGCGCGTAGTGGCCGCTGTTCCACTGCCACTCGCGGCCGTTCCAGTTCCAGCCACCGCGAACCCAGACGTAGCCCTCGACCGCATCGTAGTTCTCGACGACGAGCTGCGGGCGAACGCGAACGTTGTAGTAGCGAGCCTGGATGACCGGGCGCGCATAGGAGCGACGGATGCCGTTGTGGAACGCGAACGAGCCGTTGCTCGCGTAGATCGGGCGACGCGTGACCACGCGACGATTGGCCCGCCCGGGGCGGTTGACGCGCTTGGGCTGCGAGCGGTCGCCGGAGTAGGCGCGCTTATCGTGGTTGTCTCGGCGATCAGAACGACGGTCCGCCATGGCGCCGCCGGTGAGTAATGTAAGTGTCAGTGCAGTAGCCAGGATTCGAATCATCTGAGCGACGTACGAGCACGCCACATGCCACGAACCACCCCAGTGATTTCATGAGCGGATGTTCGGCGACGACGTCGAGAGGGGCAGATCCGCTCAGCTCTCGCTGATCGAAGCGGGCGATCGGGCTCGCCTACATTTCACCCATCGTCCGACCAGGATCGAGCGGGCCGCTAGGTCTTGGCGTCTTCGACGGCGAACGTCATCCGACCGCCGTCGCGCAGCGCCTTCGGGATCAGCACGCTCGGCTCGCTCGTCGACACCATCCACAGCTGGTGTGCAGCGCGCGTCACCCCGATGTGCAGCAAGTGCCGCGCCCAGTGTTGGTCCGGGTAGCTCGTGTCGTTGACGTCGACCATCACGACGTAGTCGAACTCGAGGCCCTTGACCTGTGCGACGTCGGTGACATCGACGCCGGGCTGGAAGTTGAACTCGTCGCGACGCACGCGGCGCAGCGCCGGGACCTCGGCGCGCTTGAGCGCTTCGAACCACGCCTCGGCTTGCTCGGGATACCGCGACACCACCGCGCACGAGGCGGTGGGCTCGCGCGCCATCAACGTGCGCAACGCATCGCCGAGGAACGCGACCGCCTCGCCGAGATCGCTGAACTCGTGGAGCTCGACAGGCTCGCCGGGACGCGCTGCGAGCTGATCCTTCGGGGCAAGCTCGGGGCCGAGGATCTCGCGCGCGAGCAGCATGACCTCCGCGGTGGAGCGATACGACAGCGACAGCGGCCGCACGATCGAGGGCGTGCCGGTGTGCTCGAGCAGTTGCTCCCAGCCGGTGAAGTTGTTGTCGAACACCAGGCGCTGCGCGGTGTCGCCGGCGATGGTCACCGAGCGCTTCTCGGGATCGTTGTCCGGCGCGCGGACAGCCTCGACGAGCACCTTGACCTCGAGCGCGCTGCGATCCTGCGCTTCGTCGATCGCGACGTGCTCGTAGATGAGCTCGTCGCCCGTGGGTGGGATCAACCCGCCGCGCTTGATCTGGATCAGCCGGAGCAGGATCGGATCATCCTCGTCGTCGAACTTGCCCGCCGGATCGTCGTCATCGGCGCTGACCGAACGACCTTCGGAGTCGCGCATCGGATTGCCATCGTCATCGACCGGCGTGCTCTCCGGCTTCGCGAGCTGGCGGCGCAGCCACGCGACCAGGCGATCGACGTCGCGCGTGGTCACGTCGGTGCCGGCGAAGCCTTCGTTGAGCGTCTTCGGATCGGTGAGCAACTCTGCCCAATCGAGCGTGACGTTGTCGGTTCGCTTCTTCCACTTCTTCAGCACGCTCTCGAGCGCGATCCGCGTGGTGGGCTCGAACAGCGCGCCCTCGCCTTCCTGCTTCTTCACCCAGGCGCTCATCTTCGACGTGCGCGACACGATCGGATGCCGCTGGCGGCGATCCCACTCCTCGGCGGCGACGCTCGAGTGCTCGGCGATGTCGGCCCGGATCTCCGCAGCCTGCGCGTCGACCCACGTGGCCAGCATCTTGATCATCGCCGGGTGCTTCTTCACCCGCGACACCTGATCCGGCGGCTCGGCGTTGTACTTCGTCGGCGTCTCCGGCAAGCAGCGCATGCGCGTGGAGCGTGCCCAGCCCGTGTACGTGACGACGGGGACGCCCGGCACGCCGAGCGACGGCAGCACGCCGGACACGTAGCGAACCAGCGACTGGGACGGCACCACGAACAACGTGTGGCGCGCCTGGAACCGCCGCGGATCCTGGAAGTTCAAGTACGCGACGCGATGCAGCGCGACGGTGGTCTTGCCGCTACCGGCGCCACCCTGGATCACGACGATGCCGGAGGACGGCTGGCTGATCAGCTCGAACTGCGCGCCGTCGATCAGCGCCGCGATCTCGGGCAGCACCTTGTCGGCGCGCACGACGCCGTGATGGACGCCGAGCTTGCCCTTCTCGCCTTTCGCAGCGACGGGACGAGCGGCCTTGCCCATGCCGCCGTGGAGCACCGGCGTCAGCTGACCGACCGCTTGCACCCACGTGCCGGTCGCGCCCTTGAGGTACGTGCCCTGCGGTGCGCCGATCCGACGGAGGTTGCCGCGCGCGATCGAGACGTTGCGGCGCGCTTCGATGAAGCCCTCGACCCGACGGCCCGCGATCTCTTCCTCGTAGTCGTCGCCCTCTTCGTAGCGGTAGTAGACGCGCGAGACGGGTGCGTTGCGCCAGTCGACGATCTGCACGTTACTCGAGCGATCGATGAAGCCGCGCTTGCCGATCATCACGTCGCGGACCTTGTCGTGCTCCTTGAGCCGCATATGCGCGAAGTACGGCGACGTCAGGTCGATCGGTAGACTCCGGCCGCCGCCGAGCCGCGCGCGCAGGGCCGCGAGCCGCGTCATCTGCTCGATCAACGGCGGTAGATCTTCGGCG
>JBBQJJ010000248.1:0-13071 GCA_038325805.1 Haliangiales bacterium
GAGCATCGCAGCGCCGGCAGCGATCCGGATCGCGGTGAAGCTCGCGGCGTCGATCGAGCCATCACCGAGCGCCGTTCGACACAGCAGCGAGTTCGCCGCGAAGCCGATCAACGCGGCGATCGTCAGCGCGATGACAGGCACACCCGGAGCCTATCCGCGTCGTCGGGTGCGCGGGGCCGCGCGTTGTCACCCAGCGTGGAAGTCGTTCGACGATCGGCATCGTCGAGGCACGGAGGAGCCAGTTCCCTAATCACTTACCGAAGCACGCCCCCGTTTTTTTGCGCGACACGCACGTACACCCTACGATCAGGGTGCCGTGAAGGGACACGCTCCATTGATCTTCGTCGCGCTCGTCGGAATCGGCTGCTCATCGCCGATGTCGAACATGCGCAACGACAACCGCAGGCTGACGCAAACGGTCTCGGAGCTCCGCACGGAGCGTCGGGCACAGGAGAGGAAGCTTCGCGATCTTCAGAAGCAGGTCGACCTGGCCCGCGCACAGACGGTGACCGCGACGTTCGAGGGTGTTCCGCAACTCCCCGTCGAGGTCGCCGGTCCGGACAAGCCGCTCGCTTCTCCGACCACACCGGGCTCGCGCGTCGTCGGCATCACCGAAGACGGCGAAGAGATCGTCTATGAGGGCGACGCCGCGGCGGGGAAGGTCGCGACGATCGAGGAGGACCCGCCGGCGCCGCGCGTCGCACGCGGCAATCCTCCACCGCCGAGCGATCGCATCGAAGTTCGCCGCACTCCGCCTGTCGCCGCCCGCAGCGCCCGCACGCAGGTCCGCGAGCGCGAGCTCCCGACCGAGCGCGGTGGCGACGCAGGCGTCGACTACAAAGCCGCGGTCGAGCTCGTCAAGACCGGTGACCTCGACAAGAGCGTCGCCGCGCTGCGCGCCTTCATCGGCAAGTATCCGCGCCACGACTTCGCGGACAACGCGCAGTACTGGCTCGGCGAGGCGTACTACGCCGCCAAGCAATTCCCGCAGGCGCTCGTCGAGTTCCGCGGCGTGATCGAGACCTACCCGCGAGGAAACAAGGTCCCCGACGCGCTCCTCAAGGTGGGATACTGCTACCAGTCGCTCGGCCAGGCAGAGAAGGCGAAAGCCGTGCTCGATCAGGTTTTGAATCTGTATCCAAAGACCGAACCCGCAGCGCTTGCCAGCAAGCGACTGGAGAGCATGTGATGCGTCAACGTACCGTGCTCGCGTTCGCCGGCGCGTGGCTGTTTCCGATCGTCGCTAACGCGCAGGTGCCGACGACGGCCGACGCTCCGGTGACGCTCAATCCCGGCACGGCTGGTAATCAGGGCAACACGCCCGCACCGGCGCCGACCCAGGGCGGTGCACCCGTGCGCCAGCCGGTGATCACCGTCGGCCCCGACGGCAAGGTCACCACGGAAGGCGGCGAGCCGCAGCAGCGCGGCTACTACGTCAACAACGATGGTGATCCGTACCGCGAGCCTGCCGTGATCCACTCGGGTGTCGTGCCCGAGCTCCACGTCGTTCGTAGCGGCGACACGCTGTGGGACATCTGCTGGTACTACTTCAACGACCCGTGGCAGTGGCCGAAGGTCTGGTCGTACAACGCGCAGATCACAAATCCACACTGGATCTACCCCGGCGACCTCGTGCGGCTGTTGCCGCGCGGTGCGTTCACCAACAGCAATCCGCTGCCGCAGGAACCGAATGGCGACAGCCCGCTGCCGTCGCCGCAGCGCCGCATCGAATCCGCGGTGACGACGACGGCGTTCGTCGAGAAGGCCGACCTCGACCGGTCGATCACGATCGACGGCGCTGTCGAGGAGAAGCTGCTGCTCGGTCCCGGCGACGAGGTCTACCTCGCGTATCCCGAGGGCAAGCCACCGCAAGTCGGCAAGCGGTACTCGGTCTACAATCCAGGGCGCGTCGTCAAAGGTGCGGGCGCGTACGTCGAGTTGCTCGGCTCGATCGAGGTGGTCAGCGTCAAGCAGGACAAGCGGGCGCGCGGCAAGATCCTCGAGGCCACGCACGAGATCGAGCGCGGCGCGAAGGTCGGCCCGCTGGTCACCAGGTTCAGAAACGTGCCGCCGGTCGCACCGAAGGTGGATCTCCAGGGCTCGATCGTCGCGATGCTCACCAAGGATCAGCTGATCGGTGACAAGGGCGAGGTCGTGTTCGTCGCGCTCGGCAAGACCAGCGGGCTCGAGGTCGGCAACCGGATGTACGTCGTTCGTCGTGGCGACGGCTATCCGGGCACGATGAGCGGCAACGTCGGCAAGGACGATCGGCAGTTCCCTGCGCGTGCCCTCGGCGAGGTCGTGATCGTGGAAGTCGGCGAGAACATCTCGATCGGTGTCGTGACGCTCTCCGTGCAGGAGATGAGCATCGGCGACCTCGTGATGATGCAAAAAGCCAAGTAGCCGCCACCTGCTCGGGCAGGTCCGCAGAGCCATATATATATAGAGGGCGACCGGGAGTGGATCGTCCATCTGGCTGAAACTACTCGGTCCGTGCGAGGCGCACTTGACGGCGGTGGCCCAGGTCGCTATTTGCTTTGCCCCTGTGACCCCGGTCTGTCTCACCTCGTCCACGCTCCCCAGCCGCCTCCAAGCGGTCGGTTGGGATCGATCGCTGTGCGTTCGCGGGGACCTCTTCGACGGGCCTAGCGTCGCGATCGTCGGCGCACGTGCCGCCTCGCGGGGAGCGATGGACCGAGCGCACGCGTTCGCGAAGCATCTCGGTAGCCGACGCATCCACGTCGTCTCGGGTGGTGCGCTGGGCGTTGACGGTGCGGCGCATCGCGGTGCGCTCGCCGGGCAGGGCCTCACCACGGTCGTGCTCGGTACCGGCATCGACGTGCTGTACCCGATGCGCCACGCCGGCTTGTTCGAGCAGGTCGTCGCCGCGGGGGGTGCGCTCGTCAGCATGTTCCCGATCGGGATGCAGCCCCGTCGCTCCACGTTCGTGCAGCGGAACCCTTTGATCGCTGCGCTCGCGGATGTCGTGATCGTGATCGAGGCGGCGGTGCGCTCCGGCTCGCTGTCGACGGCGGCAGCGGCGGCGACCTACGGACGCACGATCGCAGCGTGCCCGGGCAGCCCGGGTTGTGACCAGTTGCTCTATCGAGGAGCCGCCGTGGTCGAAGAGCTTTCGGATCTCGACGCCTTGCTCGCGGGCACTCCGCGGCAGCGCACAGCACCCGTGTTGAGCGCGGATGGGATCGCCGTGCGCGATGCCATTCTTGCGGGCGCTCGCGGGATCGATCAGATCGTGCAAGCCACGCAGTTGTCCGTGCCGGTCGTGCTTCGCGCGATCGGCTCGATGAGAGGAATGAAGTGAGCAAATCCGACGACAAGAAAGCCAAGCCGAAGGCGAAAGCTGCTGCGAAAGCAAAGAAGACGTCGTCGTCCAAGACGAAGGCGGAGCCCAAGAAGGGCGAAGTCAAAGCCGAGAAGAAGTCGGCGGAAGGCAAAGCCAAGGTCAAAGCCAAGGCCAAAGCCAACAAGGAAACCGCTGCCAAGGCGGCGGCGACGCCGGTCAACGCCGACGAGCAAGCGCCCACGCTGATCGAGCCCAAAGGTGGCAAGAAGCCAGCGAAGCCGCTGACCAAGCAACAGATCAAGCGGCAGAAGGCGAAGCAAGACGCGGCGGAAGCCACGGCGATCGAGGAGGCCGAGAAGGTCCGCAAGCCGAAGAAGGTCAAGCCGGGCTCCGCGCTCGTGGTCGTCGAGTCGCCCGCGAAGGCGAAGACGATCGGCAAGTACCTCGGTCCGATGTACGTCGTGAAGGCGTCGGTCGGTCACGTCCGCGATCTGCGCAAGAAGGACGGCGTCGATGTCGAGAACGGCTTCGAGCCGTCCTACGAGGTGATCGACGGCAAGAAGAAGGTGATGGCGGAGATCCGCAAGGCCGCACGCGAGAACGAGACCGTCTACCTCGCCTCCGATCCGGATCGCGAAGGCGAGGCGATCGCGTGGCACCTCTCCGAGGAGATCAAGGGCGTCAACACCAACTTCACCCGCATCCTGATCAACGAGATCACGAAGAAGGGGGTCAAGGAGGCGCTCGAGAAGCCGCGTCCGATCGACATGAACCTGACCGAGGCGCAGCAGGCGCGCCGCATTCTGGATCGACTCGTCGGTTTCCAGATCTCTCCGATCCTGTGGGAGAAGGTCCAGCGTGGCCTCTCCGCAGGCCGCGTGCAGTCGGTTGCCGTGCGACTGGTCTGCGAGCGCGAAGAAGAGATCAAGGCGTTCAAGCCCGAGGAGTACTGGACGGTCGAGACCACGTGCGTCGGACCGAATCCGCCGCCATTCGAGGCCAAGGTGATCAAGTGGCACGGCGAGAAGGCCGGCGGCGTGGTCGATGGCGTGGGGCTGTTCCCGAAGGTCAAAGACGAAGCCGACGCGATCGTCGCCGAGCTGGGCGCCGGTCCCGCCACGGTGACGGGCGTCGAGCGCAAGGAGCGCAAGCGCAAGCCGCAGGCGCCGTTCATCACGTCGCGTCTCCAGCAGGATGCCGCGCGCAAGTTGCGCTACTCGGCGAAGCGCACGATGGCGCTCGCGCAGCGCCTCTATGAAGGTGTCGAGCTCGGTGACGAAGGCCCGACCGGCCTGATCACCTATATGCGTACCGACTCGACGCGCGTCTCCGACGATGCGATGGCCGCGGTGCGCCAGCACATCCTCGATTCGTATGGCACGGACTACCTCCCCGAGGAGCCGAACGTCTACGCGAACAAGGGTCGCGCGCAGGACGCTCACGAAGCGATCCGCCCCACGCTGATGGAGTGGTCGCCCGAGAAGGTCGCGGCAGCGCTCGCGAACCATCCCGAGGGGCCCGAGCTGATCAAGCTGTACACGCTGATCTGGCAGCGCTTCGTCGCGTCGCAGATGACGCAAGCGGTGTTCGATGCCACCACGATCGACATCGAGCGCGGCGCGGCACACCTGCGTGCGAACGGTCAGATCCTGAAGTTCGCGGGCTACAAGAAGGTCTACGAGGTCTCCGAGACCGACGACGCGAAGGCCGAAGCGGCCGAGGAAGCGGATCGCACGCTGCCCGAGCTCTCCGTCGGTGACTCGATCATGTTCGAGTCGATCCGTCCCGAGCAGCACCACACGCAGCCGCCGCCGCGGTTCTCCGAGGCGTCGCTCGTCAAGGAGCTCGAGGAGCGCGGCATCGGCCGGCCGTCCACGTACGCGGCCATCATGTCGACGATCGTCGATCGCGGGTACGTCGAGAAGAAGGAGGCGCGGTTCTGGCCCACCGAGCTCGGCATCCTGGTCAACGGCCTGCTCGTCGAGAGCTTTCCGGAGATCGTGTCGTCGGACTTCACCGCGCAGATGGAAGGCAACCTCGACAAGGTCGAAGACGGCTCGGCACAATGGCGCAACGTGCTCGGCGACTTCTACGCCCCGTTCAAGGACGAGCTGGAGAAGGCGCGCTCCGAGATGCGCAACGTCAAGCGCGAGGAGATCGCCACCGAGTGGGTGTGCGAGAAGTGCGGCAAGCCGATGGTGATCAAGTGGGGGCGCAACGGCAGCTTCCTCGCGTGCCAGGGCTATCCCGAGTGCCGCACCACGATGGAAGTAGTGAAGAACCTCGACGGCACGTGGGAAAAGGTCCCGCCGCAGACCACGGACGAGATCTGTGAAACGTGCGGCGCGCCGATGACGATCAAGCGCGGTCGGTTCGGCAGCTTTCTCGCGTGCACCAAGTACCCCGAGTGCAAGACCACGAAGGCGATCTCGCTCGGTGTGAAGTGTCCGCGGCCGGGCTGCGGTGGCTTCATCGCGGAGAAGCGGTCGCGTCGCGGCAAGCCGTTCTACGGCTGCTCGAACTGGGCGAAGAAGCAGTGTGACTTCGTGGCGTGGGACAAGCCCGTGCCGCAGCCGTGCCCGATCTGCCACGCCAAGTTCGTGGTCAAGAAGGAGAACAAGGGCGGCACCACGCTGCGCTGTGTCGAGTGCGACTGGAAGCAGGGCGTCGACGAGTCCGAGGAGAGCGCCGCCTAGATGCACGACGACGGGGCGGGGCTGTGTTTGGTGGCTATCGCGTTCGTGGCGGTGTTCGCTGGCGCCGTCCTGATCCTCGTTCGCGTCTTGCGAATCCGATGTCCGGCCTGTCTGCGGCCGAGGCTCGAGGTCGATCTGCGCGATCGCGACGATGGTCACGTGCCCGGGATGCCGCGCGCGACCAAGTTTCGCTGCCGGCGCTGCAGATCCGAGTTTCGACGCGAGGATGGCGGACCGATGATTCCCAAGGCCGCGTGGGACACCGGCACGCGCCACGAGCTCCCGCGCGCGAAGGTGCATCGATGAGCGACGGCGAGTGGGCGTTGCTCGGTGTGACCCTCGCGATTCCGCTCGTGGTCGCCGCTGGCATCGTCCTCGCCATACGGGCGCGGGTCACGCGGTGTCCCGCGTGTCGAGAGCGGCTCGCGCCGCATGCCGATCCGCGAACGCTCCGCTGCCGGAGTTGCGCTGCGGAGTTTCGGCGCGACGCGCGCGGGCCACTGATCCGGAACGGCGTGGAGCTTCCACGCGCGCGGGTTCACCGATGAGCGTCCTCCGCGGTCGGGTAGGGCGCGCCGTCCGGCGAGCGTTCGAGCGCACCACGCATCTGGTCGAGCCGTTGCTCGCCCGCAAGATCTGCCCGACCTGCCATCAACGGCAGCTCGAGCCCGATCCTCTCGGTGCGAGCGACGAGGGGTACGTCGCAGGCTATCGCTGCCGGTCGTGCGCGGGCCAGTGGCGGAGCCTCGAGGGCGGTCCGCTGATCCCGGTGTCGGCCTGGGATGCCGGCGTGCGCGACGACGGCAAGGTGACCACGCCACTCGCGCGTTCGCTCTGGCGTGTGGCGAAGCGAGCGACCGCGCTGTTCGAGCCGCTGCTCGCGCGCAAGGTTTGCCCGACCTGTCACGAGCGCATGCTCGAGCCCGACCCCGAGCAGGTGACCGAGCAACGAGGCAGCTCGCACGTCGCGGCGTATCGGTGTCGCGGATGCAGCGCTCAGTGGCGCAGCCTCGATAACGGGACGTTGATCGCGCGTGCCGACTGGGACGACGGCGTGCACGGCTCCGAACTGCCGACCGCCACCGCACGAACCAAGCGGTAGCCAGCGCGCGGGTTGCGCCGTAGGCTCTCTCGATGCGGCTGCTCCTCACCATGCTCGCCGTGATCGCCGGCGGCGCGGTGCTCTACGGTGTGATGTTGGTGCTCGCGAGCCGCAAGGGTCGCTGCCCGAGTTGTGGGAAGCGCGCGCTCGAGACCGACATGCACGAGAGCGTGCGGGGGACCGGTGCAGACGAGCAGGGACGGCGGGTTCCGTACTGGATCGAGGCGTCTCGCTGCCTCGGGTGCCAGGTCGAGTGGCGGAGCTACAACGGCGGTGGCCTGGTGACCAAGCAGGCCTTCGAGGCCGGGTCGATCAGCCCACTTCCGACGGCGATCGTGCGGAAGTCGTAGCGGCGCAGATCGCCCTGTTCGACATGCCTGGCGTCGGGCATGATCACGCCGTGACGTTCGGTGTGCTCGCGATCGTCTGTGGCATCGAAGTCGTGATGATCCTGACGGTCATCGCGCTGGATTGGCGCGCCAACCGTGCGCTGCGCTGCAACCTGCCGGTCGCGACCGTGCATCGGATGCCGCCGTGAGCCTCTTGCTCCTCGCGCTCGTGATGACGTGCCTGATCGGCTTCACCGTCGCGGTCGAACGCAGCGCACGTCCCCCACTTCCAACAGCGATCGCGCAGAGGCCGCGGCGATGACGCTGGTGGGCTTCATGGCCGTGGTCTTGTTCGGCGTCGTGATGCTGTCGATCCTGTTCGCGCTGGAGCGCAAGACCTGCCCGGTCTGCCGGCGCCGCGCCGTCGCGATGCGGTTCACGGACGGGTACTCCGACGGCGAGAACAACATCGTCAGCTTTCGCTGCAAGCGCTGCCGTGCCGAGCTCCGCACGCTCAACGGTGGGCCGCTGATCCCGCGCGATGCGTTCGATCAAGGCGTGCGCGAGCCCGTGCCGCCGGCGAAGGTGGTCGGGCGATGATGACCGTGACGGCGCTCGCGATGGCCGCGTTCTTCCTGTTCATGGGACGTCAGGCGCGGAAGACGAACGCGGACAAGGCCCGGCGAGCACTCCCCCGCGCGGTGCTGACGAAGGACAAGCGATGACCCGCGTCACCGTCGTCGGTGGCGGGATGGCGGGCAGCGAGGCAGCGTGGCAACTGGCGGAAGCCGGGCTCGAGGTCTCGCTCGTCGAGATGAAGCCGGCCGCGATGTCGCCGGCGCATCAATCGCCACTGCTCGGCGAGCTGGTGTGTAGCAACTCGCTGCGCAGCGATGATCCGGTGGCGCCCGCGGGGCTGCTCAAGCACGAGCTGCGGCGGTGCGGCTCGATGGTGATCGCGTGCGCGGATCAGCATCGCGTCCCGGCAGGGCAGGCGCTCGCCGTGGAACGGTTCGGCTTTGCACGCGCGATCACGCAACGGCTCGCGCTCCATCCACGGATCCGGATCGAGCGGCGACGACTCGACGAGCTGCCCGACGGTCCCGTCATCGTGGCCACCGGTCCGCTCACCGAGGGCAAGCTCGGCGAGGTGATCCGCGCCGAGCTCGGCGGCGACCGGATGTATTTCTACGACGCGATCGCACCGATCGTGGCGGCAGACTCGATCGATTGGGACCGCGCGTTTCGTGCGTCGCGGTGGGACCGCAACAGCGAGTATCCAGCGGCGGATGCCGCCTCCAACCCGGGACCGGACCAGGTAACGGATGACAGTGCCGCGGGCGGCGATGTCGGGGTCGGCGACTACGTCAACTGTCCGCTCGACAAGCTCGAGTACGAGGCGTTCATCGAGGCGGTCAACGGCGGGAGGAAGGTGCTACCGCACGACTTCGAGGAGCCGAAGTACTTCGAGAGCTGCATGCCGATCGAGGTGATGGCGGAGCGCGGTCCGCAGACGCTGCGGTTCGGGCCGATGCGGCCGATCGGCCTTCGCGATCCTCGCACCGGGCATCGGCCGTGGGCGGTGGTGCAGCTGCGCCCCGAGAACAAGTACCTGACGGCGTACAACCTCGTCGGGTTTCAGACCCGACTCGCGTATCCCGAGCAGCAGCGGATCTTCGCGATGGTGCCTGCGCTCGCGAAGGCAGAGTTTCTGCGCTTCGGCTCGATCCATCGCAACACGTACATCGACGCGCCCGCGAAGCTCGGCACGCGGTTCGAACTGGTGACGCGCCCGAACATCCGGTTCGCCGGGCTGCTGACCGGGGTCGAGGGCTACATCGAATCGTGCGCGATGGGGCTCGTCGTCGCGTGGCTGCTCGCCGGCGAGCTCGCAGGCAAGCACCTCGCGGCACCGCCACCCACCACGATGCTCGGCGGGCTCTACAACCACGTCACCATGGTGCGGCCGCCGAAGTACAAGTACGGCCCGACGAACGTCAACTACGGCCTGCTGCCGCCGTTGCCGGGCACACGCAAGGACAACAAGAAGCCGCGGATGGCGGAGCGTGCGAACGCCGATCTCGATGCGTGGCTCGGCGAGATCGGGATGCGCGATGCGTCGTAGTTAGAAACAGCTCAGCTGTTCGACGTCCTGCATGCCGAGTGAGAACCCGGCATCGAGATCCACGGGCTGACCGATCACCATCGCTCGGAGGCCGGGCGCCAGCGGGTTCTGGAAGCTCGCCGTGAACTGGTGCGTGATGGTCTGGGTGACCGGCTGATCAGTGAAGTCGCGCTCGCAGCCTTTCGCGCTCTGGCCGGCGCCGCTCTCCGTCCACAGGCCGCAGCTGAAGGCCGAGCTCTCGCCGATCAGCCCTCCACCTTCACCACCGTCGAGCACGACCACGTCGGACTCGATGCCTTGCCCGACGTCCAGCTCGACGTCGTACGTGACGTCGATCGAGACCGTCGGGCCATTGAGCTGGCAATTCGAGCTGACGATGCGCGCCCCCGGTTCGGCGGTGCCGCCCGCGCTCGGACCACCACCACAAGCTGCGAGAAGTACGAGCGCCATCCACTTCATGACGGCCACGCTACCACTCAATCACAGCCCACGACCTCGGAGTCCTCGGCCACGACGGACGATCCGGACGGTGACGGCAGCACGCGTGCGGTGACCGTCACGTTGACCGGTGGTGGGAGCGGCGAGGGGAACTCGATCGCGAGGCTGTGGAACACGGTGTTGGAGGCGTCGCTCTGACCCGGATCGCGCTGGCAACCCGTCGAGTCCATGCCGAGGCCGGTGTTCGACCACGAGCCGCAGCTGAAGATGTTGCTCTCGTTCTGGGGTGACTCGCCGGTCGGGAACGCGAACACGGCGGTGAAGGCCTGGCCGGCATCGAGCGTGACGCCGTACTCGGCATCGATCATGAAGCCGGTGCCATCGGGTCCGAGGCGATCGCACGACAGGCTGGCGATGCCTGCCGCGGGCTCTCCGTTCGCACTCGCACCACCACCACATGCAGCAACAAGAATCAGCAGGGCGCGCATGCCCGAGACGCTATCACCGCGCGACGAACACGGCGAGCGAGCGCGAGGCGAGGTCGTAGTTTGCCTGCACCATCCGGTGCTCGTTGCCAGGTGCCGAGATGTTGTCCTCGGGCTCCATCCACGCGCCGGTATCCGCGACGCGGAACCACGCGGTGCCGGGCGGCGAGGGCAGCGTGATCCGGAGGGCGGCGGTGCCGCGGTTATAGACGACGTAGATCGGGTCATCGTCGAGCGTGGACAGCAGCCAGCCGAGCACCGGCTTCGTGGCATCACCGAGGTATGCGCCCGACGCGACGCTCCCGGCTGCATCGCGCCAGCTGACCTGCGCGGGCTCGATCCACGCTCCACTGCGCAGTGCGGGATGCGCGGCGCGAAATGCGAGCAGGCGACGCGTGAACGTGGTGAACGACGGCTCGGGCGAGCTCCAGTCGAGCCACGTCGCAGGCGAGTCGAGGTTGTACGGGTTGTTGTTGCAGCGCTGGCCGCGCAGGCGCTCGTCACCCCCGGTCAGCATCGGCACACCTTGCGACAGCGAGAGGAGTGCGAGTCCGGTGCGTGCAGCCTGGCGCTGCGCCACGGCATCCCCGTCGTGATCCCACGAGCGATTGTCGTTGCTGCCGCCATCCGACGGACCGAACGGCCACGCTTGCGCGTTTGCCTTCGCATCGCACGCGTACAGATCCCGAAGCGTGAAGCCGTCGTGCGCGACGAGGAAGTTGATGCCGGCACTCGGTGCTCGACCCGGATCGCGAAACAGATCGGAGCTGCCGAGCACGCGCGTCGCGAGCGCACCCGGTGTCACCGCGGCGAGGCCCTTGCGGTTCTGATCGTCGCGGATCAGATCGCGGAACTTGTCGTTCCACTCCGACCAGCCGGCGGGGAAGTTGCCGACCTGATAGGTGCCCGCGGCGATGCCCCACGGCTCGGCGATCAGTTCGGCGCCGGCGACCTCGTCGGCGATGCGTGACAGGAACGCGGGGGCGTACTCGAAGCAGCCCGGACCACAGATGTTGCCGAGCACGGGCGCGAGATCGAACCGGAAGCCATCGACGCCGAGCGATTCGTGCCAGTAGACGAGCGAGTCGATCGCCAGGTTCGCGGCAAGCGGCTTCGTGGCGGTCGCCAGGTCCGCGCCGACGCCGTTCGAGTTCGTGAAGCCCGTGCCGGCGCGATCGAGCTGGTAGTACCCGGCATTGTCGAGACCACGCAGCGACAGCAGCGCGCTGCCGCCGCCCTCGGCGGTGTGGTTGTAGACGACGTCGATCAAGACCTTGATGCCGTGATCGTGAAACGCGCGGACCATCGCCTTCCACTCACGGGTCGGTCCGCCGGGGGCGCGATCGCAGGCATAGCGGCGATCCGGTGCGAAGTACCCGAGCGTCGAGTAGCCCCAGTAGTTGTCGCCGTTCGCACTCTCGGGGTCGACGTCGTTGCGATCGTTCGGCGTCTCCTGCACGGGGAGAAACTCCACCGCGGTGACGCCGAGCGCGGCGAGGTATGCCGCTTTCTGCGCCGCACCGGCGTACGTCCCGGCGCACTCGCCGCCCGCCGCTTGCGTGAAGCCACGCAGGTGGACCTCGTAGATCACGTCGTCGATCAGTGGCCGCAGCGGGCGCGTGCCGAGGTCGAACACGTCATCTCGGACGACGATCCCCTTCGGGGCCACGCGACCGGAGTCCTTGGCTCGATTCGCGTCGCCGACGCCGAACACCGACCCCGTCGGATCGTGCGACAGCTCGCGAGCGTACGGATCGAACACCAGCTTGTTCGGGTTCATCCGATTGCCGTCGCTGTCGACGTCGGTGAGCCAGCCAGTGGTCGAGCCCGGTTGCCACGCCGGGTCGTACGGCCAGTTCGGCCCCCAGGCGCGGTAGCCGTAGTAGATCGTCGCCGGGAGCTCCGCGGCGGCGAGCTGCACCGCGAAGACGTCACCTTCGCGCGTCATCTCGAACCGGCGTTCGGTGCCGAACGGGTCCTCGTAGATCGCGAGCTCGATGCGGGTCGCACGCGTCGACGCGACTCGGAACACCACGTGGCTCCCGTCCGGCGTGACGGTCGCGCCGAGGCCGGGCGTCCGCGGTGCCGGCGTCGCGACGTCGGGATCCGACACGGTTGGTGTCGACGATGAACACGCGACGAGCAGCGCGACGATCGATCCCCGGATCATCGACCACGAGGATTGCAATGCCGATGCCCGCGCAGAGGCGCGGAAGGTCAGGCCTGCCGCGAGCTGGACGTTGCGAGAAGCAACGCGACGAGGTCGGAGCACGTCGCACTCCACGGACTCGCTGCGTTCGCGAGCATCGGTGGATCCCGGCGATGACGGACCAGCTCGATCGCGGGACGAAGTCACCGGCAGCCGCGATCGCCAGAGCCGAGGAACGCGTTGCTCCACGCGCCACACGTGTACGTGCTATCGCCCTGCCGCCCCGGGATGCCTGGTAGCGTCGGTCCGTGAGCAAGCGTCTTCTCGGCAAGTTCGCGATCGTGACGGGCGGCACGACGGGCATCGGTGCGGCCTGTGCGGACGCTCTCGCTGCCGAAGGTGCCGGTGTGCTCGCGTGCGGTCGCCGCGTCGTGGGTAGTGCA
>JBBQJJ010000249.1:0-13042 GCA_038325805.1 Haliangiales bacterium
GCGGCCTGCACGCACGTCCGCGGCGGCATCTTCTTGCCGAGCGTGGCGGAGTTGCACCACGCGAAGGTTTCGGAGCAGCCCGACGTCGACGCGCGCTGGACCCAGCTACCGCCGTTGCACTGGTACCACTTCGCGTTGTCAGAATCCTGCACGCAGACGCCGGCCTCGACCTCGCGATCGAGCGTCGCCGACTGGCAGGTGGTCGGCGTCGTCGTCGGGTCCTCGGGGGGTGGGGGCTCGGTCTCGCCGCTGCTCGGCGTGCACGGGCCAAGCGTGGTGCTCGCTGCGACGGGCGTGACCTTGACCGCGAGCTTGTCGCTGTAGCCGACGCCGGACTCGCCGAACAGGTGCTTGCCGACGAGTGGCGACGCATCGAGGATCGGCTGACCGGCGGCGGTCTCGACGCAGACATCGGGGCCGTAGTCGAGCGCGGTGACGACGACGCACTTGCCGTTGGCCTCCATCTTGAGCTTGGTGCCGCAGCCGTAGCGCTGCCGCGAGGCCGCGTACCAGGTGGTGCCGTCGGCGTAGCCACCGCACGACATCGACTGGTGATCGCCGGGACCGCCGAACGTGGTCAGGAGGTACTTGCCGTCGTCGGGGATCGACTTCGAGGCGACGCCGTTGCAACCGCGGAGACGCGCGTCGGACTTGCCGATGCTCGCACCGGCCGTCGCATCGAGGGCTTCGTCCTCACCGACCATGCAGGCGGTGAGCGAGAAGGTGAGCGCGCAGGTGGTGGCGAGCGAGACGATCTTCATGGGGATCCTTTCAGCAACCGGGATGCCGGTCGCAAGGTCGCGACATTCGAGGAGTCGGTAATAAGAGTGTCGATCGGATTCGACAGGGCGCAGTCCCTGGCGGATGGAGTTGCCGTCGTCAGGGCGCGAGCCTCACGCTGCCCCACTCGGTGACATTGTTGGTGAGCGTCCGCGACACCGACGATTTGGAGTAGCCGGGTGCCTCGGCGCTGATCGTGATCGAGCCCGGTGGAAGACTGCCGAGCTTGAAGTATCCGTTGCTGTCGGCGCTCAGCGTCTGCCCCGAGGACAACGTCACCATCGCGAAGGGGATCCGATTCGAGCCGCTGTTGCCGAAGTAGACGACACCTTGCAGGATCGCGGTGCCCGTCGCCGAGCCCGCCTTCGCGAGCCCGAAGCTCGCCCACAGATCCTCGGTCGAGCGCGTGATCGAGCCGGTGACGTAGCCGGCCTTGCTCGCGGTCACCGTGTACGTACCGGGCGCGACGGCGAGCTCCCAGCCGCCGGTGGATGACGTGGTGGTGGTCAGGCCCGCGATCGAGATCGTCGCGCCGGCGATCCGCGCCGACGGGTCGTCGTTGGCGTAGAGCACGCCCTGGATGGTCACCGGCGTCGGATCCGTGGGCTCGTCGGTGCCGCCGACCGGTGCACCGTTGCGCGCGCGCTCGACGATGCCATCGAGCTGCGCCATCAGCTTGTCGCCGGGGCAGCTGGTGTCCTTGTACTGGCGGTGACCCTTGACGACGCTGCGATCGATCGTGATGCCATACGCGCTACCGACGGCGCGGATGATCGAGGCGACGCTGTCGATCTGGGTCTCGGTGATCGGCGTCGTGTCGTGCGAGCCCATCAGCGCGACGCCGACGTTGCCGGTGTTCGCGCCGCCCGAGTGCGAGCCGAGCTGCGCGACGGGACGACCTTCCCAGATCCGACCGTCGCGCGAGACCAGGTAGTGATACCCGATGTCGCACCAGCCTTTGACGTCCATGTGATAGCTCTGGATCTGGCGCATCCGCGCGGCAGGCGACAGCTTGTCGACGGTCGGGCTCTCGGTGTGATGGATCGCCATCCGGTAGACGTTGCCGAGCGGGCTCGAGCACCGGCTCGCACGCGCACCCCAGCTCGCGCGCGCCTGCAGGTCGATCTCGAGCCCGGCGCCCGCGGCCTGCACGCCGGTGCCTTCACCGACCTCGAGGTTCTGCGAGGTCGAGAACACCATCTCCTCGACCCGGAGGAACGACGCGGCGCCGCGCACGCGGTAGTAGCGCGCGTGCGTGGAACCCTCGACCAGCTCGATCTGTGCGACGAACGCCGCGGTGGTCTCCTGCTCGACGTGGTGCACGGTCGGCGCCGTCCACGCAGACCACACCTTGTTGTCGTAGCTCACAGACAGCTCGATCGCGTCGGGCGACTCGGCATCGAAGATCACGCCGAGGCGCACGAACTCGTCGGCGGCTTCGTGCGACGGCGACGCTGCCAGCTCGGCGGTGAGCTCCTGTCCCTCGAGCACCAGCACGCCGCCTTCGACGTCGGCGTGGGTCTCGTGGACCTCCTGCTGCGCGAGGTCCTCTCCAACCATGCAGCCGCCCGTGAAGACGAGGAGGCTCAGGAGCGCTCGGTTGGTCATGCCGAGCACTTCAGCAACGGTCATGCCGTGGCTATGTCGTGAGGATCTGGGGGACCCAGGTGCGCACTGTCGATCGATCTCGACAGTGTCCCGTCCCTGGCTGCTCGAGTTGCCGCCCCGGACGTCGCGCTACGCGCAGGCTACGATGAGGTCCAGGGTTCGCGCGTGACGAGCGAGCGTGCCCGCGCCGCGATCAACTCGTCGAGCCGGCCGTCGAGCGCCGACTCGAAGGCGGCCTCGAGCTCGGTCGCGGTCTGGAAGCGATCGTCGGGATTGACCGCCAGGCCGACGCGAAGCGCATGGCACAGCGCGATCGGGAGGTCGCCCACCGCGTAGGGATCGGCGGGCGTGCTGTCGGGTTCGCTGACGCGCTGCTGGGTGAAGGCGGGGCGGCCGACGATCACCCGATAGAGCACGAGACAGAGGGCATAGAGATCGGTGCGCGGATCGATCTCACCGCCGAGGAGCTGCTCCGGCGCCATGTACGCGGGCGTGCCGACGAGGACGTTGCCGGTGGTCGCGCGCGGCGCGTCCTCGACAATCGCGACGCCGAAATCGACGAGCTTCCACTGCGAGCTCGTGCGCAGGAAGTTGCTCGGCTTGACGTCGCGATGCACGACGTTCGCGCGATGGACGTCGGCGAGGCCACGCGACGCTTCGCGAACGAAGGAGCGCACGTCGATCGCGGGCATCTCGAGGCTGCGCTCGCGCAGGATCTCGGCGAGGGACGTCCCCTGCACGAGCTCCATCGCCATGTACGGGAGGCGACCGTCCTCGGTGCCGACGTCGATCACGCGCGCGACGTACGGGCTCTCGACGCGCGTCAACGCCTGGGCCTCGAGGGCGAACCGGCGGAGCGTCGAGCCACCGACCTTGTCGGCGCGGATCACCTTGAGGGCGACCTCGGTCGTCGACTTCGTCGCCGCGTAGACCTCACCCATGCCGCCGCGGCCGAGCAAGCGCCCGATGGTGTAGCCACCCAGCGTCGTGCCGGTGAACAACCCGCCCGTGAAGCCGGCGAGCACGCGATCGACCTCGGCGCGTGCGCTGGCGAGGAGGGCTTGCTGATGTGCGGCCAAGCGTGCCGCGGTCTCGTTGCGGCGCACGAGCTCCGCGTACCGCTGCTGGGTGATCTTGCCCATCGCGAACGCGGTGACGTAGACGCCGAGCACGAGCGCCTGGACGACCCAGCCGGTCCACGCGGGGTGGTGATGCAGGATCGGCGTGACGCCATCATCGGGCAGGATCTCCAGCTGGATCAGCAGGAAGCAGGCGGCGTGGGTGACGAGGACGGCGACGAGCGTGAAGCCGCGGCCGGTGAAGCCGGTCGTGGTGACGGTGAACGACGACTCGATGAACAGCACGACCACGAGCACCGCGGCGAACCCGGAGTGGAGCCCGAGCACGTAGGCGGGACCGATCGCGAGGCCGGCGACGATCGTCCATGGCCACTCGCGCTCGAGGCGTTGCTCGAGGCCGACCACGATCGCGGCGGTGCCGATGGTGACGAGCGCGACGCCGAGCATCCAGCGGTTCGGTGTGATCGCGATGATCAGGGCGGCACCGACGACGCAGGCGGCGAGGACGTACGCGTACTGGATGCGCATGCGCTCGGCGAACGCGCCGCGCCAGGCGCCGTGAGCGACGGTGTCGACGGAGGTGTCGGTCGCGGGTGCGGTCAGCCACTCGAGCGAGAGGGTAGGCGCCGAGGGTGGAATGGAAGGGATGCCGGGAAGCACGTGCGCGGAGAGGCGGGCAGGCACATCGACGATGTCCGTTGCTTCGAGCTCCCGGGTGCTCGGGATGGGAGCGCCCGGGGAGGTCTCCTCCGACGAGGCGAGCGGCGGGGAGACGCTCCAGGCAGGCGCGGTCTCAAGTCGGGAGCGTACGCTGTCGTCGAGGGAACCCTGGAGGGTCACCAGGAGGGCATGTCGAAGGTCTGCCGCGGACGACCAGCGCAGCGCTGCATCCGGCGCCAACGCCAGCGCGAGCACGTCCGCGATCTCCGACGACACCTCTGCGGAGAGCCGCGGATCCATCGGCAACTCGCGCGCGACGATCGCGGGGAGCTCCGAGGCTTTGACGCCGGCGAATGGTTCGGTTCCGGTGATCGCCGTGTAGAGACACGCCGCGAAGCCGTAGAGATCCGACCCGACCGACGGTGCCGCACCGGCGAGCCGCTCCGGCGACACGAACCTCGGCGTTCCCTCGATCCCCGTCGAGCGCAACCCGAAATCGATCAGCTTCCAGACCACGCCTTCGAGCACCAGGTTGGTCGGCGACACATCGCCGTGCACCGCACCCGTCGCATGCGTTGCCGCGAGTGCAGCGCAGCCGCCTTCGATCAACCCGCCCAGCGCCTTGCGATCGAGCCGACCACGCTTCGCGATCAGCTGCGCGAGCGTGTCGCCGGTGAGCTGTTCCATCGCGATGTACGGCAGCTCCGCGTCGAGCCCACCGACGTGCTTCGTGCGCACCACGTTCGGCGAGTCGATCTGCGTCAGCAGCGTCGCCTCGGCGAGGAAGCCGCGCACCTTGCCTTCGTCCGCGAGCTTGTCCGCACGCAACAGCTTCACGGCAGCCACCGTGCCGTCGACGACATCGCGCGCCGCGTAGACCTCGCCGGCACCACCGCGTCCGATCAGCTCGCCGAGCTGGTAGCGACCGATCTGATGCCCGGCGAACACACCTTCGCGACCGAGCGCGAAGGTGCGGCGATACTCGGCGCGCGCCTCGTCGAGCAGGGCTTCTCGGCGAGCGACGGTGCGCGTGGAGAGATCGAGATCTTCGGACAGCTGCCAGTACCGTTTGTGCAGCTGGCGACCGATCGCGAACGCGGCGACGTAGACGGCGAGCACCGTCGCGTGCGCGGCGACGTGATGCCAGACGACGCCTCCGGGTGGGATCACCGGCAGCAGCGACGCATCGCGCAGCACGCCGGCGAACACGAGCACGGCAACCGTGGCCTGTCCTCCGAGTAACCCGCCCGCGACTGCCCACGCACCACCCGTCGGAAACGGCGTGTCCTTGCCGCCGAGCACGACCCCGGCGAACAGCAGCAGCGACGCGACGATGCCGGCGTACGCGGAGCTCGGTCCGAAGTACCAGCCGGGCAGGGTGGCCGAGGCGCCGAGCGCACCTACGGCGATCACGCGCGTCAGCGATCGGGTCTCGCTGCGTCCCCATATGGTGGCGAGGAGCAGGGAGATGATCGACGCGACGCCGAACGCGGCCGCGGCCGCGTACGCGACTTCCTGATCGCGCGCGAGCAGCAGGATGATCGCGATGCCACCGGTGCACGAGCCCGCGAGTGGCAGGAACACCTGCTTGGGCGTGAACAGAAGAGTGCCGTCACGACGCACCGGGTCTCACTCGGGATCGCGCAGGCCCGCACGGCGCAGCATCTTGTAGATCGTCATCCGATCGAGATCGGCGGCGCGTGCGGCGGCGGACACGTTGCCGCCATGCGCATCGAGCAGCTCGGTGATGTAGCGGCGCTCGAGCTCGTCGAGGAGCTTGCGCTTGGTCTCCTTGAACGGAAGCGAGACGTCGATGTCGAGCGAGCTCGACGGCAGGGGGCTGGTGTAGAGATTTGCGAGCAGCTCGGGCCGCTTCGCGAGCGCGAGCGCCTGCTCGATCGCCGCGCGGAGCTCGCGCACGTTGCCTGGCCATGGGTGCTTGCGTGCCCAGTCGCGAAACTCGGACGTCACCGCGCCGCCGAGCTTGGCCTCGAAGTGATCGATCAAGAGGTCGAGATCCTCGCGATGCTCGCGCAGCGGCGGCACGTGGACACGGGCGACGGCGAGCCGGAAGTAGAGATCCGCGCGAAACCGGTCGCGGTTGACCTCTGAAGCGAGATCGCGGTTGGTCGCCGCGACGATGCGGACGTCGCACTTGCGGGGTTCGGTCGAGCCGATCCGATAGATGGTCTTGGCCTCGACGGCGCGCAGCAACTTCGGCTGGACCTCGATCGGCAGCTCGCCGATCTCGTCGAGAAACAGCGTGCCGCCGTGCGCTGCTTCGAACACGCCCGGGCGCGCCGTCGTGGCGCCGGTGAACGCGCCAGCCTCGTGACCGAACAGCTGATCCTCGACGAGCTGCGCCGGAATCGCGCCGCAGTCGAGCACCACGAACGGTTGGTGCTTGCGCTTCGATCGCACGTGGATCGCGTCCGCGGCGACCTCCTTGCCGGAGCCGGTCTCACCGGTGATCAGCACCGTGGCGTCGGTCGCGGCGTAGCGCGCGATCAGCTCGTACATCCGGCGCATCGCGACCCCACCACCGATGAAGCCAGCGAGGTGATCCGAGGTCGCGAGCGGAAGCTCGAACGAGCTGTCGAGCGGCGAGAACCGGATCTGGGTATCTCCGAGGGTGATCGTCGTCCCTGGGGCGATCAAGGCCTCGATCACGCGCACGTTGCCGACGTGCGTGCCGTTGGTCGAGCCGAGATCGCGCAGCCGGAAACCGCCCGCGTCGAGGCTCAGCTCGGCGTGCAGCGCGGAGACCCGGCGATCGGCGAGCGGGAAGTCCGCATTCGCGCGCCCGACAGTGATCGCGGGCGCCGAGAACGTCTTGGTCAGGCCGCGGTCGGGGCCATCGACCACGTCGAGCCGGATCGTGCGCACACGCAACACATCGGCGCCGGCGCGGTTCTCGATCCAGGTCCCGGTCTCGTCCATGCCGTCCGATCGTACGCCGGGGTATCCTGGAGGTCGATGCGGCTGGGCGTCCAACCATGAAGCACCTCCTCGTGTTCACGATGCTCGTCGGCTGTGGCAGTGACGGCGATCCGCTCGGCGGTGGTCCGGTCGCGCGGCGCGCCGTGTTCTCGGCGGTCGCGACGGCACCCGTCGACCAGCTGACGTTCGACCCCGATCCGACGCTGCAGGAGGGCGATACGCTGATCGCGCTGATCGAAGCGAACAGCGTCGACGACATCGAGCTGACGGCGAACCCGGGCTGGACCCTGCTCGCCGACGAGCTCGCCGTCATGTGCATCAACCCGTTTCACGTCTTCGTGCTGACGACCACGTTCGATGCGAGCACCACGTTCGACTTCGGGTTCACCACCGAGGACACGTTCACCGCGCTGGTCACCGCCTACTCGGGTGCGGCCTCCGCCGCGCTGATGGAGTTCACGCTGATGGGCGAGAAGCGCCAGATGCAGATCAACTATCCCGCGACCACGCTCGAGCCGGGCTCGATCGTGTGGTTCGGTGGCGCCGGGCAGTCGACGTGGAGCAACCTCGATACTCCGATCGGTCCGGAGGACGTGCCGATCACGGCCGTCGCCGCGGTCGACAACGTCGCGACGTTCGAATTCGCGACGGCGGATGGCACGGTGCCGGCGATCGAGCTGCCAAACGACAATGGGATGTGCGCGAACGTCGCCCAACTCTCCATTCAACCGTAGGGGTCGGGTCCTGTCTCGACGAAGACTTGGTGCTACCCTGCCACCGACCCGTGCTCGACAAGGTTCGCAAGCATGCGCCGGAGTGGCTTCGGCGAGCCCGGTGGCGCGCGAACGACGTCGCGTGGCATGCCAACTGGCGTGCGATCCGCGCGGCGACGACGCCGTGGGCAAAGCAGCTCTACGAGACGGCGCGCGCGAAGCTGATCCCGGCGCAACGCTCCCCCGGAGCGACCGTGGACCGGGCGTTGCTCGATGGTTGGTTGCGCGACGCGGCACCACCTGGGGTTCCGTTCGACGCCGTCGTCCTCGACTCCCAAGCGCTGCGCGCGCGATTTGGTGAAGGCCCGAAGCAACGGCGAAGCCTCCACATGCACGGCAAGCTGCGGATGACCCACCGCGACATCCCGAGCCCGGCCGTGGTGGTGCTCGCGCTGTTCAGCGACGTCGCCGCGGACTACTTCGTCGAGAGCATGGCCGCCGATGTCGCCCAGCAGGTGAACCGCACGTACGGCACCGACACCGCGTTCGCGGACTCGCAGGCGAGCGTGCCCGTGTTGCTCAAGGAGGTCGCGACGGCAGCGGGGCTCGGCACGATCGGCAAGAACGCCTTGTTCTTCTCGCGCCGGTTCGGTTTCAACTGCAAGCTCAACGTCATCTTCCTCAATGCCGCCGTCGATCGCTACGACGCCACGCCGACCGGCGACCAGTGGAAACTACCGGACTGCGCGACGTGCAACCTGTGCGTCGAGGCGTGCCCGGTCAGCGCGTTCGACGACTACGTGATCACCCGGACCGAGTCCTGCGATCGGTTGATCGCGGGCGACTTTTTCGGGCCGCGCCGCGATCACATGTGCCGCGCCTGTATCACGCGCTGTCCGGTGTCCAATGACGTGTTGAAGCTCGCCCGCGCCGAGGGAGCGCCCAAGCGCGCGTTCTGGGACAACGAGGCGCAGATGGCGCTGGTGGCCGATCTGTTCATGTATCGGCCGTCGTTCCTGGTCTGGTTGATCCAGCGCTTCTATTACGGCACCGACCACCCCGACCGTACAGCCGACAAGCAGGCTGCCCGCAAGAAGGGCTATACCGAGAGCCTGACGTCCGCGATGCAGGTCACCACGAGCGAGCAGACCCGCGACGGCTGGCGGCTGGTCACCATCCGAAAACGGTGAGCGGCATGACCTCGGAGTCAGCGTGAGAGCCTGGACCCGGCGAACCGCCGACCTGCACGGTGAGCTCGCCGCGATCGCCGATGTCGATCCGTGGTGGTGGTTGCTCGCCGGTGGAGTCGCCTTCGCCGAGGTGTTCGATCGCCCCGATATCTACCTGGCGTCGAGCGCCGAGGCCGACGCCGACACGTTCATGGGCTATCCGATGCCCGCTGGGCCGCCGACGGTAGCCGCGGCGATCCGCCACGCGCAGGCGGCGCAAACGGCCCTGCGCGAGCTCGACGGCGTGCTGCCGGAGCAGCCCCTGGCGGTCACCATCGATCGAACCAGCACGATGTCGATCGCCACGAGCGCGCTCGAGGTCGCCGCGTTCGCGATCGGCAACGGCTGCGTGATCGGGCGGCTCGACGACCCGACCCTCGCCGCCCAGATCGCGGCCGCGCTCGCCGGTACGCCGCCACCACCGCACGCCTGGAAGGGCCCGACGCCCTTTGTCTGCGTGTCGCTCGGCGACGAGCCGATCCAGCTCGCCCGGCATGGCCATCGCAGAGCGTGGACCGATCGCGGCGGCCCGTGGCTCGGGCTCAACCAGACCGGCGCGCTCGCGGTGGTGTCGACCTGCCACCTCGTCGTCGACGGTTACGGGCACGCCCGGATCACCGCGCGGATCGCGGAGCTGACCAAACCCGACATCGCGACCTCGATCGACCGCGCGATCTCGGCACTTCCACCGCTCGCGAAGATCCCCGAGGGCGTCCCGCTGTCGGTCGTCTGGCGATCGCTGCCGCACCCGACGCCGCGCGTGATCCCACTCGCCTACGCCGCGGGCCGGCTGTTCCACCGCACCGCCGATCGCCCCGACGCGCGGTTCTCGCCCACGATCCAAGTCCCCGTTGCACGCGGCGGCAAGGACGACCCGTTGCGGCTCCGTCGTCGCGTGGTGTCGATGACCACCAGCGTGCGATTCTCCGGCGGAGCACCGGAGCCGTTCGCGGACTTCGACGCCCGGGCGCGCGCCTCGATCTCGCGCGAAGCGGCGGCGAGCGGGCTGACCTCGCGTCTGCTCGCGGCAGCACGAGCGGTCCCGGTGCCGCTCGCGTGGAAGCGCAAGGGGATCGGTGCCAAGCGACCGCTTTGGCTCGAGCGGATCGCCGAGGTGATCGGCGGACGCGCCCTGCTCTCCCGCATCGCGA
The DNA here is from genome assembly GCA_038325805.1 of Haliangiales bacterium. GTDB lineage: Bacteria > Myxococcota_A > Polyangia > Haliangiales > Haliangiaceae > JABFXX01. The sequence continues at coordinate 10,161 of JBBQJJ010000249.1, forward strand.
TCGACTGCGCCGCACCACCCCTCTGCGCGGTGTCTTCACCCTCGCGGCTCGCGACGGCTGCCGATCCGGTCGGCGGCTGCGTGGTCACGATCGTCGACGATGGTAGCCAGGGAGCGATCACGCTATGCGGCTCGGGGGTCACCGGCTCCGAGGCTCAGGCCAAGGCGTTTCTCGACGAGCTCCTGGCCTCGGTGTGATCGCGTGAACCGCAGGCTCGCGCTCCTCGTTCGAGTCGCGCTGATCGGTGCGATGGCGGTGCTCCTGTGGTTGTTCGTCCGCGAGCTCGACTGGAACAGGTTGGGAGTCGAGCTCCGGGCGGCGCGATGGTGGCCACTCGTCCCCGCGGTCGCGATCGCGTTCGGGATGTTGTGGTGCGCGGCGTTCGGTCTCCGTGTCATGCTCGCGCCGCGCTACGCGGTGTCCACCCCGCGCCTGTTCCGCTACACCATCGTCGCGTACGCCGCCTCGGTCGTCACCCCGCTACGAGCCGGCGAGCTGGTCCGGTTGTGGCTGCTCAAGCGGCGCGATGGCGTCCCGATCGCCGACTCGGCCGCGGCCGTCGCTGCCCTGAAGCTCGTCGACGGGCTGACGATGATCCTGTTCGTCTCTCCGATCCCCCTGCTGGTCCCGGACCTGCCGCTCTGGGTCGGTCGTGCCATCGCGCTCGTGGCTGCCGTCGCGATCGCCGCGTTCGTCGTGCTCTACCTCGTGGTTGGTCGGCGACTCTCCGGCGAGATCCGGACGACGTGGCTGGCGCGCTTCATCGCAGGTCTGCACGTGCTGCGCAGTCCGCGGAGGTTGTTGCTCGCTGCGGGTGCGCAGCTCGTGGCGTGGGCCATCGATCTGGTGATGGTCGCGTGCGTGCTCCACGCCGTCGGCATCGAGTTGCCGGTGACCGCCGGGCTGCTCATCCTGTTCACGCTCAACCTCACGATCATCGTCCCCGCGCCAGCGAACCTCGGAACGCTCGAGGTCGGCGTGTTCGCAGCGACGCGGATGCTCGGTGTCGACGACGAACGCGCACTCGCGTTCGCCTTGCTCTACCACGCGTGTCTGGTCGTCCCGATCCTCGTCGCCGGGCTCGCCCTCGAGCTGCGGCTCTTGCTCGGACCACCGACGAACCCGTCAGCGGTCGAGGACTAACTCCCCGTCAGTCGATCCCGGGAGCCGTCGGCGGACGGCGCATCGTGTAGCGACCACGCGTCGGCTGGTCGTCGTCGATGATCGCCGGTGCTGGCGCCCAACCCGTGACCGTACGGATCGCGCGCGGCGACAGCGACGGCATCAGCGATGGGTTCGGATTGATCGCCGGGCTCGAGCCACGTGCGAACGGTTCGCCCTCGGTGCCATGCGCCATGCGCGGGCGGTGAGCGACCGGCGTCGGTGCCGTGATGCGCGGTGTGGGGAGCTCCGGGATCGGCGGGAGCACGGGCAGGTCGTGCACGGTGGCCTCGGACATCATCTCGAGCGCGGGCACGTGACCGAACAGCAGCTGCATCTCGCGACGGATCGGCGCGGTGCCGGTCTCCCAGCCGCGCGTCATCGCGACGTGCTGGAGCGCCTCGATCAGCGCTGCCGCCGACGGGTAGCGCTTCGACGCATCGATCGACAGCGCGGTCTGAATGACCTGCGTGAGCTCGATCGGGAAGTCGGGGATGATGTCGACCGGCTGGTGATACTCACCGCGAACGACCGCGAGCATCCGCTCGAAGTCGCTCTTGCCGGCGAAGCAGCGCGCGCCAGTGGTCAGCTCGTAGAGTACGACGCCGAGCGCGAACACGTCGGTGCGGTGATCGACGCGATCGCCCATGCACTGCTCGGGAGACATGTAGCTCGCCTTGCCGCGCACGATGCCGGGTGAGGTGTGAACCGTCTGGATCGCGGTCGAGGCGATCCCGAAGTCGACCACCTTCACCGTGCCGTCGTGACCGACCATGATGTTGGACAGCGAGACATCGCGGTGGACGAGGCGGAGCGGCTGGCCATCCGCGGTGCAGCGGCGATGCGCGTGATCGAGGCCGGCGGCGGCGCCCATCACGACGGCGATCGCGGTGTCGTAGGGCAGCGCGCGCGACAACTGCGAGGCGGCCGACAGCAGCTCGCGGAGGTCGGCGCCGTGGACGAAGTCCATCGCGAGGTAGTGGTGGCCTTCGTCGGTGACATCGACGTCGATCACGCGCGCGATGTTGGGGTGGTCGAGGAGCGCCACGACGCGCGCTTCCTGGAGGAACATCGTGCAGGCCTCGGGCTCCTGGCTGCGCTCCTTGTTGAGGACCTTGATCGCGACGTGGCGATCCTCGGCAGTGCGACCCAGGTAGATGTCGGCCATCCCGCCTTGCGCGAGGGGCCGGATCAGCTCGTACGAGCCGAGGACCCGAAGTGCTTGCAACGTACGCGCAGCCGAGTCGCCCTCACCTGTCATCGGATATCCTACGAACGAGCGAGCCAGATCGTTTCTATCCAATTTTGAGGTAGATGTTTCAATGGGTTACAAGACCGCTGTCGTCAGCGCACTTACAACCTTGCCACCCAAGTCCAGTTGGATAGATTCGCCCGTTCCCCATGGGCAACCCGGTCTCCAAAGACAGCCCCGGCGCCGGCATCATCGCGGAGGAGGAGCGGCTCTACGGCCAAATCCAAGCCCGGGTGGCGATGGGCGAGGAAGACGAGCGCCCGCAGATCGGCGCGAGTGATCTCGATGCCGATCTGCTCTCGCTCCGCGATCAGATCTCCGAAGCACGCGCCGAAGATCTACCGCCGTTGATCGAGCAGATGACGCGGCTCGCGGCCCTGCGCGCGCGGCTCGGCGGCGGCCGGAGTCTACCGATCGACCTGACGTCGCCGTACTTCGCGCATATGCGGCTCAAGGAGCACGACAAGGT
>JBBQJJ010000250.1:0-12957 GCA_038325805.1 Haliangiales bacterium
CATGCCTCACAGTGATCGCGCAGCGCCGGTTCTCTCTCGACGACCAACGCGCGTTCGCCGCGCTGTCAGGGGACTGGAACCCGGTGCATATCGATCCCGTGGCTGCGCGCAGGACGATGTTCGCCGAGCCCATCGTCCACGGCATCCACCTCGTCCTATGGGCGCTCGACCGCGCCATCGAACAGCCGGCATCGATCCGGCATCTAACCGCGTCGTTTCGCCGTCCCGCGACCCTCGATCGCGAGATCGTCCTCGATCGTGAGGGTGCTCGGTGGGTCGCGACCCTCGAGGACCGCCGCGTGCTCGAGCTCGACATCGCATGGGACGACTCGCAGGCAGAGCGCACGCTCGCCAGCACGGCTTGGCCCGCTCTCCAGCAGCCGCGGCGCCTCACGCGGGACGAGATCGAGGGTCGGGTCGAGACCACCGCGCTGGCCCTCGAGCGTGCTCGCTGCGCCGAGCTGTTTCCCACCCTCACGGCGCGTCTGCCAGGACATCAACTCGCCGAGCTACTCGCCACCACGAGGATCGTCGGCATGCAGTGCCCGGGCCTCCACTCGATCTTTACGGGGCTGCGCCTCGACGCTGCCGCAGGGCCAGAAATACCGACCTACCGCGTGGCGAGCTACACCAAGCGGTTCTCGGCGCTGAAGCTGCGGGTCGACGGAGTTTCCCTCGCCGGCACCATCGATGCGTTCTATCGCCCACCGCCGGTCGAGATCGACCTCGCCGCAATCCGGGGCCGCGTGTCTCCCACAGAGTTCGCCGATCGCCGCGCATTCGTCGTCGGTGGCTCCCGTGGTCTTGGCGAGGCACTCACCAAGGTCCTGGCGGCCGGCGGGGCCGAGGTCTGCATTGGCTATCATGCAGGCGAACAAGACGCCGCGCGTGTGCTGCGCGAGATCGGTGGGGGCCAGGCGATGCGCTTCGACGTCACCGCACCCGACCTGACTCGCTGGCCGATGTCGTGGGCGCCGACGCACCTCTACTACTGCGCCACGCCTCCGATCCGGATCGAGCGTACCGCGGGATTCAGCCCCGAGGATCACGCGCGCTTCATCGCGTACTACGTCACGGGCCTGGCTGCGACCATCGAGGCATGCCACGCGCGGTCGAACGCGGAGCTTCGCGCGTGGTCGCCATCGACGGTGTTCCTCGATTCGCACGAGCCGGGCGCCGCGGCGTACTGCCTCGCCAAGGCCGCGATGGAAGAGCTCCGTCATCACCTCCCTACGTGGGTGCGCTTGGTCACGCCGAGGCTCCCGCGAATAGCGACGGATCAAACGGCGGCGTTGATCGCGGGAGCGATGGCGGACCCCGTCGACGTCGCCGTCGAGCAGCTTCGCGCCAGCGCTTGACAGGCCGAGAGCCCACAGGTCTATTCGCCCGCGATGACCGCCACGTCGCTGAGCGAGCTGATCTGCAAGATGTTCCTCGGCGGCGACACCTCATTTCCGATCGATGAGAACACCCAGCTGCTCGAGGACGGCATCTGCGATTCGCTTGGACTCGTCCAGCTCGCCAGCGAGATCGAGAAGCGCACCCCCGGGATCAAGATCCGGGATCAAGAGATCACGCGAGAGAACTTCGGCACACCGGGTGCGATCCTTGGCTTCCTGGCAACCAAGACCAAGTAGCTCGGTATGACGCTGGTCGCGAACCTCGCCACGCAGCTCGAGGAGCGCGCCTCCGAGGAGTGGTGCCGGTTGCTCGCTACCGATGGGACCGCAACCTCGATCACCGTGCGCCAGCTCCTCGAGCGCGCGATGGCCTTCGCCGCGTCGTACGGCCCCACGAATAGCGAGCGCAAGCTGATCGCGGTCTGCCTCTACCACGGGCTCGATCTTCACGCCGCGTTTCTCGGCGCGCTGTGGGCCGGTCACCTGCCGACGATGATCGCGCCTCCATCTCCTCGAATGGAGCCAGCGAAATACGCGGCCTCGTTCGCCGACATGCTCGGCCACGTCAAACCCGCCATCGTGGTCTCCGACGCCGCGACGATCGCGAAGCTCGAGACCCTGTCCCTCGCGAGCTTTCCCGCCTCGCGCGTGCTCGATCGCGAGACCGTCGAGTCGGCTGGCTGGGTCGCCCCGCACATCGGCCGCGCGAGCGACCTCGCCCTTCTCCAACACTCGTCCGGAACCACCGGCCTCCAGAAGGGAGTCGCGCTCAGCCACGCGGCGATCCTCGATCACAATCGGGTGTATCGAGAACGCCTCGAGCTGCGTCCGACCGACGTCGCGTGCTCGTGGTTGCCGCTCTACCACGACATGGGGTTGATCGCGTGCTTCCTCCTGCCACTGCTCGAGCGGATCAAGCTCGTCGAGCTTTCGCCGTTCGATTGGGTCTCGCGGCCGGTTTCGCTGCTCGAAGCGATCACCCAGCATCGCGGAACGCTGTGCTGGCTGCCGAACTTCGCGTACCAGTTCCTCGCGGACTCGGTGAAGTCCACCGATGGACTCGACCTATCGACGATCCGCGCGTTCGTCAATTCGTCGGAGCCGGTCCTCGATGCCTCGCATCGCGCGTTTGTCGAGCGCTTCCGCGCCTTCGGTGCACGCGAGGATCAGCTGACGGCGAGCTATGCGATGGCCGAGAACACCTACGCGGTGACCCAGTCGCGACCGGGCGGGTATCGCACGATGTCGATCGACCGCCGTACGTTCAGTGATCACCATCGTGCTGTCGCGACGGACGTCGACCCTCTTGTCGTGGTGTCGAACGGGGCGCCGCTCGAAGGTACCGACGTGGCCGTGCTCGATGAGGCCGGCGCGCACGTCCCGGATGGCACGGTCGGCGAGCTCGCGTTGCGCGGCTCTGCGAGATTCGATGGCTACTTCGGACGCGACGACCTGACGCGGGCCGCGATGACCGAGGATGGGTTCTACCGCACGGGTGATCTCGGGTTTGTCGACACCGGCGAGGTGTTCGTCACGGGGCGAAAGAAAGACCTGATCATCATCCAGGGTCGCAACTTCTACCCGACTGACATCGAGCGCATCGTCGGAGAAACCGATGGGGTCGTCGCCGGGAGGGTCGTCGCGTTCGGCTTGCGCGACGAGCACAAGGGCACCGAGGGCTTGGTGGTCCTCGCAGAGGCCAGTGACGACGCCATCGAGGCCCACCGCAAGCTCGTGCTGGCGATTCGAAAACGGATCGCGCAATCGCTCGACTGCACGCCGTCGGACGTTCGCGTGGTCCCCTCTCGCTGGCTCGTCAAATCGACGTCCGGCAAGCTCGCGCGCAGCGACAACCGGGCGAAGTACCTCGCCACCTTCGCGAGCAAGACGTGACCTTCGAGAGCACGCGACTGGTTGCACTGCTGGCCGCTACGGCGGCTGCGTGGACGTTGATCCCGACGGAGCGAACGAGGTTGCGCGCTGGCGTCCTCGCGATCGCGAGCCCCTTCGCTCTGTGGTGGTGGCTTGGCCTGCCCGTCGAGGTGATCGCGATGCTCGGCGCAGGCGCGGCGTGGATCTACCTCGGACTCGCCGTGACGCGTGGGCTCGCCCTGCGCTCCTCGATGACCGCCTCCCTGCTCGTGTTCGCACCGCTGCTTGCCTGGTGGGTGGTCGGCAAGCAGTTGATCGCGATGGGGGAGGATCCCATCGACATCCTCTATTTCGTCGGGTTCTCGTACTTCCTGGTCAAGGCGTGGACGCTGATCCGCGACGTTCACGAGGGCGTACTCGCCCGCCCCGACCCGGTCGTGATGATCGCGTACTTCACGTTCTTTCCGACCTACATCTCCGGCCCGATGCATCAGCTCCGCGAGTTTCAGGCCGCGCTCGCCAAGCCGCTCGATCTCGACGGCGAGGTCTTCGTTGGAGTGGTGTTCCGGATCCTCGTCGGGTTGCTCAAGATCCAACTGATCGCCGCGGTGTTTCATCCGATGTCGCTGACAGCGTTGGTCGACGTTGATCGCGTGACCCTGTCGCAGCTCTTCCGCGGAGCGTTCGCCTACTCGATCGTGATCTGGGCGGACTTCTCCGGCTACTCGGATCTCGCGATCGCGACGTCGCGGCTGATCGGCATCGCGACGCCGGAGAACTTCAACAGTCCCTACTTCGCGCCCAACATCCGCGAGTTCTGGCAGCGCTGGCACATCAGCTTCAGTCGCGCCCTCACCAGCTACGTGTTCGTTCCACTCTCTCGCGCGCTCGGACGGTGGTTCGGCGCGCGACGAAAGCTGGTCATGATCGTCGCCTATCTGGGGACCTTCTTGATCTGCGGGTACTGGCATGGTCCGACGACGAACTTCCTTGCGTGGGGCGCGTACCACGCCGTGGGGCTGATCGTGTTCGACCTCTACCGCTCGGGAAAGAAGTCCAAGCGCGGCGTCAAGCCTTCTCGCATCGGGCGTAGCTTCGCGATCGCGGGGACCTTCATCTTCATCTCGTTGGGGTGGATCCTGTTCGTGCTCCCGCTGTCACTGCTTGGGACGGTGCGATGACCACGTCTCGCGATGTGTTTCTGCTCCTCGGTCTGCTGGCGTTCCTCGTGATCACTGGTGCGATCGGGCTCGTGCTGCGAGCGCAGATCGCGAACCTGCTGACGCGTCGTGAATGGGCCTTGCTCGCGAAGATCGTCGGCATCGTCGGGATGTTGTTCCTCCTCTATCTGGTGAAGATCTCGCGGGCGTTCCCCCCGGAGATGTTCATCTACGGGAGGTTTTAGTGGAGACGGCACCTCCGATCCGCTGGCACCGCATCTTCGCGGTCCTCGTCGCCGCGGCGTGCGTGTTCGAGCTCGTCGCGCAGGTGTTCACCTTTTTCTGGGCCGAGCAGCCGTACCGTTCGTTCTCGAAGTACCAGTGGTCGCCGTACGGACTGGTTCGCAACAATCCCGCGCTCTCGATGCCCGGATATCAGATCAACGCGAACGGCTTTCGCGATCTCGTCGACTACACCGTCGCGAAGCCGCCCCGCACGTTTCGCGTCCTGATGGTCGGTGGCTCGGTGCTGTACTCCCCGCTCGCGGGTAAGACGGTCGCCGGGGCGGAGCGCGTCGATTCGTCGTCGACGATCGCGCAGTTCTTCGAGCAGGAGTTACGAGCGGACCCGGCGTTCTCCGGCGTCAACGTCGAGGTGCTCAACGCGGCCGTCAACTTCAACAAGATCCCAGAGGTTGCCACCTCGTATCTCACCGAGTATGCGGTGTGGAATCCGGACGTCGTGATCGTGTTCGGCAGTGGAAATAACTTTCCTGCCCACGCACGCGTTGGCGAGGTCGTGGCTCGCCAGTATGGGCTACAGAAGCCACACCCGTGGCGCCTCGAGTTCGAGCGGATTGCCAACGAGCGCACGTTCTCCAGCTTCGTGGAACACGCCGTCAACTATGCCGAGGCCGAGCTTGCGAGCGTTGCTTGGTCGAAGAAGGCCGGCTCCGCGATCATCGACAAGCTGTTCTCGGTCGCCGATGAGCGCGCACTCGTCAAGAAGCCACCCAAGCCGTCGACGCCCGCCACGCTCGCCGAGTTCGACGCATACATCACCGAGTACCTCGGCTATCTCGACGCGATGCTCGCGGTCGCCAAGCGGCGAGATCAGGCGATGGTCGTGTTCTGGGAGTACTTCCTTCCTCATCTCGAAGGACTGAAGCCGATGAGCGATGCCGAGCGCCCGCTCGCGAAGCGGTTGACCACCACGAACACGCCGTTCGATATCCGGTTCAACTTCTACGCACGCGATCGCGTCGCCACCTATCTCCAGACCCAGAACGTGCCGCTGGTCGATCCACTGGATACGCTACGAACGACCACGTCCACGGTGTTTAGCGACCATATCCACTACACGCGCGACGGCAACCAGCTGATGGCGAAGACGCTCTATCGCAACCTGCGCGAGCTCCTGCATCGGCGCCGCGCTGCCGTTCACTAGCGGCGATCGAACAAGCCGGTGATCGCGTCTGCGACGTGTGTCGCGGCACGTCCGCGATCGTGAAAGTGGCGTGCGACGAAGGCGGCGCCGGCGGCCTCGCGCGCGGCGGCGTGGTCGAGGAGCTCCGTCAGTGCAGCGCGCGCGTGACCTGCGCGAATCCCCACCGCAGCATCGCGTTGCACGTACTCGAACACGAACGGGTGACCAGGAAGCTCGAGCATCCCCAGGGGCAACCGGAACAGCAACGCTTCCAGCCCGACGGTCGACGTCAGGATGATCGCGGCGCGTGCGGCAGCGAGGACCTCGAACAACGGAGCTTCGGGTAGCACCTTCACCCAACGCGCCGCGCGACTCTCGGCGAACACGCGAGCGAGCTCTATCGGATCCTCGTGCGCATGCGATTTGACGACCAAGGGAAGTTGGCGCTCCTCGAGAACGTCCGCGATCTCGTCGAGGAACCGTTTCACGAGCGCGTGCTTGTCGTCGCGCGTACCGAAGCCCTGGATCTCGATCGGATTCATGATGAGTGCGATCGGCGCGGGCATCGCGAGCCTGTCGAGCAGGGCCTTCCCCTTCGTCCTCCACGCGTCGGGCTCGAGGCTGTCGAACCTGGGCGCGCCGGTCACGACGATGCTGTCTGCCGGAACGCCCTCGCTCACGAAGTGCTCGGCACTGCCCTCGCCCCATGCGCATACCGCGGCAGCACCACCGCGCGCGTAGGCCGGCCCCGAGTAGGCGTTCGGCAACGGAAACCGAATGCCCTCCTGCATGAGGACGAAGGGCGTGCCGCGACGGCGAAGGTCCTGGATGAGCTCTTGATAGGGAAACACCGCATCGTTCGGCACGACGACCACGTCCGTGCGGCGAAGGATCGGCCACAACCGTGCGGAAAGTCCCAAGGAGATGACGCGTTGCGCGAGTCTGCGCTTCGCGCTCGGGCGCTCGGTCTGCCCGCTCGTCAAGGCGACCTTACGGCGGAAGTTGACCGGCAGGGCACGCCGCATCACCAAGCCCTCGGGTGCGGGAGGAGAGTCGATGCCCCGCACCTCGGCGAGTGAGATCAGCTCGCACGAGACGCCTCGCTGGCCTAGGACACGCGCTACCGGCACCATCATCTCGAGATGGTGTCGGGGATTGGTGAACACGAATGCAACGCGTGCCACGACGGTGACGACATATAACCCGTCCGTGAACGAGATTGCAGGTGCGGGCAACTAACCCAAGCCGTTGCTCGGGCCTCGGCACCCACCTACTCTCCAACCTCCGACCTTAGATGCGTTCGCGCGACCGCTTCACGATGGCCGCCACGGTTGCTGCACTAGCGATCAGCGTCCTCGCGCTCGGTGGAGCATCGCGATGGGCGGTTGTCGCGGTCCTCGTCCTCGCTGTGGTCGCGGCTTCATCACAGATCGGATCCCGCCGTCGCTTGGACGGGGTCTCGCCGCTCCTCGTGATGATCGGCATCGCGTTCTGTCTCACCGCGATCCAGTCGATCCCGCTTCCTGACTCCGTGGTCGCGTGGTTCTCCGAAACCGGATTCGGGCTTGCGGAGGACACCGAGGCCTTGCTGGGAACGCATGGCGGCATCGCCTCGTCGGACTGGCGCCCGATCACGCTCGACCCACCGATGACACATGTCGAGCTCGCGAAGTTCGCCTCCTACTTCTTGCTCGCGTGGATGTGTATCCGGATCTGCCGCAACGACCGAGGTCGCGAGTGGCTGCTGTCGTTGGTCGCCGGACTCAGTGGCGTGGTGGCCGTGATCGGGATGGGTCATGAGATCGTCGAGGCCGACACGCTGTTCGGGATCTACGATCCGGAGTTTGCCAATCCCATGGTGATGGCTCCGCTGCTGAATCCCAACCACCTTGCCTGCTTGATGGCACTCGGGGCGATCATCGCCGCGGGGCTCGCGATCCACGAGCGGCGTGCACCCCCGATCCGCGCGATGTGGATCGTCGTCGTGCTCCTCGACCTTGGGGTTTGTTTGGCGACCCGGTCGCGTGGTGGCGTCGTCGCGTTGGGTGCTGGCACCGTCATCACCGCCGTCGTGTTGGTGATGCAGCGGTTGCGCAGCTCCTCGGGAGTTCGACGGACGGACGTCTATCGGATCCTGGTCCCCGCCGCGATCACGGTGATCTGCACGCTCGTGCTGGTGATCTATCTAGGCGGCGGCGGCGTTCAACGGGAGCTCGAGTCGACGCGGCTCGAGGAGCTCAGTGACCCGCGCAGCAAGTACGCCGCGTGGGACTCCGCTCTCGAGCTAGTCAAGGAAGCTCCGGTCCTTGGCATCGGCCGCGGCGCGTTCGAGAGCTCATTCACCCGGGTGTACCCGGAGAGCTCGCAGCTGGTGTTCTCGCACGTCGAGAACGAGTACGTGCAGGTACTCGTCGACTGGGGTATCGGCGGCGTCATCGCATTCGCGCTCGGTGGGATCCTCGTCGTTCGGGTGTTGCTCCGGCGATGGCGCAACGGGGCCCTGGCCGCGGTCGCGCTCGGCGGCTTGTCCGCGGTCGGTGTGCAGAGCCTGGTCGATTTCGGCGCGGAGATGCCGGGGATCGCCATTCCCTGTTTGTTCGTCGCCTCGACCCTGTTCTACGTGCCCCTCAAGGAAGGCTCGCGGTCTAGAAAACGCTCGTTCGGTCGGCTCGGTACGATCGGGATCGTCGTCGTCGTCGGGCTGATCGCAGCGGCCCCCCTGTCGCGGACGCTGGCAGAGGATCACGCAGCAACGAGGACCGACGTCCAGCGCGCCCGCGCAACCCTCGCTCGCCATCCGCTCGACTACGTGTCTGCGATGAACGTGGCCAGCGTGACGCGCGATCCGACCGAACGGATCGAGCTCATCAACCACGCGCTGCGCCTGCACCCGACCCACTCGGGCTTGCACCGGGTCGTCGGTGTCTGGCTTGCTGCGACTGGTCGTACGTCGCAAGCAGCGCTCGAGTTCCGGATCGCGCTTGAAGGTAGCGCCGATCCTCAACTGCTGGTGCCGGAGATCGTGGGCAAGCTCAAGAACCCAGACGATGCAGCGATGGCCATGCCACTCTCGATCGAGCGCTGGTCGCGGATCGCCAAGGCCTTGGTCGATGCAAAGCGTGAGGACGTCGCGGTGATCTACCTGGTGAAGATGTTCGAGAGGAACAAGCCGCCGCCGCCCGAGCTGCTCAAGCGACTACTAGCCCTCGCGGAGAAGCTCGACAACCTCTCCGTTGCGGAGCGTGTGGGCAGGGAGCTCGAAAAGTTCGATACGAATCTGACGATTCATCTCGAGGTCGCGAACATGCAGTTCAAACACGCGAAGTACGACGACACCCTCGTCACGCTCGACCGGATCGATACCAAGCAGATCACCCGAGCGGAGCAGGTCGACGCCCGCCTGCTCCGCTGCGACGTTTATACCGCGAAGTCACAATGGGCCCAGGCACGCGAGTGTCTGAGTGCGCTGCTCCCCGAACCGGCCGTCACGCTCAAGACACGACGCAAGCTCCACGCCAGGCTTGCGAAGGTCGAGGAGGCTCTCGGGAATCCGGAGCGCGCCGAGTTCGAGCGCAAGCTCAGCATCGAAGCCGTACCGCGAACTTCGACCGACATCATCCCGCCAGCGCCCACGCCACTCAAACCGTTCGGTCCCTAGAACTGGAAGTAGATGAACGGGCTACTGCTCGACGGTGCGTAGAGCAGGTCGATCACGAGCACGAAGAGCAGCATCGCGACCACCGGTGGCTTGCGGAGATCGAACACGACCTCGCGACCGAGTGCGACGTAAATGTGTGCTCCCACTGCGAGCGCGAGTGCGAGCAAGGACTGGACGTGCGGCCACGCGCAACCGTCGGGCTCGACGAACGCCATCTTGCCGAGGACCTCGAGCGCGTCCGCGAACGACGTCGAGCGAAAGAACACCCAGCACACCATCACGAGCAACAGCGTGAACGGCGGTCCCAACACTCGACGCACCATGCCGGGCACGGGCCAGCGATCGAGCAGCAACTTGTGACCTGCCAGCGCGATGCCGTGGATGCCGCCCCACACGACAAACGTCAGCGACGCACCGTGCCACAGCCCACCGAGCAGCATCGTGGCGAGTAGGTTGAGATACGTGCGAGCGGGTCCGCGGCGATTGCCGCCGAGAGCGATGTAGAGGTAGTCGCGCAACCAGCTCGATAGCGACATGTGCCAGCGTCGCCAAAACTCGGTGATGTTGCGGCTCAGATAGGGATGGTCGAAGTTCTCGGGGAATCGGTAACCGAACATCCGTGCGAGGCCGATGGCCATGTCGGAGTAGCCGGAGAAGTCGTAATAGATCTGACCCGAGTAGGCGATCACACCGAGCCACACTGTCGGCGACGAATAGAACGTCGGGTCCGAGAACACGGCGTCCGCGCAGATCGCGAAGTTGTCGGCGATCAGCGTCTTCTTGACGAAGCCGCGCGCGAACCGGCCCAGCCCTTCGATCAGCTCGTCCTTGCGCAATGGATGTTCATCCGCGAGTTGCGGCATGAAGTGCGATGCGCGGACGATCGGTCCCGCGATCAGGTGAGGAAAAAACGACATCGAGAACGTGAACTCCGACATCTTGTGTGTCGGGTTGAACTTCTCCCGGTAGACATCGATCGTGTAACTCATCGCCTGGAACGTGAAGAACGAGATCCCGAGGGGCAGCGGGATCTCGGGAACATCGACATCGAGGGAGAACGCACCGGCGAGGCTCGCGAGCAACCAGGTGGCGTACTTGAAGATCGCGAGCAATCCGAGGTTCATCGCGACCGAGATCGCCAGCCACTTCCGCTTCTCCGGCCGACCCGGTGCTTGCTGGATCAGCAGCGCGAGCTTGTAGTCGACGAACGACGCGACGACGATCAGAAAGCAGAATCGCCAGTCCCACCAGCCGTAGAACACGAGGCTCGCCAGGAACAGCACGGCACGGCGCTGCACCTCGGATCGGGCGAGCGCTACTGCGACGAGGACGATCCCGAGAAAGGCGAGGAATGTGGGTGTCGAGAAGATCACGGCATCGCGCCGATCCGCTCTGCGAGCAGCTTCGCGAGCACCGCGTGGCCTTCCGCGTTGACGTGTCCTTCACCGGGAACGGTGTTCCAGAACCCATGCAACGGCTGGCGCGTGGTAGCGAACTCGCGACAAATCGCATCCGTCGCATCGACGAGTTGGATGTTGGCTGCAGCTGCGGCGGTGATGTACAGCGCTCGAGAGCTCGCGCACCGATCGATGCAACCGTGGTGATAGTCGAGGACGGGAAGATAGAGCAGCGCGAGGTCGCCCGCCGCTCGCTTGAGCTCACCGAGCACCCACGGCAGCGCGCGCGTGGCAAGAGGAGCTAGTGTCTCGCACGACGAGCCCGCAGCTTCGTTACCGCCACCGGCGATGATCGCGGTGGCGCGATCGAACGCGAGCATGGCGAACGCAGAGCGTTCGAGGTACCGAGAGAAGCCCCGCTCTCCCCGTGAAGGCACGCCGATCGAGAACCTCCCGGTCTGCTCGAGGACGTGCACGCGACGTTTGCGATTGATCATGTCGTCGAAGTCGTTGCCCGAGATCTGGACGACTGTCAGTGCGGGCCGAAACCTCGGCTTCTCTGCGTCGAGATACGCGATCGCGTTGAGCGGAGACCACCCGCTATGCCCGACGTTGTAGACCCGGCGTCCGAGCAAGGCGCCGAGTTGTTCGGTGTAACGCTCGGCGCGAGAGACCTGGCGTGCTTCGGTCAGCGAGTCACCGATCACCAAGATGCTATTCGCCGGTGGCACTGCGGGCATCGGAGCGTCGAGGTTGCCCAACTCGTTGGTGCGCTCGCGCGCGAACCCTTCGCGCGATTGCACGACCCACTTGTCGGCTGCCATCACCTGTCCATAGCGCGCGTCGTTGCGCGACATCGGAGACCAGCCGAGCAGGAGCCGACAGCCGACCTCGAAGACCGTGAACAGCGCGATCAACAACGCGATCGTCTGTCCCCAGAACCGCATCTGTGCGCTTACCAGAGTCGTTCGGGAACGAACACGCGATCGCCAGCGGCGACGAAGAAATTAGGCCGCTCGCCGTCCTGGATCGCTCCGACAGGGATCTTGTAGGTCAACTCTTGTCCGTCGACGATGCGGATCACTTTGACGTGATTCTTCTTGGCCATCGCGGTGAACCCACCGGAGACCGCGACGGCATCGACGATGCTCATCCCCGGGATGAACTTCACCTTGCCGTCCTTCGCGATCTCACCCGAGATCGACAGCGTCAACGAGTTCACCTCGGTCACGATCACGGAGACGATAGGATCGACCAAATAACCGTCGGCAAGCCGCTTCTGGATCTCCTCCTTGAGCTCGCTTGGCTTCTTGTTCAGCACGTCGACATCGCCGATGTACTGGACAGAGATCTTGCCGGAGGGATCGAGCCGGAAGCTCGCAGTGGTGCGGTGGGCGCCGTTGTAGATCACGACCTCGATCACATCGTTGATTCCTAGGGGAGCCAACGTGGCCTCGACTGGAGGTTGTGTGGTCGGATAGTTCGCGGGCGGAACTTCGCGGCACGCAACGAGAATGAGGAAAATGGCGACGCGCATTGACCGAGCGGGTAGTGGGTACCTCATTCAGTGGCCGTAGGAGGCCGAAATGTTCACGTTTTGAACACCGTGAGAGTGCACAGCATCCAACCGGTATCGTTGACAGCGTTGGTAGGCCAGCGCTAGGCTCTAATTCGGAGATTTTCCTTTGAGATCCTTCATAAATCGAGCGGTCGTGGTTGGGTTGATGCTGGCAGGAGGAACCCTGCTCGCGCAGCCGAACAACCCCTCGCCGCAAGTGGCTCTAGAGGAGGATCCGAGCGAGATGCGGGTGGGCGTAGAGAACGCCAACAAGGAGGTCGAGAAGGACACGCGAACTGTGATCGCGCTCCAGCTCCAAGCCCGCAAGGACAAGGATGTCGTTCGCCTTACCTGTGTTAACGATAAGCTGTTACAGATCAAGGCCTTGCGAAACGTCTTCGACCAGCAGCGCATCTCGTTCGAAGCTGCAGAGAAGCAAGCTGAGTACGGGTCGATCGTGAGCACCGCGTCGAGCGTGCGGCAGCT
>JBBQJJ010000251.1:0-12724 GCA_038325805.1 Haliangiales bacterium
CGATCCATCCACGGTCCGAGCGACAGGCGCTGGCTGTTCGACGTGCTGCCGGCCGCCATGCGAACCGAGAACACGTCGTTCATCAGCTTCGGTAGGTCGTTCATGTCGCCGACCCAGTGGTACGGCGCGCGAGCGAGGATCCCGCCGGCGATGCTCTGCGTGCGGCGCTTGCCGAACTCGAACTTCCAGGTCAGGCCATCCTCGCGACCTTCCGGGTGACACGACGCGCAGGCGATGCCGACCGGAGTCTGCTCGTGGAACATCGCCCGACCTGCGTCGTAACCGAAGCCACCGGGCAGCGTGATGATCTGCTCGGTGACGCCGGGCTGCGTGCGCAACGCGATCGCCGGGACCTCGGGGTAGAAGATCGCGAGCATCCCATTCGGCGCGAACGCGACCGACGTCGGCGTGCCGAGGTGATCGTTGATCCGCGGCCCCGCATCGTTCTGACCGTTCTCGAACGGACACGGATCGTGATCTTCGCCGGGCAAGAAGCTCGAACGCACCTGCCGAACCTCTTGGCTGCCGGCGAGCACGACCGCGAACTGATCGCCCGACGGGCTGACCGCCATGTCGACGGGCAGCGCACCGAAGAACGCCGGCGCGACCGCGCGAACCGAACCGTTGGCGGCACGCACGCTGACCGCGGCCTCGACCGGGCCGCTCTCGCCGCCGCCGCAACCACCACCGTAGCCGCCGGTCTCGACGGTGCCGAGCTCCTTGTCGACCTGGCGCTGGTGGAGCATCACGAGGCTGCCGTTGTGGGCAACCGCGCGGTAGGCGATCGCGGGGATCGCGTCGACGTTGTTGTCGCCGGTGTCCTCGTTGAACGTGTTGAAGTCGATGCGCTGCGTGGTCGGCGGCTTGACGCGCGAGGTGATCGCGCCGGCGGCGTCGATCTTGAGGACCTCGGCGGTGCGAAACCGCGTCACGAACATCTCGTTGTTGATCAGCACGACATCGCGCAGATCGCGCTCGAGGCGCAGCGTGCGCGTGGCATCGCCACCCGCTGCCGGGAACGTGACCAGCTCGCCGGTCGCGCAGGCGACATGGATCGAATCCGAGGCGCGATCGAAGGCGAGGCCGCGCGGCTCGGCACAGACCGGCCGACGACCGATGACCTGACCCGTCGAATCGATGGTGACCAGTGCACCACCGCGACGCAGCGCGACGTGAACGCGGCCCGCGGCATCCTCGATCAAGCGACCGGGCTCGTCGTTGAGCTGCAGCGGCAGATCCGCGATGACGTCGCCCGACGCGAGATCGACGGTGACGATCCGATCGCGATCCGGATCGGCAGCGACCGCGCGCTTACCGTCCGCGGAGATCAGCAGGTTGCCACCGGAGACCGGGACACCCCACGGCGGGGGCGGTGTGGTCGAAGGTTCCGTGGTCGGCGGGTCCGAGCACGCGGCAAGCAACACGATCGGGAGCAAACGCTTGCTGATCACTTCGTACCTCCGTTGGCAAACACCACGTCACCCTCACCGAAGAAGCAATTCGAACTAGACGGCGTGTACTCGACATCCATCACGACGCGGGTGCCGCCAAAGCCAACCTTGCAGCTGCTCACCCCGAACGTGGGGATGTTCACCCGCTCGAGGGCCAGCTCGCAGAGCGCCTTGCAGGCGTCGACGTCGACCTCGCAGCTCGACACCCGGAGCTGGAGTGCCGGGTCGGTCGGGGTCTCGATGGTCAGACGCTTCGAGACCGATTCCTGATCACAGCTGACATTGCTGTCACAGCCGGTGATCGCGAGTGCCGCGATCAGTCCCACGGCAACTCGCTTCATCGAACCGTTCATCGAACCCTCCCGTGTGCAACAGCTACACCACGAGCGAGCCGTGGCGTCAGACGGAGTTGCGCGATCACACCGCAAACATCGGCGGCGGGCTGTCAGGTCGACGTCAGAAATCTGAGGCCTCTTGTCAGGGTCGAGACGTGTAGGGTCTGTACGATGTCGCGGATGCGCATGGTCTGGCTACTGGTCGTTGCGGCATGTGGCGGCAACGAGCCGATCAACGGAACACCTGGCGACGGGTCCAACCCCCTCACTGACTCCCCGGAGACCCCGACCGACGTGCCCCCCGGTGGGCTGGTCCCGGGATCGCTCGCGGTAGCCTGGATGCACGGGTCGACGAACTGCAACGCGAACACTGACCCCGAGGTTCAGGTCCACGCCTACAACACGAACACCCACATCCTTCGGCAGAACAAGTGCGACACGTTCGAGGCGCCGTTCATCTACGTCCTCGCCGGATCGCAGAAGGCGCTGGTGCTCGACAGCGGCGCGACGAACACGACGACGCTCCGGACCACGGTGCGCGGGTTGATCGGTAACCTGCCTCTGACCGTGGCGCACTCGCACGCGCACGGAGATCACGTCGCGGGTGACAGTACGTTCTCGGGGCAGCCGAACACCACGGTGATCGGGACGTCGGTCGCGGCGGTGCAAGCAGCGTTCGGGATCGCGAACTTCACCACCGATGTCGGCTCGATCGACCTCGGCGATCGCGTGATCGACGTGCTCGGCGTGCCCGGCCATCAGGCATCACACATCGCGCTCTACGATCGCCAGACAGGCTTGCTGCTCACCGGCGACTCGCTGTATCCCGGCTTCTTGTTCGTCGCCGACTATCCGACCTATCGCACCAGCATGAAGCGGCTCGCGACGTTCGCAGCGGCGCGGCCGATCGCGCACGTGCTCGGCGCCCACGTCGAGATGAAGAACACCGCGAAGCAGGCGTATCCGTACGGCACCACGTTTCAACCCGACGAGCACGTGCTGCAGCTCACCCCCGCGAACCTCGTCGAGCTCGATGCGGCGCTCGATGCCAACCCGACCGCGAACAACGACATCGTCCGCGACGACTTCATCATCAGCCCGAACTGATCACTTCTTCGTGATCATCAGGTGCGCGACGCGCCGGCTGTCGTAGTAGCCGAACCGAAACGGGATGGTGCTCTCGGCGGGGTTCTTCCACGCCTCGATGAACTCCTTCGCCACCTCGCCGCGGATGCCCTTGCGCGCCCAGTCGAAGAACGCCCCCGCGTAGGTGCCGTAGAACGTCTGCGTGAACCCGGCGGGCTTCGCGAATCGCGGCGGTACGCCGGTGTCGTCGGACACCATGATCTTCATCTTCGACAGCAGCGCGGTGCGGACCTTCTCGAACTCGGGCTTCCATAGCAGGTAGCTCGCCGCCTTCGTCAGCACCGCGAGATCACCGCGCTTGGTGAGGTAGTTGAGTGCCGCGCCATTGGCGGTGAGGCCCTTGTCGGACAGATCCGCGGCGATGTGGCGGAAGGTCTTCTTCGGCGCGGTCGCATCGCCCTTCTTGCGAAACCCGATCTCGATGTTGTTGAACAGGCCCTGCTGGACGTCGTTGGTCTGCTTGCGCTTCGTCGATCTGACCCGCGTCTGTGCCTCCCACGCCTGCAATTCCTCGGTGGTGAGGTACGTCGGCGTGCCGTCGGCGGCGAGCGTGAAGTAGCGCGCCTCGACGGGCTCGTAGCCGTGGGCATCGAGCGCGACCAGCGCGATCGTCAGGATGCCCGGCACGCCGGCGCCCGATTCGCTCGAGTCGATCGACAGCTGCACCGTGGTGTTCCACGCCCAGTTGAGGTTCGCCGCGAGCATCTTGCGGAGCCGCGCGAGGTCGGCGGTGAGCTTCGCGGGGCCGAGCGTGCCGATGGGTCGCGGATCGCCGATGCCCTCGAGCGACAGCGACGTGTACTCGGTCGCGTCGGGATAGACCGACAGCATCGTCACCAGATCGCCGCCTCCGAACGGGTACACCACCGTCTTCGGATACTTGTCGACCTTCGCGGCCAGCCACGGCGCCGCCTTGTCGAACCAGTTCTTCCGCCACTGCGCGACGGCCTTGCCGAGCTCGGCGCAATGTGCGGCGACGATGCGCTTGTCGAACGAGCTGGGTGGCGGTTCCCCGCAGGCGGCGACCGCATAGACCGCGCGCGTCTCGGGCGTGAAGTCGCGTGGCGCAGCGCCCGCAGTGGAGGCCAGCAAACCCACGATCACGAGCGCGCGCATCACGCGTAACGCTAGCGCATTGTCGGCGCTAAATGCGGGCGATCAAACGAGCCAGGTAGGCGTCGTCGATCTTCGGACGTGCCACGCCGAGCGTCGCGACCTTGCCGACGCTGCGCTCGCACGGAAAGGGCCCCATCCCGAGGTTGAAGGTCTCGGGGAGGAACGCCGACAGCGCGTGGAGCCGCGAGGTCTTCGCCTTCGCGAGCGCGTCGCGAAACTCGGCGTAGCTGGCGGGGCGGACGGCGCAGCCGGCGGCGACCAGCGCTCGCCCGATCGCGGCGAACGACGGCGACTGATCGGCGTTCGCGAGGTGGTAGGTCTCACCGACCGGCTCGTCGAGGACGAGCGCGGCGATCGCCCCGGCGACGAAATCGACCGGCGTCAGATCCATCGTCGCATCCTCGCGATCGACATAGAGCCCGAGGTCGAGGCAGCCGCGCAGGTAGCGCATGTTGAAGTCATCGGCGTTGCCGATGCCGGTGGCGGTGCTCGCGGCGATCATCGCGGGACGCGTGATCGTGTGAGCAACCCCGTCGGCGCGCGAGACGTGCTGCTCGGCGATCCACTTCGACAGGCCGTATGGCGTGCCCGCGAGTGCAGTGTCGAGGGTCAGCAGCGTGTCCTCGTTGCCGGCGTGTGGCGCGGTGCTGATCGTCGACACGTAGTGAAACGCCCAGCCCCGCTTCGCTGCCAGCTCGAGCAGCGACCTCGTACCGAGGACGTTCGGTGCGCGCAGCGCCTCGTACGACGCGAGCCACGACACCGTCGCTCCGGCGTGGACCACGGCGTCGATCCCGTCGAGCGACTCCGCGATCGCGAGGTCGGCGAGATCACCGACGACGATCTTGATCCGATCGATCGGCGTCGCGATCTCGCGCTCGCGCATCACGCCGGCAAGCTTGTCCGGGGTTCGGACGAGGCAGGTGACCGCGAGACCACGCGCATGCAACTGATCGATCAGATGCGCACCGAGAAAGCCGGTCGCGCCCGTCAGCAGCACGTGGGTGGGGCGCTTCCACGACGACGATCCGATGATCGGCGGCAACGCGAGATCCGCCGCCGCGCGTTCGCGCAGTGCTTGCGGACC
Source organism: Haliangiales bacterium (assembly GCA_038325805.1). Classification (GTDB taxonomy): domain Bacteria; phylum Myxococcota_A; class Polyangia; order Haliangiales; family Haliangiaceae; genus JABFXX01. The sequence goes on from JBBQJJ010000251.1 coordinate 5,136, forward strand.
GCCGACATCCGCGAATCGCGCGAGGCGCACTGCAAGATCGTCGAGCGTCCGCGCCTCGAACCACCACGACAGCGGCACGTCGCGGCCGAGCTCGTCGGACAGCGCGGCGAGGATCTCCGCCGACGCCAGCGAATCGACACCCGCCGCGGCGAGTGATTCGTCGATCGCGATCGCTCTCCCGATCGCGCGACTGGTCACGCGGACGATGCGCGCGCGGAGATCCGCGGCATCCTCGTCGGTGTCGGCCGCCTCCGATTCGACGGGCGCGGCGGTGGCGAGCGCCGTGAGCTGCATACCGTAGCGCTGCCCGATCACGCTGCGCGCGAGCTTGCCGTTCGAGGTCACCAGGCCGGTCGCAGGGGTGAACGGCGCCGCGTCGAGCAGGATGCCTCGCGGCGTCTCGTAGGGGGCGAGCCCGGCGGACTTCGCGTGACCGCGCGCTGCGGCGAGCACGACCCGCAACGCGTCGGGGTGCGCGACCAGCGCCGCGAGCTCACCCTCGACGCCGAGCGCTCGCGCCAGCGCATCGGCATGCGGCGCGATCAACGCCGAGACACCGACCGCACCCGATGCGGCGTGGACGTAGATCCGATCGACCAACGGGCAGCTCGCGAGCGCGACCTCGATCCGCTCCGCCGACACGAACTCGCCCTGCGCGAGCTTGACGGTGTTGCGCAGGCGACCGACCACGCGGACGCGGCCGTCGGCATCGCGCTCGCCGAGATCGCCGGTCGCGAAGTAGCCCTCGGCATCGAATGCCTTCGCGGTCGCTTCGGCGTCGCCGAGATAACCCGCGATCGCGTGCGGTGACTTCACCCAGATCTCGCCGCGGTTTGCGTCCGAGGAGTCGGGCAGCGGCACCAGCTTGACCTGCGCCTGCGCAGCGATCTTGCCGTCGGTGGCGATCGTGCCGACCTCCGTCGAGCCGTACCCTTCACTCACCCAGATATCGGAGAAGCAGCGCTTCAGGAAGCCGAACACCTCGGGCGTGACCGGTGCGCTGCCGATCGAGATCGCCGACAGTCGCGTCCCGAAAGCACCTCTGACCTCCGCGAGCACCCGCCCTTCGAGCTCGCCGCGCGACAGCTCGGGATTCGCGATGATCGCGGCCCGCAGCTTGCGGCGGTACTGCGCGTGCAGCACCTCGAACAACCGCGGCACGCTACCGAGCGTCGTCGGGCCGAACCGGCGCAGCTCGTCGTAGAGATGCGCGCCGCCCTGCGAGAACGCGATGCAGCCACCGTGGATCAGCAGCGACGGCAGGTACATCCGTTCGCTGAGGTGCGAGAGCGGCTGAAACGACAGGTGCCGTGGCGAGTGACCGACCGCGTACGACGACACCATCGCGAAGAACGTCGCGAACGTGCGCATCGCTCCCTTCGGGGCGCCGGTCGAGCCGGAGGTGAAGAGCACCGAGTGCAGATCCTCGGGGCTGCGCGGCTCGAGCAACGGGATCTCGCCGCTGTCGCCCTCGGCAGCCACGGCATCCACGTCATCGGCGGAGAGGATCACCGCCTTCGGTGCGAGCGCCTGCATCCGCGCGACGTCGCTGGCCTCGCACACGATGCAGGTCGCCGGGGCGCGTGCGAGCACGTGCGCGAGCCGGTCGTCGGACTCGTCGGGCGAAAGAGGTACGGTGACGTAGCCGCGCAGCAAGCCTGCGAGATCGGCGATCAACCACTCGGGTCGACTGCGCGTCGCGATCGCGAGCACCCCGCGACCGCGGAGCCGCTCCGGTGCGGCTGCATCGATCGAGATCGGCTCGAGGCGCTTCGCGAGGCCGCGCGAGAACCGATGCGCGCGCTGCCAGATCTCCCCGTAGGTCGCGACCGGCTCGCCCGCGACGGTGAGGAACAGCGGGCGATCGCGAAACAGCGCGAAGCTGCGGCGGAGCGTGGTCGCGAGGGTGGTGTCGGACAGCTCGCAGGCGAGCACCTCGGTGGCGGTGATCGCCAGCAGGGCGGACTCGCCGTGGAGCTCGACGCGGAGGTAGCGCGCCACGACGGCGTCACCGATCACGATCGCCGCGCGACCCGCGTGCGACGCGAGCTCGGACGCGTCCGCCTCGAACACGATGCTATCGCTCGGCGGCTCGAGCTTCGGCGACAGGAACGCGTAGGCCCTCACCACGACACGCGTGCCCGGCGGCGGCGCTTCGAGATCGATCCGCATCCACGCGACATAGAGCGACTTGCCGAGATCGAGCTCCCACCACGGGTCGCGCTCGGGGAGGCTCGGCATCGCCCACGGGAGCAGCCCCGTCTCGATGAGGTGCGCCGACGACTGCCGGGTGTAGTGATGACACGCAACATCCGAGATCGGCACCGCGACGCTGTCGCCGGCCAGCTCGCGCTGCAGTGCGCGCGAGAGCAACCGCGCCCTTGCCACGATGGGGCCTCTGCGCGCATCGGGGATCGTGACCTGCGAGGACTCCGCGCCGAGCATCCATCGCTCGGTGCCCCGCGTCAGTTCGAGCATCCAGTGACTTCGCCAGCGATGTCCCGATGGATGATCGAAGGCGAGCTCGAGCGTGACCTCCGCTACGTCGAACGACCACGACAGCGAGGATTCTTCCGTGGTTCCGATGATCGGCTCCCCGTTCGCGGTCACCAGATCCTTCGCGAGCTCGAGCATCAACCAGCCCTCGGCGGGCGTCCAACGGACCACAGGATCGGCGGCAGGTGGCATCAGGAGACGACGCAAGCTTAGCGCGACGACCGCGCGGCGATGCCCGGTGTGCGCCGTGGACCGCCACTCCGAAGGTCACTCGGTCGATGGCACAGGGCGTGTAGCTCCGCTCATCATGCAGCCCGCTCGACTCGGCCTCGTCGTCGCTCCGCCTGCTTCCTTGACCATGTCGGGTTCGGGGCTGTCCTACGTGCGAGGTGCGATGGCGAGTCCCATCTGCATCTCGGCGTTGGTGTTCGCGAGCTGCATCGGAGTGGGGCTGCTCGGCGCGGTCGGCGCCCTCAGCGCGTTCGTTGCGGTGTCGATCCTGATCGCGGCGTCGACCCGCTACCAGGTCGTCCGACGCCACCTCGATCACGAGGCCGAGGCGCGGGCGCGCTGCGCACGCGAGGCTCGGCGCGTTCGCCTGCTCCGCTCGGCGGGTCCGGTGCGGCTCCACCAGTACTTCGAGCTGCGCGGGCTGGTCGAGGACACCGAGAAGCGCGACGCGGTCGAAGCGAAGCGGTTCGATCTCCAGGAGTTGCTCGAGCAGTTCGCGTCCCTCGCGAGCAATCACCAGCGCTGCCTCGACGCGCTTCGAGTCGCCGGCAGTCACGATCTTCCTCTCTCCATCCCGATCGAACCAACGCGCAGCCGGCGCCGTCGCGAGATCCAGGCGCGCCGCCAGCGTCATCGCGAAGCGTGCCTCACCCGGATCGAGCGGATCGCAGACGAGCTCGAGGCCGTCGACGAGCTGATCCGGTTGGTCGCCCAGCGCGTGGCGTGTCCGATGGAGGATCTCGAGATCGATCACGAGATCGATCGCCGGCTCGGAGAGCTCGACGAGATCGACGACGCGCTCAAGCAGCTCTCTGCCTAACTGTATTCGGGGTCCCCGGCTCGACGAGCCCCCGTTCGCCTGGTCGAAGGATCGACACAGGCCAACTTGGGGTCAGGCAGTCGCGTCGAAGCACTCGCCGAGTGCCGTGACTAACGAATCGATCTCCGTCTTCTCGACGATGAACGGCGGTGCGAGCTGGATGGTGTCGCCGCCGTAGCGAACGTAGAAGCCCTTCGCGAGCATCTTCATCGCCACCTCGTACGGCCGCTTCGCAGGCTCGCCCGGCGCTGGGTCGACGGTGAAGCCGGCGGCCAAGCCGAAATTGCGGATGTCGGTGATGTGCTTGCGGCCCTTCAGCGAGTGCACGGCCTCTTCCCAGTACGGCGCGAGCTCGGCGACGCGCTCGACGGCCTTGGACGAGACCAGGAGATCGAGGGCAGCGACCCCGGCGGCACACGCGACCGGATGCGCGGAGTACGTGTAGCCGTGCGGGAACTCGAGCATGTACTCGGGGCCGCCGACTGCCATGAAGGTGTCGTAGATCTCCTTGTTGGCGATCACGGCACCCAAGGGCTGCACGCCGTTGGTGACCTGCTTCGCGACGTTCATGATGTCGGGGACGACCCCGAACGCCTGCGCACCGGTGAACGCGCCGGCGCGACCGAAGCCGCTGATCACCTCGTCGAAGATCAACAGGATGTTGTTCGCGGTGCACAACGCCCGCAGCCGCTGCAGATAACCGATCGGCGGGATCACGACGCCCGCCGAGCCCGCGAACGGCTCGACGATGACGGCGGCGATGTTCGAGGCATCGTGCAGCGCGATCAGGCGCAGCAACTCGTCCGCGAGCTCGACGCCCGTGTCGGGTTGTCCCTTGGTGAACGCGTTCGCCTTGTTGTAGAGGGCCACCTGGGTGTGTGGCAGGTGATCGGCCTCGAGGGTCTGGCCGAACAACTTGCGATTGGCGACGATGCCACCGACGGAGATCCCGCCGAAGTTGACGCCGTGGTAGCCCTTCTCGCGCCCGATCAGGCGGGTCTTCGTGCCCTGCCCCTTCGCTCGCCAGTAGGCGCGCGCCATCTTCAGCGACGTGTCGGCCGACTCGCTGCCCGAGCCGGTGAAGAACACGTAGTCCAGACCTGGCGGCGTCAGCTCCTTGATCCGGTTCGCGAGGGTGAACGACTGCGGATGACCGAACTGGAACGCGGGCGAGTAGTCGAGCGTCTGGACCTGCTTCGCGACTGCCTCGGTGATCTCGCGCCGGTTGTGGCCGAGCCCGCAACACCACAGGCCTGACAGCCCGTCGAACACCTTCTTGCCCTCGGTGTCGGTGTAGTAGCAGCCCTCGGCAGAGACGAAGATCCGCGGGTTGGCCTTGAACTGGCGGTTGCCCGTGTACGGCATCCAGTGCGCATCGAGCCAGGCAGAATCGACACGTGGGTTCGTCGGGGCGTCGCTCATGACGCCGACCGTAGCCGATAATCGACGGATGCCGCCAGCGTTCCGCTACTTCGAGCGCGTCGACGAGCAGGAGGCGTGTTTCGCCTTCTGGGAGATCGCGATCGATGGCCCGATGCTGGAGCTGCGGCACGGCGCGGTGGGCACCGCCGGAACGCACGACAAGGAGACGTGCTCGTCGGAGGAGCTCGCACGCCGCGAATACGACCTGCGCATCGCCGATCACCTCGAGGATGGATTTCGCGAGGTCGCGGATCGGCGACTCGATGTCCGTACCCGCGATCTCGAGGCGGCGATCGAGGCCGACCCCGACGACGCTGCCTCCTACCTCGTCTACGCCGACTGGATCGGGACGCTTGGCGATCCACGCGGTGGGCTGATCGTCGCGCAGGCCGGTGGTGATGCCTCGGCCGCCGCCGCGTACCTGAAGCAGTACGAGTCGACGTTCCTCGGGCCGCTCGCCGAGCACGTCGGCTACGACGGCGCGATCCTCGATCCGACGTGGCGCAACGGCTTCATCCGGCGCGCGACGGTTCGCGAGGATGGAAAGCGCCGCGTCGACCTTGTTTTCGAGGCGCTGCTTGAGCATCCGTCCGCGCGCTGGCTCGGGTCGCTCACGCTCGAGACCGTCGACGACATGGCCGATCTGCGATCCCTCGCCGGCGTGCTCGCCACCCATCGCTTGCCGCACCTGACGTCGCTCGAGCTCGGCGAGGTCGGTGAGTTCCATGATCCGCCGCTGTGGAGCGACGACGATCCACACCACTACGGGCTCCGCCACTCGATCGACATGTCGCCGATCTGGCCGTCGGTACCGGCCCTCCGCCGGCTGGTGGTGCGCGGCGACTCCGAGCCCTTCGGCGAGCTGACGCTGCCGCAGCTCTCCCACCTCGAGCTCCACACCAAGATGCTGGGGAGCGACACCCGAGCCGCGCTCGCGAATCTCTCCGCTCCCCTCGAGCGACTCGAGCTCCGGTTTCGGTGGTCGATCGGAGCGATCCTCGACGACGAGCTGCGACCGATCCTTCACAGCCCGATGGTTCGCGGCCTCGATCACCTCGCGATCACTGGTACGCGCAGCTCGCAGCTGGGTGGCGTCGACCGCTTGTGCGAGACACTCGCTCGCACACCGCCGCGCTCGCTGGCAGCCTCGATCTCTCCTACAGCTCGCTGACCGACGACGCCGCCGCGACGCTCGCCGAGGCGAACCTCGAGCTCGACGTGATCGATGTCTCGCAGACCCTGGTGACGGATCGCGGCGCCCGGGCGCTCGAGCGAATCGCGAAGCTGGTGATCAAGTGATACGGTCGAGCCGTGAAGCTCCGGTTGTTCGTGCTGGTCGCGGCGCTCGGCGGGGCCGCGTCGACCTGGCTGCCGTGGAGGATCCTGGATCAGACGATCCGCGATGGCTGGCAGGCGGGTGGAGCCCTCAGCTTCGGCGCGTTCTGCATCGCTGTGGTGTGCGGTGCCTACCGCCCGGTGTGGTTCGTACGGATCGCGCTGTTCGTCCTGGGCATGCTCGCGCTCGTCGGTGCGGCGAAGACCGTCGGCGAGATCGGTGCGATCCAGCGCGAGCTGGCGACGTCGTTCGAGGCGGGGGCTCGCCGCGAGGCATCGTTGTATCGTGTCGGCACCGGAGCGTGGCTGACGCTTGCCGCGTCGCTCGGCCTGATCTTCAGCGCGTTCCTGTGGAAGCTGCCCAAGCCCGGGCCGAAGACCGCGCCACTCCCGAAGGCCACGATCGTGTCGCTCCTCGCCCCTACAGATTGAAGGTCGCGCGCTTCACGAACTCGCCGCGACCCTGGCGCCGCTTCGCGACCCACTGATCGTCTTTGACGACGAGCTCACCGCGCGAGAACACGTGCGACGGCGAGCCCGGCACGGTGTGGCCTTCGTACGGCGAGTAGTCGACGTTCATGTGGAGGTTCTTTTGATCGAGGCGCTTGCTGCGCTTCGGATCCCACACCACGACGTCGGCATCGGCGCCGACCGCGAGGGTGCCCTTCTTGCCGTACATGCCGAAGATCTTCGCCGGCGCCGTCGACGTGATCTCGACGAACCGGTTCATCGAGATCTTGTTCAGCGTCACGCCCTCATAGAGCAAGTGCAGGCGGGTCTCGACGCCCGGCATGCCGTTCGGGATCTTCGAGAAGTCGCCTCGGCCGAGCTCCTTCTGGTCTTTCATGCAGAACGGGCAGTGATCCGTCGCGACGACCTGGAGATCGTAGTTCTTGAGCCCGCGCCACAGATGATCGTGGTGATGCTTCGGTCGCAGCGGCGGCGTCGCCACGTAGCCGGCGCCCTTCCACTCGTTGCCCGGCTCGCCGCGCAGATCGTCCTCGGAGAGAAACAGATACTGCGGACAGGTCTCCGCATACGTCGGCAGCCCGCGATCGCGTGCCTCGACGACACGGCGCAATGCCCGCTCGGCCGACAGGTGCACCATGTAGACCGGCACGCCGGCCATCTCGGCGAGAGCGATCGCGCGCTCGGTGCCGGTGGCCTCCGCGACCTCGGGCCGCGTGAGCGCGTGATAGACCGGCGCGGTGTGCCCCTTCGCGAGCGCCTGCTGGACCATCACGTCGATCGGCAGCCCGATCTCCGCGTGCATCGTGATCAGCGC
>JBBQJJ010000252.1:0-12617 GCA_038325805.1 Haliangiales bacterium
GTCGGAAGCTCACGTTCTGCGCAACTCGCGCACGATCCTAGTCGTCGGTCGTCGCGCTCGGGTCGCGCAAGACGCCGCCACTGAGCTCTCGTGGCAGCCGGTGGAGACTCCATAGACCCCGTATGATGCGCCATGTCCGACGAGATCGAGTTCTTGGAGGGGGTCTGGGGTAACTCCGAGCGGAGCGCGATCCAATCGAACGCGAGGGTGCTCGATCGAGTCGAGAAGCGAGTGACCGAGCTCGAGTCGAAGCTCGTGCAGCAGGCCGACGCGATCGTGGAGCTGCGCTCGATGGTGCTCGGGCTCGGGGCGTTGCTCAAGCGCCGGCTCGACTATCAAGCCGGCGACCTCGATCAAGAAGTCAAGATCGCCTACGAGCAGCTGATGCCGCCGGCCGCCGTCATGGCGATGGCGACGGATCCGTACCGCGGCCTTCCCCTCGACGAGCGCGTGGATGACAGCGAGGCGAAGCGGCTGATCAAGGAGGCGCAGGACCACCACTTCTCGAAGGAGTTCGGCGAGGCGCGTGCGATCTATCAGGACATCGTCGAGAGGTTTCCGGGGAGCAAGCAGGCAGTCACGGCCGACCAGCAGATCAAGAATTTGAAGGGGCTGTAGGGCGATCGGGGTAGGGTTGGTGATGCTTCGAGCAGGGCTCCTCGGCGCGGCGCTCGCGGGTTGTTACCCGCCGACGGATCCGCCTGCGCCGCCCTCGGTGACGCTGCACGATCAGCTGACCTTGTTCTTTGGGATGGGCGAGACCGGAGACGTGCCGCGCGTCGATCGGGTGCACAACCTCTTCCTCTATCCGTGGGAGCGGCTCGAGCCCGGCCACTACAACCAGAATGGTCGAGGCACGACCGCCGTCGATGGTGTGGTTGGCAAGGCGCAGCACATCGCCGGTGCGGACGGCTATCACTTCGCGGCGCGGTCGCGCGAGCTGATGGATCACGCGAGCAGCGGCTTCACGTGGACGGGCTGGGCGAGCATCGATGCGAGCGACTACGCGGATCGGCAGACGCTCGTCGCCAAGTGGACTGGCCTGCCTGACACCGAGGTGCCGGGCGATCGCCGCGAGTATCGCGTGTGGTTCGAGCCGGGCCTGGAGACGTGGAACCTCGAGGTGTCGAGCGACGGCCTCGAGGGCGACGGGCACTCGATCGTGGTCACCCATCCGGCGGCGATCGAGCGCGACCGGATGTATTTCCTCGAGGCGTGGCACGACGCCGAGGCACAGACCGTCAGCCTGCGAGTCAGCGATCGCGACGCGCGGGGAGTTGCCGAGAGCGTGGCCTGGGAGGCCGGCGTGTACACGAACGAGGGCGATCTGGATGTCGGCGCGCAGAACGCGTGTGCCGACGATCATCTACAGGGCACGATCGACGCGCTCGGCTACTGGACGCGCGTGCACACCGACGACGAGAGCAACGCGCTGTGGAACAACGGTCACGGTCGCGAGCTGTAACAGCGTCCTCGGGAACGAGAGCCACTTGCTCGCAGTCAGGGCGATCTCTCCACCGAATGAAGCAGCATGCGCGGTGAACGTCCTAGGACGTCGGTAGAGAGTCGCGCGCGTTCTTCATGACTCGTCGTGTTCGACCCTGGCGTAGCGCCAAGGATAGAAAGCTAGCTCGCTCGTTCCCGGGGACAGGCGACGATACCTCGTTCAGCCCAGGAGACGGCGACGTTCGTCGACTAGCGCAGCGCGCCGCACGCCCAGCTCGTCGCGGCGCGCCCGCACGCGAGCGAGCTGGATGGCGAGTCGTTGGTGTCGCTCGATCATCTCGGCGCGAGCGGCGGTCAGGCGATCGGAGCGGTCGCCCTTGCTGACCAGTGCGCGGATCCAGGCATCGACGAACGGCTGGCGGTCTTCGAATGGGATCAGCGTCGCGAACCCCTGCGTGGCTTCCTCGGCGGTCCCCAGCGCATCGACGGCGCGTTGAAACACGGTGATCGCGGCCTGCGCTTCGCCGGCGGAGCCACGCGCGTCGGCTTGCTCGAGCCGCTCGGAGCGTGCGCGATCGAGGGTGTCGATCACGCTCTGCAACCGACCACCCGCTGCCTCGCCGGCGGCGACCGCCTCGTCGAGCGGGAGCAGCTCGATGTCGATGGACTGGAGGCGAACATCGAGGTCCTGGAGGGCGAGCCCGGCGGGGTGATTGGTGCGAACGAGCGCCTGTTCCTTCTCGCTCCGTGCCGCGGCGACGGCGGCGATCAGCTCGGTGTGGGATTGCCGTGCGAGCCGTGCATCGAGCGCGGCGACTCGCGCGGCGAGATGGTTTCGCGACGCGTGCGCCTCGACGAGCCGGGCCTCGGCCAGGGCGGCCTCGCGCTGCTCGATCGAGAGCTGCTCGTCGCCGATCAGCGAGTAGAGAAAGCCGCGCACGCCGCTCGACAGTCGCACCACGTCGTTGCGCTCGCGGATCAGCTCGTTCGTCAGGTGCTGCACGCGAGCGGTTTCGGCGGCGAGGTCGTTCGCCAACCGCGCGCGCCCCGAGATCACGTGCTCGTATTCCGCCTGCGCCGCGATCGCCGCGGTGAGCTGGGCCTCGACGCGCTGGAGCTCTGGGTCCACACGTCACCGTACGCGATCATGGGTTCCACCGTGCCGTAGCGCCACGGATCGAAGCCGTTTGCCGACGACGACGAAGGTTCTCGTGGAAAGTCGCGGGGCAAAAGCGGCCGGGCACGGATTCTCGAATCGGACGAACTGCATGCGATCCCCGGTAGTTGGCTTGATCGTGTTCAATTGTCGCGAGACCGTTCCGACCAGATCAGCCGAGGGGCTGATGCGTTGGTGATGGAACGCATTTCGGAGGATTTGTGAATAGAACTTCTTCGCAGCGTGCCGGGCACAAGCCCGTGCGCGCGGCTTCGCATTGGTTGCGCGCCGTCGCAGCGACCACGTTGTTGTCCTTCGTGATCACGTCGTGCGGCGGCAAGACCACGACCACGCAGCCACCGGGCGGCCAGCTCGGCAGTGCTTCGCCACTCTCGGATCAGGCCCTGGTCCTGCTCAAGGACGCACCACCGGGTCTCGACCTTCGCGTCAGCGAGGGAAAGCTCGGCGCACCGGCGTTCGATACCTCGAAGCTGCCACCCGCGAAGAAGCTGACCGCGCAGGAGGCGGAGGCGTTGCTCGCGAGGAGTCGCCCGATCCAGACGGACCCCGACGATCAGAAGGCGTTCGCGCTGCGCCCGGGTAGTCAGCCCGCGCCGCGCACCGGCAACACGATCAAGGGCGCGTTCCCCCCACCGCCGAGCTCCCTGTTGCCGCCCGCGCCGAACGATGCCGGCAAGGAGCTCAAGGTGCTGCGCTGGATGCCCGAGGGCAACGTACCGCTCGCACCCGAGCTGAGCGTGACGTTCTCGCAACCGATGGTCGCGGTCACCTCGCAGGACGACGCCGCGGGGGTCCAGCCGGTGAAGCTGTCGCCGCAGCCCAAGGGCACGTGGCGATGGATCGGCACGCGCACGATCCTGTTCGATCCAGAGGTTCGGTTCCCACAGGCGACGACGTACACCGTCGAGGTTCCGGCGACCACGAAGTCGAGCCTGGGCAACGCGCTCAAGGCGCCACACAAGTTCACGTTCGAGACGCCGCCCCCGTCGTTGACCTCGCGCTATCCGGGCGGTGGTCCGCAGCGGCTCGACGTGCCCATGCTGCTCGCCTTCGATCAGAAGATCGACACGCAGGCCGTGTTCGGCATGCTCAAGGTCACCGCGAACGGCGCGCCGGTGAAGATCGAGATGCTCGACTCGGCGGCGATCGAGAAGGACAAGAACCTCAAGCCGGTCGTCGCCGGGTTGACCAAGAGCGATCAGCAGGGTCGCTGGCTCGCGTTTCGGGCGCTGAGCGCGTTCCCGAAGGATGCGCAGATCAGCATCGAGATCCCGGTCGGCACGCCGAGCGCCGAGGGTCCGAACAAGACCACGAAGGCGCAGACCCACGCGTTCCGCACGTATCCGCCACTCAAGATCATTCGCGAGGGTTGCGGCTATCAGGGCAAGTGCCCACCGGGCACGCCACTCTCGATCTCGTTCAACAACCCGCTCGACGAGGACAAGTTCACGGCGGATCAGGTTTCCACCACGCCCGACGTGCCTGGCTACAAGGTCGTACAGAGCGGTTCGTCGATCTCGCTGATGGGCAACACCAAGGCACGCACCACCTACAACGTGCGCGTCTCGGGCGGCATCGTCGACACGTTCGGTCAGACCCTCGGCCCCGATGCACCGCTGACGTGGAAGGTCACCGATGCGCTGCCGACGTTCTTCGGTCCGCAGGGCATGGTCGTCCTCGATCCCGCGGCGAAGGCGCCGACGCTCGACTTCTTCACCACCAACTACGAGCAGCTCAAGGTCCGGCTCTATCAGGTCGATTCGAACGACTTCGATCGGTACGGCGTCGCGATGCGCAACCAGTGGAACAAGGACAAGCCGCCCTCGTGGCCGGGCAAGAGGGTGTTCGATCAGCTGGTCAAGACCGCGCCGTCGAAGGACATGCTCGTCGAGACCCACATCGACCTGAAGGCCGCGCTCGATCGCACGGGCCTCGGTCACGCGATCGCGGTGGTCGAGCCCTATCCGTGGACCGAGAAGTACGATCCGCCACGACTGATCTCCTGGGTGCAGAGCACCAAGCTCGCCGTCGACGCGTACGTCGATGCGGATCAGCTGATCGCGTTCGTCACCGACCTCGGCACCGGCAAGCCAGCAGGCGGCGTGGCGCTCGAGATCCGGCCGCACGGGATCAAGGGCTCGACGAACGAGCAGGGCATGGCCACGCTGACGCTGCCGAGCAAGGTGCAAGTAAAGGGCGCGCATTACCTCACCGCGACGCGCGGGAACGATGTCGCGTTCATCAACGACGAAGCCGGCTACTGGAACGAGTACGGCAGCTGGAGCAAGCAGGAGCGCCCGACGCAGCTCGCCTGGTACGTGATCGACGATCGCAAGATGTACAAGCCGGGCGAGGAGGTCACGCTCACCGGCTGGCTGCGCACGATCCAGTATGGCAAGGGCGGTGACGTCGGGGGCATCAACGGCGCGGTGCAATCGCTCACCTACAAGGTCAGCGATTCGCGCGGCAACGAGATCGGGAAAGGCTCGATGCCGGTCTCGGCGGTCGGTGGGTTCTCGACGAAGTTCACGCTGCCGAAGACGCCGAACCTCGGCTACGCGTACGTCAGCCTCGAGGCGAAGGGCCGGATGACCGGCTCGCATTCGCATAACTTCCAGATCCAGGAGTTCCGCCGCCCCGAGTTCCAGGTCTCGGCACAGCAGAGCCAGGGGCCGTTCCTGATCGGCAGCAGTGGCGACGTCACCGTCAACGCGAGCTACTTCGCCGGTGGGCCGCTCGGCGGCGCCCCGGTCAACTGGAACGTCACCGCGAGCCAGACCAGCTTCACGCCACCGAACCGCGACGACTACACGTTCGGTACGTGGTCGCCGTGGTGGGGGCGGGGCTATGGCGGGGACGACGAGGACGGCATGGGCTACAACGGTTACAAGCCGCCGAAGACGTGGAACCTCGCCGGCAAGACCGACGCGAGCGGCGCGCACATCCTGCATCTCGATTTCTTGTCGGCGAACCCCGCTGTCCCGATGTCGGTGAGCACGAGCGCGTCGGTGACCGACGTCAATCGCCAGACCTGGTCGGCGTCGTCGGCGCTGCTCGTTCACCCGTCGCAGGCGTACGTCGGGCTCCGAACCAAGAAGCCGTTCGTCGAAAAAGGCCAGCCGTTCGAGGTCGACGTGATCGGCGTCGGCATCGACGGCGCCGCGAAGCTCGGCGCGAAGATCGAGGTCAAGTCGGTGCGGCTCGACTGGGAGTACAAGAAGGGCAAGTACGTCACGACGGAGGTCGATCCGCAGACCTGCAGCGTGGTCGCTGCGAAGGACGCCGTGCCGTGCAGCTTCGGGACGAAGGAAGGCGGCACCTACAAGATCACGGCGCTGATCGTCGACGAGCGAGGCCGTCCGAACCAGACCACGCTGACGTTCTGGGTGACCGGCGGTGAGCAACCGCCGTCGCGCGAGGTGGCGCAGGAGAGAGTTCAGATCATTCCCGACAAGAAGGAGTACGCGCCGGGCAACACCGCGGAGCTCCTGATCCAGGCGCCGTTCTATCCCGCCGAGGCCGTGCTGAGCTGGCGCCGCTCCGGGATCGTCAAGACCGAGCGGATCGCGATCACGGGCCCTACCAAGGTGATCACCGTTCCGATCGCTGATGCGATGACGCCGAACATGTTCGTGCAGGTCGATCTCGTCGGTATGGCCGCACGGCTCGACGACAAGGGCGATCCTGATCCGAAACTGCCGAAGCGTCCCGCGTACGCGGTGGGCTCGATCGATCTCGCGGTCCCGCCGAAGCACCGCACGCTCGCGGTCACGGTGACTCCGAACGCCAGCAAGCTCGGACCGGGCGAAGCGGTGAAGCTCGGCGTGATCGTCAAGGATGCGCAGGGCCGTCCAGTCGCGGGCGCCGATGCCACCGTGCTCGTCGTCGACGAAGCGGTGCTCTCGCTCACCGGCTATCAGTTCCCGAACCCGATCGGGACGTTCTACGGCCATCGCAATCCCGATACGCGCGACTACTACCTCCGCAGTCACGTCAAGCTCGCGCGTCCGCAGGGCGACCTGACCGCGGATCGCGATGCCGACGGCATCCTCGATGAGGAAGACTCGAACGCCACGACGGTGAGCGGCAACGTGGCGCGACCGCAGGGTGGGCTGGCAGCGCGCTCGCGGGGTGCGAAGACTGGCGAGCGAGAAGAGTCGAAGAAGAAGAACAAGCCTTCCGATGCCGCGGAAAAGTTCGATAACGACGGCGACAGCGAGGGCGGCGAGTCCGGCCAGAACACCTCGATCGCGGTGCGCGCGAACTTCAATCCGCTGGCGGCGTTCGCGCCGTCGGTGAAGACCGATGCGAATGGGGCCGCCACGATCGATCTCAAGCTGCCGGATAACCTGACGCGCTATCGCGTGGTCGCGATCGCGACGGCGGGGGACAAGCAGTTCGGCAAGGGCGAGAACAACCTGACGGCGCGCCTGCCGTTGATGGTGCGGCCGAGCCCGCCGCGGTTCCTCAACTTCGGTGACACGTTCGAGCTGCCGGTGATCGTGCAGAACCAGACCGATGCGCCGATGAGCGTTCGCGTTGCCGTGCGAGCCTCGAACGCGTCGATCACCGACGGTGCAGGTCGTGAGCTGACCGTCCCCGCGAACGAGCGACTCGAAGTGCGGTTCCCGGCGGCGGCATTACTTGCCGGCACGGCGCGGTTCCAGCTGGTCGCGTCGTCGGGAGGAACGAGCGGGCAAAGAGTGTACACGGATGCGAGCGAGCTCGCGCTGCCGGTGTGGACGCCGGCGACGACGGAAGCGTTCGCGACCTATGGCGTGATCGACAACGGCGTGGTCGCACAACCCGTCGCGTTGCCGGGCAAGGTGGTCACCGAGTTCGGTGGCCTCGAAGTGACGACGGCGTCGACCAACCTGCAGGCGTTGACGGACGCGATGCTCTACCTCGTCAAGTATCCGTACGAGTGTGCCGAGCAGCGTGCGTCTCGTGTGATGGCGATCGCCGCGCTGCGCGACGTGTTGACGGCGTTCAAGACCAAGGACATGCCGTCGCAGGCCGCGATGGAAGCCAGCGTCAAGACGGATCTCGAGCGGCTGTCGCAGATGCAGAACTACGATGGTGGCTTCACGTTCTGGGAGCGCGGTCATCCGAGCGAGCCGTACCTGACGGTCTACGTCGCGAACGCGCTGCAGCGCGCGAAGGCCAAGGGCTTCACCGGCACCGACGAGATGATCAACCGCGCGAAGCCGTACCTCAAGACCATCGAGCGGTACTACCCCTGGTACTACAGCAAGGACGTCAGGTTCTCGATCTCGAGCTACGCGGTCTACACGCGGAAGCTTCTCGGCGATCTCGATCTCGGCAAGGGCCAGAAGCTGATGCGCGACTACGGCGCGATCGACAAGGCGCCCATGGAGGCGCTGGGGTGGTTGCTCGGTGCGTTCGCCCAGCAGAAGGGCGTCGAGACCGAGCGCAAGCAGATCGTGAGGCACGCGATGAACAAGGTCAGCGAGACGGCGGGTGCGGCGAACTTCACGACGTCGTACGGCGACGGCGCCTATCTGTTGCTCGCCTCGGATCGCCGCGTCGACAGCGTGATGCTCGAGTCGCTGATCCAGGAGCAGAAGGACCTCGATCTGATCCCGAAGATCGTCACCGGACTGCTCGCGCATCGCAAGCGCGGTCGCTGGCTCAACACGCAGGAGAACACGTTCGCGTTGCTCGCGATGGATCGCTACTTCCAGACCTACGAGAAGACCACGCCGGACTTCGTCGCGCGCGTCTGGCTCGGGAACGACTACGCCGGCGAGCGCGCATTCAAGGGTCGCTCGACCGACTACTTCGCGATCTCGATCCCGATGAAAGACGTCGCGACGCACGACAAGCAAGCGCTGACCATCCAGAAGGATGGCGCCGGTCGCCTGTACTACCGGATCGGCATGACCTACGCGCCGGCGAACCTCAAGCTCGAGCCCGCCGACTACGGCTTCGTGGTGACCCGTCGCTACGAAGCGGCCGACGATCCGAAGCACGTGTGGCGCACCCCCGATGGTGTCTGGCACGTCAAGGCCGGCGCGCGCGTTCGCGTCAAGCTGAACATGGTCAACGAGAACCGGCGCTACCACGTCGCGCTCGTCGATCCGATGCCGGCCGGCTTCGAGCCGATGAACCCGGCGCTCGCGGTCACCGGGCCGATCCCCGTCGACCCGAATCAGCAGAAGGCGCGCGGCGCGTACTGGTGGTGGTACGGCCCCTGGTACGAGCACCAGAACATGCGCGATGAGCGCGTCGAAGCGTTCGCGTCGCTGCTCTGGGAAGGCGTTCACACGTACGAGTACGTCGCGCGCGCGACGACGCCCGGTAACTTCGTGGTGCCGCCGCCCAAGGCGGAAGAGATGTACATGCCCGAGACCTTCGGTCGCGGGGGTTCTGATCGGTTGGTGGTCGAATGAAGAGGTTTGTGGCAGCCCCAATGAAGGGGTTTGGGGCCACAGCCCCAATGAAGGGGTTTGGGGCCACAGCCCCAATGAAAAGGAGCGTCATGAACAAAGCACTCGTTGCAGTCCTCTTCGCCTTCGCATGCGGCGGCAAGAAAGACGATGGCGGCGCGTCGCCGAACGTCGGTAGCGCGTCACCGATCTCCGACGAGGCCTACGTCCAGCTCAAGGACGCGCCTCCAGGGCTCGATCTGAAAGTGACCGAGGGCAAGCTCGGCGCACCGGCGTTCGACAAGAGCAAGCTCGCTCCGGCGACGAAGCTGTCCGACACCGAGGCGCAGGGCATGCTCGCGCGTGCGAAGCCGATCACGACGGACCCGACGGATCAAAAAGCGTTCGCACTGCGCCCGAACTCGCAGCCGGTGCCACGCACGGGCAACACGGTCACGGCCGCGTTCCCACCGCCGGCGTCTTCGCTGCTGCCGCCGAAGCCGAACGAAGCGTCGATGAAGCTCAAGGTGCTGCGCTTCATGCCGGAAGGGCAGGTGCCGATCGCACCGGAGCTCAGCGTCACGTTCAACCAGCCGATGGTGGCGGTGACCTCGCAGGGCGACGCCGCAAAGACCACGCCGGTGAAGCTGACGCCGCAGCCGAAGGGCAACTGGCGCTGGCTCGGCACGCGCACGATCCTGTTCGATCCCGACATCCGGTTCCCGATGGCGACGACGTACACGGTCGAGGTCCCGGCGGGTACCAAGGCGGCGAATGGCAACCTTCTCGACACGGCTACCAAGTTCACGTTCGAGACGCCGCCGCTGACGATGGTGTCGCGGTTCCCGGTCGACTACCAACCGCAGCACCTCGACGTGCCGATGTTCGTGCTGTTCGATCAAAAGATCGACGCACAGGCGGTGCTGTCGAAGATCACCGTCACCGCGAACGGCAAGGCCGTCTCCATCACAAAGATCGACGATGCGGAGATCAAGGGGATCAGCGACGACAAGAAGGCGAATCCCCGGAGCAAGCAACTCGCGACGATGGTCGAGGCGGCGAAGCGCAACGAGCAGGACGGACGCTGGCTCGCCTTCCGTTCGGCGCAGGAGTTCCCGAAAGACGCCGCGATCGTCATCTCGATCCCCGCGGGTACGCCCTCGGCCGAGGGACCGAACCCGACGAAGACTCCGCAGACGTTCACGTTCCGTACGTATCCGCCGCTCAAGCTGGTCGAGTCGACGTGCGGCTATCAGAACAACTGCCCTCCCGGTACGCCGTTCACGCTGCGGTTTAACAACCCGCTCGATGGCGAGAAGTTCGAAGAGCAGCTCGTCACGGCCACGCCCGACATCCCGGGCCTCCGCATCATGCAATCCAGTTCGGTGATCAACGTGATGGGTGCCACCAAGGCGCGCATGTCGTACAAGGCCACCGTCAGCAAGAACCTGGTCGACGAGTTCGGCCAGACCCTCGGCGACGACGAGACGCGTGCGTGGACCGTCGGTGAGGCGCGTCCGACGTTCTTCGGGCCGCAGGGCATGGTCGTCCTCGACCCCGCCGCGGCGAAGCCGACGCTCGACTTCTTCTCGACCAACTACGAGCAGCTCAAGGTCACGCTCTACAAGGTCGATCCGGCGACGGATCTCGACGTCTATTACAACTACCTCCGCAACCGCTGGAACAAGGACAACCCGCCGCGGTTGCCGGGCACCAAGGTGTTCGACCAGCTGGTCAAGACGACGATCGGCAAGAACGAGCTCGTCGAGACGTCGGTCGACATGACGCCGGCACTGTCGGGTGGCCTCGGTCACGCGATCGCGATCGTCCAGCCGTATCCGTGGAAGGAGGCCTACGAGCCGCCGACGTTCATCGCCTGGGTGCAGAGCACCAAGCTCGCCGTCGACGCGTATGTCGATGCGACCGATCTCGTCGCGTTCACCACCGAGCTCGGCACCGCCAAGCCAGCGGCGGGCGTGGCTCTCGAGATCCGGCCGTTCGGGTTGAAGGCTCAGTCTGCGGACAACGGGCTCGCGACGATCTCGCTCGGGAGCGGCGGCGTGAAGGGCGCGCATTACCTGCTCGCGCGCAAGGGCAACGACGTCGCGCTCGTCACCGATCACAGCGGCTACTACAGCGACGGAGGCTCGTGGGTGAAGCAAGCGCGCGGCACGACGCTGTCGTGGTACGTCGCCGACGATCGCAAGATGTACAAGCCGGGCGAGGAGGTCTCGCTCAAGGGCTGGCTGCGCACCATCGATCAGGCGAAGGGCGGCGACATCGGCGGCGTCGATAGCAACGTCTCGCAGATCACGTACGTCGTTCGCGACTCGCGCAACAACGAGCTCGCGAAGGGCCAGACCACCGTCAACGCAGTCGGTGCGTTCGACACCAAGTTCAAGCTGCCGGGCACGCCGAACCTCGGCTACGCGTGGATCGACTTCACGGCATCGGCGAAGGATCCGTGGAGCGGCGGCGGTGGCACCTATCGCCACGGCTTCCAGCTGCAGGAGTTCCGTCGTCCCGAGTTCGAGGTCTCCGCGAACGCGTCGCAAGGCCCGTTCGTCGTCGGTGGCAACGGTGATGTCACGGTGACGGCGAAGTACTACTCCGGCGGGCCGCTGCCCGGCGCACCGACCAACTGGTACGTCACCGCGAGCACGACGAGCTTCACGCCGCCGAATCGCGAGGAGTACACGTTCGGTACCTGGGTGCCGTGGTGGAACTACGTGCCGTACGACGACGAAGACGTCTATGGACGCGGCTACAAGCCGCCGAAGACGTGGAGCTTGACCGGCAAGACCGACGCGTCCGGTGCCCACGTGATGCACCTCGACTTCCTGAGCGTCAAGCCGGCGATGCCGATGCAGGTCAGCGCGAATGCGTCGGTGACGGACGTCAACCGGCAGACCTGGTCTGCGGCGTCGACGTTGATCGTGCACCCGTCGACGGCGTATGTGGGGCTCAAGAGCAAGAAGCCGTTCGTCGAGAAGGGCACGCCGTTCGATCTCGACGTGATCGGCGTCGACCTCGACGGAAAGATCCTCCCGGGCGCGCAGATCGAGGTCAAGGCCGTGCGCGTCGACTACGAGTACAAGAAGGGTCGCTACCAGCGCAAAGAGGTCGACCCGCAGACCTGTGCGGTGGCCGCGGCAAAGGATCCGACCCCATGTAGCTTCGCGACGAAGGAGGGCGGGACGTATGAAGTCACGGCGACCATCCTCGACAGCCGCAAGCGGCCGAACCAGACCAAGCTGACGTTCTGGGTCTCGGGTGGCGCGCAGCCGAAGGCACGCACCGTCGCGCTCGAGCGCGTGCAGTTGATCCCCGACAAGAAGGAATACACGCCGGGCAACACGGCCGAGATCCTGATCCAGGCACCGTTCTATCCGGCAGAGGCGGTCGTCAGCTGGCGCCGCAGCGGTCTGGTCAAGACCGAGCGGCTCGAGATCACGGGGCCGACCAAGGTCATCACGGTGCCGATCACCGACGCGATGACGCCGAACATGTACGTCCAGGTCGATCTCGTCGGCATGACGGACCGGCTCGAGACGATCAAGGGCGTCGATCCGGATCCGAAGTTGCCGAAACGCCCGGCATACGCC
>JBBQJJ010000253.1:0-12603 GCA_038325805.1 Haliangiales bacterium
TCCTGGTCGGCGAGATCCGCGATCGCGAGACCGCGGCGACCGCTCTCAAGGCGGCCGAGACCGGTCACCTCGTGCTCAGCGCGATCCACACACCCGACTCGGTCGCGACGATCCAGCGCTACATCGGTCTGTTCGAGACCGACGCTCAGGACGTCATCCGCGATCGACTCGGCGATTGCTTGCAGGCGATCTGCTCGTTGCGGTTGCTCGCCAGCAAGGATGGCCGCCGGCGGATTCCGGCCGTCGAGATCCTCCGCGTCACCCGCACGATCCGCGAGTGCGTGCGTGGCGGCCGGCTCGCCGACATCGCGGAGTTGATCCGCAAGGGTCGCGATCTGTACTCGATGCAGCTGTTCGACCAGCACCTGATCGACCTGGTGAACACCGGGCTGATCTCGATGGAGACCGCGATCTACGCGTCGTCGAATCCCGAAGAATTCGAACGCGCACTCCGCGTCGAGTAACGTACCTACCTGCGCCGGGGCGGCGTAGCGTTGCTCGGTGGCGGCGGTGCCGTGCGCGCAGGCGGAGGCGGCGGAGGAGCTGTCCTCGCGGGTGCACCTTGTGGCGGAGCCGTGCGTGCCGGCGGCAGCCGAACTACGCTCCGCGCCGGTGGGGCCGTCGGTGGATTGCGCGGAGCGTAGCCCGGCGCAGGGCCGCGGTTGGCCGGGTTATAGATCGGTGCCGGCGACGGACCGTAGCCACCCGCGGGAACCGGCCCACCACCATTCATGGGCGTCGACGGCATCCCTCCGACATCGCGCTGCGGTGGCTGATAGGTCGCGGGAGGTGCTGTCGGAGCGGGCGGGCGATAGCCGCCGTTCGGACGATAGCCACCGTCGGTCGGCGCCGGCGGACGGTTGGTCGGTCGCGAGGGACGATAGGTCCCGCCGCCGTTGAGATCGTAGGTCGGGCGCGGTGCCGTGATCGGACCTGCGTCGCCGGGACCGACGATGTCGCGACCACCCGGATGACGAGATGGCAGTGGACGATATGGATCGTGCGGAGGAGTGGCAACAGGCGGACGGGACGGGCGTGGATGCGGTGCGACGACCGACGGACGACCATCGCGGTGATCGCGCACGACCGATCCGCGCGGCAACCGATCGCGAGAGGCCCAGTAGCCCGGCGTGTAGATGTACGTGTCGCCCGAGTAGTCGTAGTACGGCTGGACGTAGACGTGCTCGGATTGGTCCTGCTCCCAGCGACCGCTGACCCACACCCATTCGTATCCGTTCCAGTGCCACGAGCCATCGATCCAGACGTGGCCCATACCGGGCGACGCGGTCATCTGCTCGAACAGCGGATCGGGCGGCATCGTCGCCACCGCATACGGTTGTGGTGTGGCAACACCGACACCGACCCGGCCGCTGCGTGATGGGTAGTAACCCGCGTTCACGGGTGGTGCTTCACGGACAACACAGGCTTGCGTGGCGAACGCGACACCGATCGCGGCGATCCTCCGCAAAGTTTTCATCCGCATGCGCACTCTCCTTGGATTTTCGACGAGAAAAACCCAACTGGCTCAGAGTCTAGTTGACGGGGTAGGGCGTCACAAGTACACAAAACCCCGATGAAAACGGTGTTCTCGGGGATCCAGCCCTCCGGTGAGCTTCATCTGGGTAATTACCTGGGTGCAGTTCGCAACTGGGTGGCGCTGCAAGACCAATACCCGGAACACCGCAAGATGTACTGCGTCGTCGATTACCACGCGATCACGTCGGACACGCACGATCCGAAAGAGATGCCGAAGCGCGTGCTCGACATGGTGATCGAGCTGCTCGCCCTGGGCATCGATCCGCAGCGGTCGATCGTGTTCGTGCAGTCGATGGTGCCCGAGCACACCGAGCTCGGCTGGGTGTTCAACTCGGTGACCGGGTTCGGCGAGCTGTCGCGGATGACGCAGTTCAAGGACAAGAGCGAGCACCAACCCGAGAACATCAACGTCGGCTTGTTCGACTACCCGGTGCTGCAGGCGGCGGACATCTTGCTGTATCGCGCGGAGCTGGTTCCCGTCGGGCAAGACCAGCTGCAGCACCTCGAGCTGGCGCGCGACATCGCACGCAAGTTCAACCATCGCTACGGCAAGACGTTCCCCGAGTGTCAGCCCGCGTTGACCACCGTACCCAAGGTGCTCGGCACCGACGGCAAGCAGAAGATGTCGAAGTCGGTCGGCAATCACATCCCGATGACGGTGTTCGGCAACGACAAGAAGTTGCGCAAGATGCTCGCGAGCTGCGCTACGGATCCGAAGCGGATCATGCGCGAGGATGCGGGCAACCCGGATGACTGTCCGACGATCGGACAGTGGCACACGATCTTCTCGAGCGAGGCCGACAACGCGTGGGTCCGGCAAGGCTGCACCACCGCGGGCATCGGCTGCGTCGACTGCAAGGGCAAGCTCGCCGACAACATGACCGAGCACTTCAAGGCGTTCGTCGACCGCCGCGCCGAGCTGGTCGCAAATCCACAGCGCGTCTACGACGTGCTCGTCGAGGGCGCCGTCAAGGCCCGCGAGATCGCGCAGCGCACCATGGCCGATGTCCACAAGCGCCTCGGTCTCTGGCGTCCACCGGTGGCCAAGGCGTAATGGCACTCGCGCTCAGCTCTCGACGCTCGACGCTCGCCGGCGTCACCAGCGCGCTCGCCGCGATGGCGGTTGCCGTCGCCGTGGCAGGTCGCAGCTGTCGCGTCAACGAGGCCGGGCCCGACGTTGCCGTGCGCGACTTCATCGCCGCGGCGAAGGCGAACGATCGCGATACGGTGTTCGCGCTGCTCTCGCCATCGACCCGCGCGCGGCTCGAGAGCGGAGCCAAGATCGCCACTGATTACGTCGGTGCCGCGGTTCGCTACCAGCCGAAGGATCTGCTCAGCATCGGCAACTTCGAAGGTGTCGCCCCGACGGACATCACGGTCGTCGAGGAGCAGAGCGAGCGCGCGGTGGTCTACATCGCGTCGATCGCCGGTGGGGCGCGGATCGACCTGGTGCGGGTCGACGGGTTGTGGCGGATCGACGTGCCGGCGTACGGGCCGATCACGCCGTAGTCGATCCGGTCGGACCCGATCTGACCTCAGGTCTTTTGGGCCTTGGGGAGCGTGGCGCGGACGATCAGTCCGAGCAGGAACGCGATCGCCGCGACTCCCCAGAACACGTACGGTGCATGGTCGTGCTCGAGGCCGTGCTCGAGCTGCATGCCGAACAGCGAGCCGAGCGCGGTGATCGGCAGGAACGTCGCCGCGATCAGGTTGAGGCGATGGCCGGACTCGACGACGTGCTCGGAGTTCTTGGCCGCGTCCTCGGTGCCCTTCGCGATCGCGTAGTCGAGACCGCTCTTCGCATGGTTGTGGATCAGCTCGAGCGTGCGCTCGATGTCCTGCGCGTTGTCGCGCAACGAGATCACGCCCTGGTCCGTCTTCGCATGCTCGCGCGCCTCCTGCAGTGCAGCGTGCATGCCGCGGGCGGCGCGCAGCAGCGGTGCGGTGTCGTGGATCAAGTTGAACCAGTCGGTCGACTTGTTCGCGACGGCCGCGCGCGCCTCCAACGCGTCCTCCGCCTGCTGGTACTCCTCGACGTGGGCGCGCATCGCGGCGATGTTCGTCGACCC
Organism: Haliangiales bacterium; assembly: GCA_038325805.1. Lineage (GTDB taxonomy): Bacteria > Myxococcota_A > Polyangia > Haliangiales > Haliangiaceae > JABFXX01. Next base: position 3,606 of record JBBQJJ010000253.1, read on the forward strand.
CGAGCCCGTCGACTTCCACGTGCCGTCGGGCTTGCGCCAGTAGATCCGTGCGACCCGCTCACCGACGTTGGCCTTCGGGGGCTCGTGGAGAATGATCAGCAGGTGCCCTTCGTGGTGCATCGAGCGCTGGCGGCCGGCGTTCGCTCCGAGTCGGTCGCGGAACACCTGGGGCACTTCCCAGTTGTGTGGAATCACCTTCGACATGTGGTCGCCACGGTAACGCCGACCGTGCGCGTGCGCACCGGGAACGGCAAACCGTTCGCGCAAAGTCACCGAGACGTCGCGCAACGAACCCGTGCATGCCCGCATCGCGGGAAGGTTTCGGAAGCGCGTTCGGGTTATGACGTTCGAGATGAGATTCGCGCCATTCGCTGCACTACTGCTCGCCGCCTGTCCTGGCGGTGGTTCCAAGTATCCGCAGCCGCCTTCTGCGACCACCGTCGAGCAAGTCGTCGCGAAGCTCGATGCCGCACGGAAGACGCGTACGTCGTTCAAGGTCCAGACGCTGATGGACTACTGGCTCGGCAAGGATCGCGCGAAGGGCACGGTCTGGGTGATGGGCACCACGGCGAAGCAGGTCCGGTTCAACGCGCTCAAGCCGTCCGGCGACGTGCTCGTCGACATGGCGTGCGACGGCAACAACTTCACGTTCGTCGACTTCCAGAACAACTGCCAGCTGGCGGGTCCTTGCAACAAGAGCTCGATCGCGTCGCTGCTGCGGGTCGAGCTCGAGCCCGAGGACTTCCATCACATGGCGCAGGGCATCCCGCCGACGATCAGTAACGTGGGCACGGTGAGCTGGGATGCCGCGAAGGGCTACGAGCGCGTCAAGCTCGAGGGACCCGAGGGCGTGCAGAACCTCGTGATCGATGCGCGCGGCAACAACTTCGACGTGCTCACGGCAGAGCTTGTAGGACCCGACGGAAAGGTGGTGTGGTCGGTCGAGAACACCGATTTCCACATCGTCGAGGACGACAACAAGGTCAAGCACCGGGTGCCGGGCAAGACCCGCTTCAAGTCGCCCCAGGAGAACGCCGACCTGCTGGTCGAGTGGCTAGACGATCAGCGTGCGATCAACCCGTCGCTGGATGCCGGCAAGTTCAGCGTGCCCATCCCCGCCGGATTGCCCTCCTGTGGCCGATCCGGTCCTACGCCGGGCCCCTCCGAAGCTTCCCCAGCACCGAAAAGTCCCTGATCTGGCCGTAGCCGTTCGATAATCAGCACCGGCAACAGTACGAATACCGGACCCACCGACCGGTGTTTCAAAAGTGCGGTCTTTGGGCACGCGGACACTATGGGCAACTCACGCATCAGGGACGAGCACAACGACCGCACGATGGTCGAGCGCATCGATCCGCTCATGGGAACGGTGCTCGACAAGCAGTACCGGATCGATTTCCGGCTCGCCTCCGGTGGCTTCGGTGCGATCTATCGCGCGACCGATCTCGAGACCAGCCAGCAGTACGCGTTGAAGGTGTTGCACGCGGAGATGGCCACCGCAGATGCTCGCGTGATCGCGCGGTTCCGCCGCGAGGCCGCGACGCTCTCGCAGCTGCGCTGCCCGAACACGATCCAGGCCTTCGGCGAGCTCGGCGAGGCGCCGGATGGCTCGCTCTACATCGTGATGGAGCTCCTGCACGGCGAGAGCTTGTACGAGCAGTTCCGCGCGAAGGGCGTGTTGTCATGGGAGCGCGTCGTCGCCATCGGGCGGCAGGTCTGTAACTCGCTCGCGGAAGCGCACTCGCTCGGGATCATCCATCGCGATCTCAAGCCGGCGAACATTCACCTCGAGGCCAAGGATGGCAACCCCGACTTCGTGAAGGTGCTCGACTTCGGCATCGCGAAGATCATGCAAGACAGCGAGCTCGACTCGTCGGAGCTCACGCAGGCCGGTCAGATGATCGGCACGTTCGATTACATGGCGCCCGAGCAGATGGTCGGCGGGCAGTGCACGGGCAAGACCGACATCTACACGCTTGGCATCGTGCTCTACGAGATGATCTGCGGCCGTCGCCCGTTCTCCGACGCGTCGAGCCCGACGGCGATGCTCGCGGCACTGCTCACGCAGGCGCCACCTCCGCTCGGCGTGCGCGGCGTTCCCGCAGGCCTCGAGGAGATCCTCCTGAAGTGTCTCGAGCGTGAACCGCAGCATCGCTACGACGACGTCAACGAGCTCGCGATGGATCTCGATCGCCTGATGACGCCCGTCCACGACAGCAAGACGGTCAAGCTGCACACGCCCGTGCCGGTGATCATCGACAGCGAGGCGACGGTGTTCGCGCAGCCTCGCGCGAAGCGAGGCACGCCGCCGCAGAGTTACGTCGAGCAGCGTGCACGTCGCGGCAGCGAGCCGCCGCCCGAGCCGCGTGCGAAGCGCGAGAGCCGACCGGTGATTTCTCCGGACGTGGGCCCGAACATCATCCGTCGGGAGGGCAGCTCGCCGGCGATCCCGGTGAAACCGGAGCTGCGTGCCAAGCGCGAGAGCTCGCCGGCACATGTCGTTCGTCGCGATCGCGATTCGCAGCCGGTGCCACTGACACCGAAAGATCCAGCCGCGGATCCGACGGCGTGGCAATCGCTGCAGCTGCCGAAGCGCGATCGCGAGTCCGGACCGGTCGCGCGGTATGACGGTCGCGATTCGCAGCCGCTGCCGGTGAACCCACCGGAGCGTCCCCAGCGGCCGACGCCGGCACCGTATCAAGCGGGCGCGTATCAACCGGCTCAGCCGTATCCGGCCAACCAGACTCCACCGCTCGAGCCGCAGCAGATGGTGACGCTGCGCCGTGCGGGTGCGCCGATTCCGCAGCCACCACACACACCGGTGCCGCTCTTGCACCCACCGATCGTACAGCCACCGATGGTGCCAACCGATCCGCGCGTGGCACTCGCCGTGATCGATCCGAACGCGTGGCGTGCGCAGCAGCCAACCCCGCCGCGCGGCAGCATGCTCGACGTTCGCGCCGGCTACGACATGGCAGGATCGCAGTCGCGCGATGTGCTGGTGCGCCGGATCGTCTGGGGCCTGGCGCTCGTGCTGGGCCTCGTCCTCATCCTGGTGATCGCCAGCCGGCTCTAAGACTCGCAGGTCAGTATCCTGCGGTCATGGTCGAACAAATCGCGCCGGGTCAGATCGTCGAAGCCCGCTTGATCGAGGTCGTGTTTCCGCAACAGACGAATCACTACGGCACGTTGTTCGGCGGCGAAGCGCTCGCGCTGATGGACAAGGCGAGTAGCGAGAAGACGAACTTTCACGTCCCCGTGCGGCAGGGCCAGCTTGTCGAGCTGATCGCGACGGTGATCGCGACGGGGTCGACGTCGATCACCGTCGAGGTCGAGCTCTACGCCGAGGATCTCCTCACCGGGGATCGACAGCTCGGCACCACAGGCCGGTTCGTGATGGTGGCACTCGATGTCCACGGCAAGCCGACGGTCGTGCCGGCGCTCAAGTCCGTGTAGAGTGCGCGGGTGCGCGGTAAAGACGAAATCTTCGCGGTCCTCGGCGACGTGCTCTCCAACGAGCTGACGGCGATCAACCAGTACACACTCCACGCAGGCACCTGCGCGCACTGGGGCTACGTGCGCCTCGCGTCGAAGTTCCGCGAGGAAGCGCAGGACGAACGCGGCCACGCGGATCTGGTGATCAACCGGATCCTGTTCCTCGAAGGCACGCCCGACATGCAGCGCTATCACACGGTGCAGGGTGGCAAGACCGTGCGCGAGCAGCTCGAGGCCAACCTCGCACTCGAGCACGTCGCGATCGGGATCCTCGAGCCCGGCATCGCCCTCGCGCGCCAGCTGGGTGACAACGGCACCGAGGCGCTCCTCGTCGAGATCCTGGTCTCCGAGCAGGCCGGCGTGGATTGGATCGAAGCGCAGCTGCACCAGATCCGCGAGCTCGGCGAGCAGAACTACCTCGCGCAGCAGATCATCTGAGGCGCGCGATCACCGGCGCGTGCAGCGCTGCGAAGTCGGCGAAGTGTTCGGGATCGATGCACGCCGCCATGATCTCGAGCGACTCGACGAGCCGCGGGCCCGGTCGGTTGAAGAACTGGTTGCCGTCGGTGACGTAGATGCGAGCGTCGAGTCCGGCGACCGCGCGCTCGATGATGTCGCGCTCGGCTAGCGTGCGCTCGAGCGAGAAGCCGCAGGGCTTGACCACGACGACCTCGGGTCGCAGGGAAGCGAGCTCGGTCACCGTCGGCGCGGGTTCACCGGCGCGTGCCCCCACCGCTTCCCCACCGGCGAGCTCGATCAGCTCGGGCATCCAGGTGCCGCCGATCATCAAGGGGTCGATCCACTCGAGGCTGACCACGCGAGGTCGTGGTCCCGTCGCGCGTGAGGCGATCGCGGCGATGCGACGCTCGAGGTCCGCTCGCACGGCCGCACCTCGGTCGCTCCCGATCGCCTCGGCGACGCGGACCACATCATCGAGGACATCCCCGAGTCGCGTCGGGCTGAGGCTGACGATCTTGATGTCATCGCGATGCGCGAGCCTCGCCACCGCGGCGCGGACATCGTCGAGCGAGACGGCGCAGACCTCGCAGAGATCCTGCGTGACGATCACGTCGGGGGACAGCTCGGCGAGGGCATCGTCGTCGACCGCGTAGATACTGAGCGCATTCGTGATCACCTCGCGGACCGCGGTGTCGATCGCGCGACTCGTTCCATGCGGATCGATCCGCGAGCGCGTCAGCACGCGGCGATCTCGAATCGCCGGCGGAAAGTCACACTCGTGCGAGATGCCAACCAACAGTTCTGTTGCACCGACCGCACAGATCATCTCGGTGGCAGAAGGCAGCAACGAGACGATGCGCATCGCCACATCATGCCGGCGAGATCCGGTTCAACAACCGTTCCGGCAAGCTTGTTCGATCAGATCTGCATCACGAGTTAGCTGTGCGACGTCGCACGAGGGCCTGGCGGGAGTAGATCCGGATCACCTAGCAGTTACCGAGAGATAACGCATACCGCCAGGTCGTGGCGCGATCCGTCGCGAGCGCGCCGTCGTAGTTCTCCACGAGAGCCGGAAACGACGAAACGCCGCTGTCTGGCGCGACCTCGTCGACGAGACCTGCCCGACCGGGTGTCTCGATTCTTCACACCGTCTCTCGAAGCAAAGCCATGCCCGCCATCACGACACGAATACGTCGCCCGTGCGTTTCGTTCCATGAAGGTACCTCGATGACTTGTGTTGCCTGCACCGGCTCCAGCGTCTCACCGACCACCTTTTGTGGTCAGTGCGGCGGCCGCAGTGGCGAGCTCGTCGATCACCTGATCGGCGCGACCCTCGATCGCCGCTACGTGATCGAGTCGAAGATCGCGGCGGGTGGTTTCGGCACCGTGTATCGCGGTCGCGCGCTCGAGTCGGGTCAGCGCGTCGCGATCAAGGTGCTTCTCCAGCAACACACCAACGATCCGTCGGTCAGCGCGCGGTTTCGCCGCGAGGCCGTCGCGATGTCGAGCCTCGCGAGCCGCCACACGGTCACCACGTACGAGCTCGGTGAGGACTTTGCGCACGGCGCGCAGTTCATCGTCATGGAGCTGCTCGAGGGCGAGAGCCTCTACGACCGGTTCACCGCGTGTGGTTCGCTGCACTGGCGCACCGTGCTGTCGATCGTGCGTCAGGTCTGCGAGTCCCTCGCCGAGGCGCACGCGCTCGGCATCGTCCATCGCGATCTCAAGCCGGCAAACATCTTCCTGTCGCAGGGCCCGACGCCGGACTACGTCAAGGTCCTCGATTTCGGCATCGCCAAGATCCTGCAGGGCAGCAACATGCACGACGGTACCGATCTGACGCGCATCGGGCAGGCGATCGGCACGCTCGAGTACATGTCTCCCGAGCAGCTGATCGGTGGCGAGCTCGACAACCGGACGGACCTCTACACGCTCGGCGTCGTGGCCTACGAGATGATCGTCGGCAACCGGCCGTTCGCCGAGGTCACCGGCGCGACAGGCCTCGTCACCGCTCTGATGACGCGTCGCCCGCCGCTGCCGTCGCAGCTCACGCGTGGTCCGTTGCCCGCCGCGCTCGACGGCGTGCTGATGCGCTGCCTCGAGCGCGACGCACAGGATCGCTACAACGACGTCCACGAGCTCGCGCACGCGATCGATCAGATGCTCGCGATCAAGGAGGATCTGTTCACGACGCAGCGCCAGTGGCGGAAGTCGGTCCCGATCTTCGACGTCGATCAAGAGGACGAGCTGACGCAGGTCGATGCGAAGCCGCCGTACGATCCGAACAAGTCACCCAGCAAGCCACCACCGGCCGACGAGCCGAAGCGCATCACGCCGCGCGCCGCGATGGTCGAGATGCCGGTCGCGCAGGCACTCGATCCGCAGCTCTACGATCCCGCGATCCAGGCGCAACTGTGTGGGACGTGCGTCACGGATGTGAATGCGGGGCTGGCACCGCGCAACTGGCGCGTGCATGGAACCGGCGTGCCGTTCGCGGAGACCGGCACGTACGCCGCGTTCGAGAGCCGCACCGGCGCGCATCCGCTCTACGCGACGCAGTGGGCGGTCGGTACCGAAGCGATCGCAGAGGCTCCGACGCGAATGGCGATCGGCTCGAGCCCGCTGATCGACGGTGGCACGGTGTTGGTGGAGCCGAGCGTCGAGCTCGCGACAGCACCTCGCACGCTGAGCGCGCTGAAGCTGGTCGTGTGGGCGACGTGTCTGGCGGCGACGGGGCTTGGACTTGGTGCCATGATCGCGACGCTGGTGGGCTAGCGCTCGATCCATCTCATACCGGGTGTCGTAGTGCCGGCGGGGGATGGAGATGAACGCAGATCCACTGATCGGGAAGACTCTCGATGACCGCTACGTGATCGAGTCGAAGATCGCAGCAGGTGGATACGGCATCGTCTATCGCGCGCGGTGGATCCAACCCGGGCGGCAAGACGTGCCGGTCGCCGTCAAGGTCGTGCACGAACGGCACGCGACCGATCCCGCGATCGGCGTGCGGTTTCGTCGCGAAGCCGCTGCGCTGTCGAGGCTGGCGAGTCGGCACACGGTGCACACCTATCGAGCGGGCGAAGATCGCGCGACCGGGACCCAGTTCCTCGTGATGGAGCTCCTCGACGGCGAGAGCTTGCACTACCGGTACGGCCGGTCCGGGCCGCTGCCCTGGCGCGCCGTGTTGACGATCGTGAGGCAGGTCTGCGAATCGCTCGCGGAGACGCACGCGCTCGGCATCATCCACCGCGACCTCAAGCCGGCGAACATCTTCCTCACGCGGAAGCCGAAGGACTTCGTCAAGGTGATCGATTTCGGCATCGCGAAGTTCGCGGAGCACAGCCAGCTCTCTGACCGCGCCGTGTTGACGGAGCTTGGCCACGCGATCGGCACGCCCGAGTACATGTCGCCGGAGCAGATCCTGGGCCGTGCCGTCGACGGCCGCTCCGACATCTACACGCTGGGCGTGGTGATGTACGAGATGATCACCGGTGCTCGACCGTTTCCGGACACGGATCTCCCCAGCCTGATCACCGCGATCACGACGCGGCGCCCGCTTCCGCTGTCGACCCGCGCGCGGTGGCCCGTCCCGCCATCGCTCGACGAGGTGGTGCACGGTTGTCTCGAGTGCGAAGCGAAGCATCGCTACGCCAACGTCAAGCAGCTCGCCCACGCGATCGATCGGGTCCTCGGCGAGCGCCACGACAAGACGACGATGCGCCAGTGGGGCACCTTCGGTGAGGAAGACGAGCAGACCTGGATCCCGACGCGCGCCAAGCACTCCAGCGAACGCGTCACGTCACGCGCTGGCTTGCTCGAGGCACGGAGCGCTGCGGATCCGCATCGCGAGGCCGCGATCCGGACGCCACTCGTCGACACCGAGCGGATGCGCTTTCAGGCGAAGGGCACCGCAAGCCCGTTCGGACGCCCCGAGGATCAACTCCCGCCGGTGCGAATGGCGATGGGATCGCGCGTGCGGATCGACGAGCGTCCGGTCAAGCCGCGACGGCCCTACGCGGCGATCGCCCTCAAGCTGCTCCTGGGTACGCTCGTACTGGCGCTGATCGGGCTCGCGATCGGCACCATCTTCGCGACGTTCCTGTAGCCTTGGTGCAGGGCTTCGCAGCAGACGTGCGATCGCGTTCGTCGCGTGCGCGTTGAATGCCCGCCAAGTACGCGTTCCACGTTGGTTATCGACAGGTGATCCGAAGGGGCGACGGGGTCGTATCTCCTCTGCCTTGGGAGGATTCGGCAACAGCCGCCGGCGCGTCGCGCTGTTCGCGAGCGTGGCGTGGCTCCTCGCGATCGTCGGGTTGCCAGCGCTTCACGAGGCGGGTCACGACGCCGATCACACCCATGCGACCGACGGTTCGATCGTGCATCAGCACGACGCACACGGTCGGCACGTTGCCAAGAAGCGCGAACGCCGCGGCTCGCGGCTCGCCATCGACCACCCGGTCGAGTCCGGTCACCAGGCCGGCGGCGTTGCTCACCATGCGGTTGCCGTGCTCCAGGTCGTTCCGCCCGCGCTCCCGCCTGTCTGTCAGCTCGTCGTGCGTGCTCGTCCCGCTCCGATCACGTTTGCACTGATCTCGATCCACACGCAGCCGTCGGCGCGTGGACCTCCTTCGAACGCGTAGTCGTCACGTCTTCGCGAACCCGCCCTGCGCGGGAACGCCCCCGGTGCGTCCGCACCTGACTACTCGCTCGTGAGGTTTCCCGTGTATCTGTTCGCTCAGCTGATCAAGACGCTGTTTGGTTTCGGTCTCGCACAGCCGGCTCCGGCTCCGCCTCCTGCTCCCACTCCTGCGATCCTGCCCTTCCTGTCGGACGCCGAGCTCGAGGCGGCGGCCACCAAGGAAGCCGAGAAGACATCCGGCGCCGAGACGATCGAGATCGTCTCCGATGCACCCGCGGCCTCGGCGTCGTCGGTGCGGCTCGATCGGGACGCGCTGCAGTTTCGCTCGCGCACGCAGCCGTCGGACATTCTTCGCCAGGTCCCCGGGCTCGTCGTCTCGCAGCACGCGGGCGGCGGCAAGAGCGA
>JBBQJJ010000254.1:0-12584 GCA_038325805.1 Haliangiales bacterium
GTGCAAGCGCGGCGAGCGCTGTCTGTTCCTGTCGTACGAGGAGTCCTCCGGGCAGCTCATTCAGAACATGAGCTCGATCGGCATTCGCTTCGGACCGATGATCAAGAAGGGCCTCCTGAAGATCGTGTCTACCAGGCCGTCCTACTTCGGCCTGGAGATGCACTTGCTCGATCTCTACAAGATCATCGCTGACTTCAAACCAACCTCGGTCGTCATCGACCCTCTGACGAGCCTGATCGGCGAGGGGAACCAACGAGAAATTCAATCGATGGTCACCCGCATGATCGACCTGATGAAATCCCGGGGCATCACAGGGTTCTTCACGAGCCTGGTCTCGTCGACGGCGCAGAACTACACGAGCGGCGAGGTCGGCGTGTCATCGCTGATCGACACCTGGATCGTTGTGAGAGAGCTCGAGGAAGATGCGGGCAAACGCCGCATCCGCGGGCTCTACATCGTAAAGTCTCGTGGCATGGGTCACTCCAGTGACGTTCACCGCTTGGTCTTGAGTGATGACGGCATCGACCTGGCCCCCATCGACACTGCCTCCAGCCAGAAACCACTCGTTGGCATGGACAACTCCGGGAACAAGAAGAAGCTCGCCGTCAGAACCAGGCTGAAGTCCAACGAGCTGATGTGAGCCATGGGAATCTCGCGTGCTAACTTCATCGTGGGCATCGGCGGCTCGGCTGGTGGCCTGAACGCCTATCGTGAGTTCTTGTCCGCCGTGGCCTGCGATACCGGAATGGCCTTTGTCGTCATCTCGCACATCGTTCCCACTGCGAACAGTCAGCTGGCCGAGATCCTCGCGCGCTGCACCAAGATGACCGTCCGGGTCGCATTGGAGGCGATGCCGATCCGTCCCAATCACGTTTACGTGTGTCCTCCCGACACGGATCTCCTGATCGAGAAGGATGCCTTCAAGGTCATCTCGCCACGCGCGAGGAGGAACGAGCAAGTGGATGTGTTCTTCGCCTCCCTTGCCGACGCCATGGGGCCCCGTGCGATCGGGATCATCATGTCGGGCTACGATGGCGACGGTACCGAGGGCTGCAAGAAGCTGAAGGCACGCGGTGGAACGACATTCGCTCAAGACACGTCGGCCGAAGTCGACGGCATGCCGATCAGCGCTCGAGCCTCCGGCTGTGTCGATTTCGTTCTGCCGCCCGACAAGATGCCGGCAGCGCTAGCGAAGCTGCTCGGCACGCTCGACAAGTAGGCTTGAGATGCCGCCAGCCGAGCGCCGGCTGCGTCGGCGCAGCGAGCTGCCAGGTCTGCGTCGTTCCCGGGGTGCTCTGCACCCGGTCGTACACGACGACCACGTCCGGCGCGAGGTAGACCATCTCGCGCTGCACCTATGCGCAGTCGATCCACGGTTTTTTATTCCGTCCTGGAACCCTCGCGCGTCACATGTTTCGGAGCTTCCATGCGCGTCCTCGCCCTGGCCCTTGACGCTCGTCGAGGAATGGGACTACACGCCGGGCGAGCCCCTTTAGGATCGCGCGGTCGGGATCAGCGGCAGCGTCATGACTGGCACGTGCACCGACGTCAAGATCATCGACGCCCTTGGCCGCTTCGTCGCCGGCGCCGCCGTCTCGTTGATGCGGGACCACGGCGGTGGCTTTGCGTCGGGGACGACCTTCTCCACGGACGCGCGCGGCATCGCCTGCGTCGAGGATCTGGATGTCGGCGCCAGGCTCGAGGTCACGGCGCCAGAGGGTCCGTACGCCGGCACGACGACGGTAAAGCTGACGCAGCAGCACGTCGCGCAGACACCGGTCACGGTGCAGCTGCTCGTCCAGCCGCTGAAGGGCACGACGCTGCGCGGCCGCGTGCTCGCCCCCGATGGCAGCCCCGTCGTCGGCGCGGGCGTGACGATCACGGAGCTGTTCCCCACCAACCCCAACGACTGCACACCACCTTTCCACGCGGCACCGATGGGATCGAGAACGTACCGTCGAGGCCGGACTGAGACGTCCAGTTGAGCCAGGTGAAGTAATGACCGAACCCGCAGACCACATCGACGGTGACCTCCCCGGCCACGATCCGACCACGACCGTCGCGACGCTTGCGAAAGCGCCGAGCACCCATGCGCCGAGGATCTTGATCTTGTACGGCTCGCTTCGGGAGAGGAGCTTCAGTCGTTACCTCAGCGAGGAGTGCGGGCGCGTACTGCGAGCGTTCGGTGCCGAGGTGCGCACGTACGATCCGCGTGGGTTGCCTGTGTTCGATCGGTCGTCGTTCGATCTGCCGAAGGTGAAGAGTTGCGTGCACTCACCGTGTGGTCGGAGGCCCACGTCTGGGTCACGCCTGAGCAACACGGCGCGATGACTGCTGCGTTCAAGAACCAGATCGACTGGATCCCGTTGAGCGATGGTGCGGTGCGACCGACGCAGGGACGCACGCTCGCCGTCCTTCAGGTGTCCGGCGGAAGCCAGTCGTTCAACGCGGTCAATCAGCTGCGCGTGCTCGGTCGCTGGATGCGGATGTTCACCATCCCAAACCAGTCGTCAGTGCCCAAGGCGTTCGACCAGTTCGACACAGAAGGCCGGATGAAGCCTTCGAGCTATCGCGATCGCGTGGTCGACGTCATGGAGGAGCTGTTCCGGTTCACGCTCCTGCTCCGGGACAACGTCGAGGTGCTGAATACCCGCTACAGCGAGGAGAAAGAGAAACGCGCACATGGCGCGCTCAACCCAGCCCTCGGCGTCGGTGCCAAAGAGTAACCGAAAGGTTGCGTCCTTCCGGCCGTTGCAGAGCGCTACGACGTTCGCTCGATCCCCACGTTGCTCGTGTTCAAGGGCGGCAAGGTCGTCGACCAGATCGTCGGAGCGCGACCGCGCGGACAGATCGAGGCCGTCCTGCTGCACCACCTGTAGAACCCACGCCGATCGATGTGGGGCTTCAGCAGCGTCGTATCGACCGCCGGTTGTCCTTCATGAATTGATCACCTCGACGAGAATGCGTTGCTCGGCCGGCCGGACCTCGAAGTTGAAGTGCCGGAGAAAATTCATCCCGAGCAGACCGTCGATCCCCTCATGATCGAGGTCGAACACGTGGAGCGCAAAGTTCGGCGTCGCAACACCGAGCGCGGAGAACTCGGCCACGTGCAGCCAGTAGCCCTCTTCCTCGCCGATCGCGCTGTGAACCTTGGACGGCTTGTGGCCATCGCGAGGGCTGTACCCGATCTCCTCGATCACCTCGGGGGTCAGGGTAGTCGCCTCGGCACCGGTGTCGAACACGAGCTGCCTGATCGTCGATCCGCGAGGTCCATCGATCCTCGCTTCGACGATGAGCAGCTCGCGCCTACGGGAAAAGGAACTCGAGAGCTTCGTCATCGAGGATCAGCGTGGGGCGGCGCAGCGGCTTGGTGCACTCACCGGTAAATCGGACGGACCAAGGCGAGTACTGCTCCCGACGGTCACGAATCGGATCGAAGGCAGCCCGGCGCGTGAGGCCGCTGCCAACGACCCGCGCTGCCCGGATCTCTGGGGAGCGAAGGTCGACCGACACCACTTCGACGAGGCAGACAAATTGATCGGGATACCGCGCGCAGATCTCCGCCCACGGTAGCGGCTCCGTCTCTATCGGCACGAGCTGTTCGGCAGCATCCATGCATCGATCCTCGCGGAGCGCGTCGACATGTCAAGTTTCTTGACATCGTTGACGGAGATCGCGCGAACCTGATCGGACATGGCTGATCCGAGGAGAGGACCGGATTCTGCCCAGACTCTGCCCGAGCCCCCGAAACGGAGACGGACGAGGCCGGACTCCCCGGGACACAAGTTGTTGAGCGTGCAGCAAGCGCTCGATTTCTTGGGTGCCCCGGGAGAGTTCGACTCCCGCCGCCTCCACTACTTTTCCGTTGTCGTTCTCAACGACTGCGCTCGCTGTAGCAAGCGGTACGAGGATCTTTTGTCTTCGCTCGGTGAGGCCTCCGACCCCACATGACGGAGTCGATGCTGCCGCCGTCCGGAGCTGTCATGCTGGCTCGGTGGCATCGGACTGGCCATCGGGCGACACCGTCGCCGGCCCATCGGTCTCCAGCGTACCCAACGAGGGCTCGTACGAGCATGCGCTCGCCGCAGCAGCGACGCCGGCGAAGACGAGCGGCAACAACGCGCATCGCGACAGGATCGCGAGCGCGCTCGAACGATCCGGTCAGCGGGTCAGCAAGACCGCGTCCTCAGCCGCGAAGCTCGAGCACGGCCACTCGATGATCCGTCCATCGACACAGAGCGTGAACAGCGAGGCTCCGTCAGGAGAGAACGCGATCGCGTTTACCGGGCTCGGCAAGTCGCGATGCTCGTGGCGGAGCACTCCGGTGTTGGCGTCGACGACAGCAACGCCCCACGCGGTGGTCGCGTACGCGACGACCGAGCCGTCGGGCGAGAACGCCGCGGTCCCGCGCGCAGCGGGCGCACGCACGATCTTCGCGCCGCGCACGATCACGAGCTCCTCGCGATCGATGCACGCGATCGCGGCGCCGCCTCGCGCGACTGCCAGTGCGGTCGTCGAGGGGATCGATAGCGTGGCGAGCGACTCGCCGCGGCCGTCGAACACGACCGCGACCTGATCGGGGAGCACGACGACGATCGCGGATCCGTCGTCGGCGCAGGCGATCGCGCACGCACGGGGTTCGGGGAGCAGCACGCGATCGTCGAGTCGGATGTCGTCCGCGGTCGCGATGACGAGTCGCCGCGAGCGAGGCACGATCGCGGCGCACTGGACGGTGCCCTCGATCGCGACCTGCGGCGCTCGCGTGTGGCACGTCTCGAGGAACCAGCGCCGGTTCCCCGCGCTGATCCGCACGAGCTCACCGGTCTCGTCGTACGCGAGCGAGACCGGCGTGTACGTGCCGGAGGAGCTCCACGACGACGAGCCCCACCATTCGTCGAGGCCGACGACACTCACAGACGTCCCGCCCGGGATGTTCCACGCGTGCCTCGGTGCGGCGACCCGCGAGCCATCCGACGAGATCGCGAGGGAGGTCTGATATGCGCTCGTCAGCTCCCGATCCGGCAGTCTCGAGGGCGGCGCGTACCACGGCACGTCGGATAGATCGTCCGAGTGGCCCTCCTGCGTGGTCACCGGCTCATCGGCAGTCACGCGAATCGCGGCGAGGGAGTAGAGCGGATCGTCGCGATCGTAGCTGTGCATGTAGAGCACGACGGCATCGCCATCGAAGCCGAGCTCGTGCGTGGGGAGGTCGTGCTCGTTGACCTCGTCGGTGATCGCCCGGGACCACAGCAGATCGCCGGTCGTTCCGTCCCACACCACGATCTCGTCCCGCTGCGAGTAGAACGCGATGCGCGATGCGGTCGGATCGACCGCGAGGTAGTAGCAACCCTCGTCGACGAACCCGATCGTGTGGAGCGATCCGCGGGCGATGTCCCACCGCACGAGCTCGGTCGCGCCGAAGCGCGCCACGGCGAGCATCACGATCCCGTTGGCGAACACCGCCTCGAACTCACCGTCGACATGCAGGAGCTTGCGGAGGCGCTGCGCGCGATACACGGCAACCGTGGTCTTGCCGGTGGCGACGATCAGGTCCCTGGCGCGGCCGATCACCCGTGCAGAACCTTCGGGCGGCGGGACGCCGGCGAGGTTGTACGCACGCACCGCGCCCTCGGGAACGTCGGGGATGTCGCGCAGCCGCATGCGAGGCGACAGTCCCACGGCTGCCTTATGACGAGAAGTAGTGGCTCTCCTGACCTCGCTAGAACGAACCGCCGAGCGAGACGCCGGTGGTCTCCCGGGCGAAGATCGGCATGATGTGAACTGTCGTGCGCCGGTTGAACCGCCGGACCTCGCGACGTGCAGACAGCACGTCGTAGACCCACGAGCTCGCCCACGTCGCCAGGCCGATCCCGATCGCGATTCGACCGGTGCTGCGATCGTTCGCGTGGCAGCCGTCGGTCACCTGTTCGCCTCGCGCGCAGCGATCGGCGTCGTCGAGGTACGACAGGCCGACCATCGCCGACATCAGGCCGCCGAGCCGCAGCAACATGCCGTACGTGCCGACCCGACCGGAGTACCAGTGGCCCATCGCCGGCAACGCCAACCCGGTGAGGCCGCCGATCGGCGCGTAGACCGGATTGTCGGTGTTGGGCTCGTAGGTCAGGTACGTGAGCACGAAGGGAATCGCGATCCCGGCGAGCGTCAGCAGCGTCGCGGTCGACTCGTGTTTCTGTGACCTGACATGGACCACCATCGGCTGGTCGATCGGTGGCGTCGCGTTTGGTGGGTTCGCCCACGCGGTGGATCCGGCGAGCACGAGCACGAGCACGGCCTTCACGGCGCGATCCTCGTATCGAGATCGATGCCCTGCTTGCTCCTCATCACGCGCGTGCTCAGCAAGACATGTGCCGCGCGCGACTTTCAGGACTTGCGACTCGGCTCGGACCACGACCGCGACGCGCATGTCGCGACTTCTTCGGAGCCGGCCCAAGCCGAGGTATCCTGATCTACGGAATATGACGAACCCCCTTGTCGCCCTCGCCGGTCAACCCCTCCCACCGATCGCCCCTATCTTGATCGGCATGCTCGTAGCGGGAGGAATCGGTGCTGCGATCGGCAAGGCGAAAGGACGCCTCGGACTCGGACTGATCTTGGGAATGTTCCTCGGCCTGATCGGCTGGATCATCGTCGCGGTGTTGCCCTCGAAGATCGTTCCTCAACAACAGTTCCAAGGTGGCCCGTTCTGCGCGACCTGTCGGGGACCTGGTCGGTGGATCCCTGAATCCAACGGGTGGGGCTGCGATCGCTGTCGGACGATGATCATGACGCAGCCGGCTCCCATGCCGGGCCAGATGCCGGGCCAGATGCCGGGCCAGATGCCGGGCCCACCGCCGCAGGCCTGATGGGTTCGCTCGCGAAGTCGAGGTACGGTCGACCGGTGAGTCCACCGGAACACGTGCTCGATCACCGGCACTACCACCAGCTGGCCGTGTCACCAAACACCGAGATCACGCTGCTCGGGACGAGCGTCGACGGGTTCCGCTCTCGCAAGCCGCATCGCCACCTCGCGGAGCTCCTCGCGAGCATGCCCGTGCTCGGCTGATGCAACTCTCGAAGTTCCGCGACCGCTGGCAGACCAGTCTGTGGATCGTGCCGGCGTTCGGCGCCGGTGTCGCGTTGCTGCTGGCGGTCGTGCTGATCGCTGTCGACCACCAGCTGCCGCAGACCCACGAGGCTTGGTACCTGTTCGATGGCGGGCCAGACGCCGCGCAGCACCTGCTGTCGGTGATCACCGCGTCGATGCTGACGTTCACGGCGCTCGTCTTCTCGATCACGGTGCTCGTGCTCCAGCTCGCGAGCACGCAGTTCTCGCCGCGCGTCATCCGGACGTTCCTGCACGGCGGCACGACGAAGTGGACGATGGCCGCGTTCGTCGGCACGTTTGTCTACTCGATCGCGGTGTTGTCGCAGGTTCGTCTCGGCCCTCCGTCCTTCGTCCCGGGGCTCGCGACGTGGGTCGGGCTCGTGCTGGTGCTCGGGAGTGTCGGCGTGTTCATCAACTACATCCACCGGATGGCGCACGCGGTGAGGGCGATCAGCCTGCTCACCAGCGTCGGTGATGAGACCAGACGTGGCATCGACGTGGTGTATCCCGATCGGCTCGGTGAGAACGGGTCTCCCGCCGTAACACCTCCGGCGGGCCCGCCCGTTCAGCTCGTCTACCTGCGCGGCACGCCAGGTGTCATCACGTCGATCGCCGCCGATCGGCTCTACGCGCTCGCGTGCTCGGCCGGCGCATCGGTCGAGACCGTGCCGCGGATCGGCGAGTTCGTGGTGACCGGCGCCCTGTTGGCTCGGGTGTGGACCGCCGATGTGGATGCAGGGGCGCTCGAAGACTCGTTCACGTTTGAGGAGGAGCGGACGCCGGGCCAGGATCCAGGGTGCGGTATGCGGCAGCTCGCGGATATCGCGCTGCGAGCGCTGTCGCCGGGAATCAATGACCCGACCACGGCCGTCCAGGCACTCGACCAGCTCCACGACATCCTCCGCAGGCTCACGCTCCGCGCGTTTCCAAGCCCCGGTCGATGCGACGTCGACGGGGTCCCGAGGCTGATCCTCGCGAGCCCGACCTACGAGGACTTTCTCGTCCTCGCGACCAGAGAGATCGCGCACTACGGAAAATCCACGCCACGGATCGTCGAGCGCTTGCACGCGCTGCTCGACGATTGTGCCGCGATCGGTTCACCGGATCGGCGTGCGTGTATCGCGCGTCATGTCGCCACCCTTTTCGAGGCGTGACGGCAGAACACTCACGACTCGAGGCGTACTCGCACCGGCGGTAGCCCGGCAAGCTCGTACGTGCCCGACGCAATGCCGATGTTCGCGGCGTCGAGTCTCGCCATGATCTCGCGGCTCATCCGATCCTTCAGGCCGCGGATATCGTGGTCCTTGCAGAGGAACCGGACGGTCAGCTCGATCCAGTTGTCCGTGATCCGCAGATAGACCCTCGGCGCGACCTCGGTGCGCCGCATCGCGAACCGCTCGGTCAGCGCAGCGAGCGCGGGCTCCCCCAGCTCATCGATCGCCACGGTCTCCTTGCTCGCGACCTCGAGGAGGATGGTCTCGACGAGCGCGCGATCGTCACGGAACGCGATCGGCAGGACGATCTCCTCCCAGATGTACGGGAACTCTCGCGTGTAGTTGTAGACGGGCTCTTCGAAGATCTGCGCGTTGCTGACGGTCACGATGTGCCCGGTGTACTGGCGGGATCGGATCCAGATGCTCGGATCCGCGTCCTGCATCGACGGTGGCTCCCCCATCTCCATGATGCTGGTCTGGAGAAAGCTGAGCGCGATGACGTCGCCGCGGACGCCACCCATCGTGATGCGGTCACCGATGTTGAAGGTCTTGCCTCGGAGGATCACGAAGTATCCCGCGAAGCTCGTGATCACCTTCTGGAGTGCGAACGCGAGACCGGCACCGATCAACCCGACACCGGTCGCGAGTCGCACGGGATTGTCGAACCAGATCGAGACGAACCCGACCACTCCGACAAGGAACATCACCAGGCTGGTGCCTTGTCCCGTCCAGAATGCGACCCGTCTCGCGGCGTGCCCTCGCACGGCGCGCGTGACCACTCCCAGCAGCTTGGTGACCGCGTAGAGCGCGACGAACAGCCCGACCGTAAACAACAGCTTGCGGAGATTCTGCTCATCGACACCGAGCAGACGCACGCCGAATAGCTCCACGCCACGATCCACGCCCGCCGCGATGGGGGCGCTCACTGAGCCCTCGCGACAACGGCCGCCATCGCGAACGTTTCGGCAGCCCCGACCGAGCAACCAGCGCATCGCTGACTGCGGCGGTACATGTTCGAATACCCAGTCGCGTCACCGGCGCCCACCACGGTCGCGCCCCCGACGTCGAACATCGGCGACCGTGCGGTCGCACGCATGCTATCGGAACTGATGATCGCGGAGTCGGCCGGCCACGCCGCAACGGTTGTGCGCGAGCGGAGGCTCGACTCAGCGCCGGTCAGTAGCTCGGCATGGATGGCCTCGGTGTTCGCTGTCATCGGGGACAGGTTTGCGAGGATCGTGCCGCCGCTGGACCGACAACGGTCCTTCGCTGTCCGAGCTGGACGAACGGAACGTCAACGCACTCGGAATCAGGATGACGCCCGCGAACAGCCTCCGCGCCCTCGCGACCCCCCCAAGCGTAATCGTTATAACGATTGTTATAACGAATCTCGCTATAACCGTCGTCCTAACGAACGTTCGCCGAGGATGTGTGCCTCGCTGATCACGAGCCGCAACAGGCGAGCGGGCGCGGCGTTCGGGTACTGATCGCGTCGATCAGCCGCCCTTCTCGAAGCCGTCCTCACCCTCGACGTCCTTGATATCGGCGTCGTAGTCGAACTCCAGCGTGCGCGTCGCGTTGGGTTCGAGCGTGAGGATCCAGACGAGCGTGTTCTCGGGCGTGGCGTCGGGTGGCGTCGTGTAGTGATAGACGGAGCGGTGCTCGTTGCCGAGGACGCGCGTGGTCACGAGCTTGAGCGTCTTCGGCTGATCGGAGCGGTTGATGATGTCGTAGGAGATCTTGTGATTGAACGGCAGCGGGCGCTTGTCCGTCGCTTCGGTGATCTTGACCGAGCGGAAGGTGGAGATCGTATCGTCGACACCGGCTGGCAACGAGATCACGGCGCCCTGGCCACTCTGGCCGTCGACGGTGCCTGCCTCGACGATGATGTCGTTGGCCTCGATCGAGCTGCTGGTCTGGTCCAGGTCGACCGTGAACGGGTTCTTCACCTGCATCAGGACGTGGACCTCGTCCTTGCCTGCGTAGGCGTTCCACTCGCGGATCAACGAGTAGTCGACGACCTTGCTGTCGAGGTTGTACGTGATGTTGCGATGCGGATAGAGGTCGAACGAGCTCAGCTTGAACGTGGACGCGGCGAGCTTCTCCACGCTCACCGCGTTGTTCAAGACGAGGGTGACGTCGCACCCCTTGTAGGGCTCGCTGGCGTTCATGTTGATCATGGCCAGGAGCTGGAGGTTCACGGACTTCGCGCTCTGGATCTCCGCCTTCAACTTCAGCGTCCAGGTCACATCGGGTAACCCGTAGTTGAACTTCAGCTCACCCGGGCCGAGGGCAGGGAGCCCGATCAACTTGTGCGTCGGTGGGTCCTTGTCCTTCTTGGTCTCGAGAGTCTGAACGGTGAACCACTTCAGGCTCTGATCATGCTGCGAGAGGTGGATCGTCGCCGCGGACGCCGGCACACGAAGCCTCCGACCTGCCAACACGGACGAGTCGATCGCCCCGGAGACGACGCTTCCTCCGGCGCTGTAGATCGTCATCGCCTTCGCGGTGGGAATCATGTCCTCCATCTCGACCGCGGCCTTCGCTGGGTCGGAGCACCCCGACGAGCTGAAGCTGAACAGTCCCGCCAAGCACAGTTGTCTCGCCCTGATGAACATTCCGGATCCTTTCGATTACCGAGCTCGCTCCGCGGTCATCAGATTCGACTCGCCTTGCCTGTAGGCGTAGCCGTAGCTGAACGGGAGCTTTCCCGTCGAGTTCCTCTGAAACTCGACCTTCAAGTCCTTCTGCAGGTGCTTCACGAACTCTTGCGTCGGCGCTTCGTAGCGACCGTGAAACTGCAGCTTCCAGGTGTCGCGCGCGAACAGCCTGAGCGGCACGGCCGAGTCGTCCTGCACGACGAAGTCGCTGCGGCTGAGGATCAGCGAGCGGATCTGGTCGAAGCGGATCGGTTCCTTGTCCTTGTGCATCAGGTAGGACGCCGACTTGATCATCGTGACGAAGTGCTGACTCTCGAGGTACGGCACGAACCCCCGCGAGCTCTTTGCGAGTGAGGCGTCCGCGACGTTCACCATGAAGTAGCGGATCGTCTGGTCCTTGCCGCCATTCCGCCGGAACGTGATCTCGACGCCGGGGATCCCTGCGGTTCCCTGCACGACAGCGCCGTCGCGAATCGCAACGAGTCTCGCCTTCGTCACCTCGCAGTCGCTCCGGGCGAGGAAGAACAGGAGCAGGCCGCTCACGCTATTGAACGAACCCTTGCCCAGCTTCTTCTCCATCGCCTTGGTGAAGAAGTAGTTCACCTGGAAGATCGTGCTCAGCGACGCCTTGAGCTCGTTCAAGCCGGCGCTGATCGCTGGCCCGTCCAGCGCGTGCAGATCCGGAATCGCCCCGGGCGCTTCGAGGCCGAACATCACGTAGGAGTCGGCGTCGGGGAACAAGGCCAGCGCGTTACCGATATCGGGTCCGCCGAACGGATAGAACACCGTCGAGTATCTCGCTGGAACGTGACTCTTCGACCAGGTCCGCATGCGCTCGAGGTTTGGCGCCTGAAACTGCTTCCAGCCCGACGCGATCTGCGCGGCGTAGTCCGTGTAGGCCTCGGTGTGAGACTGGTCGGCGAGAGTCGAGGTCCACGCGACGCCCTTGCCGGCGAGAAAGCGCGCGGTGTCGTCGAGGTCCGAAGCCTCGGTGGTTCCCGCGGCAAGCATCAAGACAGAGACCACGGCCAGCCGGCGCAAAAGTCTCGGCTGATCGGCCGCACGTGTCATCGCTGCGAAGTACGGCTAACCCGACCGGCCTATTCCACGCGCCCGCGCCGGCAACCAGCCTCCTGCCACGCGCCGCCGAGGTCGTGTCGATTGTTTCGTCACAAACCCGCAGGCAAGACCCTACCCGGGGAACTCACCAGAAAGAGGCTCACGATGGACTTCAAGAAGATCGCCGGCGCTGTGTTGTCCGTAGTCCTGTGTGTCGGCGGATGGCTCGCGTACCGGCACGTTGCGTCGCGCGGTGGTGACTCGAGCGCGGAGGCGACGTCGTCAGAAAACGAGGCGACCAAGCCGAGCGGCTCGTTCAAGGCGACCGGAGGTGCGCTCGGGACCTGGGAGATGCAGGTGACCGGCTGCGTCTCCGGCGAGAAGAACCACTTCGACGGCGTCATCCTCTACGACAAGGCCGACAAGTCGCGGCACGTCCGACTCGTCCGAGCGCGGGGTGGCAAGTACGACGTGCTGGTGCAGAAATCGGCCGACTCGGACGCGATCACCGTCCCGAAGTGCAAGACCGAGGCGGCGATCGAGAAG
>JBBQJJ010000255.1:0-12582 GCA_038325805.1 Haliangiales bacterium
ATCCGCGGTCATCCGCAGGTCGTTGCGCAGCGCGAACAGCAAGCCGCCGGCCGCCGCGAGTGCCGAGCCGATCGCGAAGGTCACCGAGATCACGACGTTGACGTTGATGCCCATCAGCGCAGCGGTGCGCTCGTCGAACGACACCGCGCGCATCGCGCGACCGAGCTTCGTCTTGTAGACCAGCCGCTCGAGCGCGAACACCAGCACGACGGCGAGCAGGATCATCAGCACGTCGTAGAGCCGGATCTGGACGTCGCCGACCTCGGCGATCACGCTGTTCGGCAGCAGCGCCTTCATCGTCGACGGACGGTTGCCGAACGGGAACACGTCCCGAGAGCTGGCGACGCCGGGGAGGTGATCGAGCAGCCCGAAGTTTTGGAGGAACAGCGAGACGCCGATCGCGGTGATCAGGACGTTGAGGCGCGGTGCCTTGCGCAGCGGACGATAGGCGAGCAGCTCGATCGTGACCCCCATCGCGGCGCAGATCCCCATCGTCAGCAGCATGACGAGCGGCATGCCCAGCGACGATTCCCCGGCGAGGAACCCGAGCCCGCTCGCGACGGTAAACGCCATCCAGCCGCCCCACGCGACAATGTCGGAGTGGGCGAAGTTGATGAACCGGAGGATGCCGTAAACGAGCGTGTAGCCGAGCGCGATCAACGCGTACAGCCCGCCGACGGCGAGCGTGTTGATCAGCGTCTGGAGAAGGTCGGACACGCCCGCGAGATCAGTTCTTGTCGACGCGCGCGGCGATCTTCATCTTGCCGCCCTCGATCTTGATGATCACGGCGGACTTCTTCGCGTTGCGCTTCTCGTCGATCGAGAACGTGCCGGTGACGCCCGTGAAGTTCTTGGTCGCGGCGATCGCACCGCGCAGGTCGGGGCCCTTGAGCGAGGGTGCGCGCTCCATCGCGTCGAACAACACGAGCGCAGCGTCGTACCCGAGCGCCGCGAGACCATCGGGCTCGGCGTTGTACTCGGCCTTGTACTTGGTGACGAAGTTCTTGACGTCGGGACGATCCTCGAGCGGCGAGTAGTGGTTTGCGAAGTAGTTGCCGTCGAGCGCGTCGCCGGCGATCTTGCCGAGCTCCTCGGAGTCCCAGCCGTCGCCGCCGAGGAACACCGACTTGATACCGAGCTCCTTCGACTTGCGGATGATCGTCGCCGCATCCGAGTAGTAGCCGGGCAAGAACACGACGTCAGCGTTCGCCGACTTGATCTGCTGCAGCTGCGAGCTGATCTCGAGGTTGCCGCCGGTGTACCCGACCTTGACCTTGACGTCGCCGCCCATCTCCTTGAACGCCTTCTCGTAGAAGTCGGCGAGGCCGGTCGAGTACGCCTGCGCCTGGTCGAACAGGATCGCGGAGGTCTTCGCCTTGAGCGTGTCGTTCGCGAACTTCGCGACGACCCAGCCCTGGAAGTCATCGAGGAAGCAGACGCGAAACACGTACTCGCCGACATCGGTGACGTCGGGGTTGGTCGACGACGGCGAGATCATCGGGACCTTCGCCTTGTTCGCGATCGGACCGCCGGCCATCGACAGCGACGAGGCGACCTCGCCCAGGATCGCCACAGCGCCGAAATCGTTGATCAGCCGGGTCACCGCGGTGGCGGCCTCGGTCTGCTTGCCGGCGTCGTCGATCGTCTTGAGCTCGACCTGGCGTCCCTTGACGCCGCCCTTGCTGTTCCGCTCCTTGATCGCGAGCCGGATCGCACGGTCGGTCGACACGCCGAACGTGGCCTGCGCGCCGGTCATCGACGCGAAGTGACCGATCTTGATCGTGCCCTTATCCCCACCGGGATCGGTCGTCACGCTGCTGCCGGGTCCGGTCTCTTCGGCCTTCTTCGAGCCGAGTTTGTCGCAGGCCCCCAGGAGGACGGCCGACGCGATCAGAATGCTTCGAAGACTGGTAGCGCAACCGCGTAATTCCACGGGGGTTTTCTCCTTAGAAACAGCGTGAGCGATACCGAGCAAACCGCACGAAGTCAACCCCGGCCGCGCGTGATCAGGCAACATGCGCCGCAAATGCTGCGGCTGCTCGTGGTGTGCGTGATCGCGTGTGGTCCAGGACCCGTGCGCCGCGTCCCTCCACCGGCCACCGAGTCGCTGCCCGACACCGCGTTCGCCAACCTCGATCATGACCAGCGGATCGCGCTGATGAAGACCCACGTCATGCCGGTGATGACGCCGCTGTTCCAGCGCCACGATCCGAAATTCTCGACGGTGGACTGCAAGACCTGTCACGCCGACGCCGACTGGAGGATGCCGAACAAGGAGCTGGTCGTGCTCGACCTCGACGATCTGTCGGCGCACGAGCCGGCCGACGTCGAGTGGATGAAGACGGAGATCGTGCCCGCCATGCGAAAGATCCTGCGAGACCCCGGGCTGCGTTGTGCACGCTGTCATCCCGTCGCGGGACCCTGAGCGGAGTGACGCTAGCGCGCGTTTTCTCGTCGGAGAATTGGCGAAATCGTTCGAACGTCAGCGGGCCTGGAAGCTGCACCGGTGGCAACCCAGGAGGACTAGTCATGCCGGAGAACAAGACGAAGCTGGATCCGACCCGTTATCCCAGGAGCGAGCAGGAGGGCGCCGACGAGGACAACGACCTCGGCGGCCGCCTGCAGAGCGGTCGCAGCGAGGACCACGAGGTCAAGCCGTCGAAGACCGACGACATCCGCGAGGACGAACTGAGCGAAGGCCGCCGCGACCAGGAAGACGAAGAAGAGGAGGACGAAGTGACGTCGCGCCAGCCGCGCATCGGCGGATAGCCGGCCCGATCCATCACCGTGCGGGCAGGTCATCGCGACCTGGCTCCGCCGTTCATGGTTCGTCAGCGATCGTCGCACCCGCGCTCCCCGCCTGCGCGGCCTCGACCAGGGTCGGCACCAGGACCCGAACCAGCTCGCTGGGAGCCAGGCTGACCAGGAAGCCGCGGGCGCCGCCGTTGATCAAGATCCGCGGCA
Source organism: Haliangiales bacterium (assembly GCA_038325805.1). Classification (GTDB taxonomy): domain Bacteria; phylum Myxococcota_A; class Polyangia; order Haliangiales; family Haliangiaceae; genus JABFXX01. Next base: position 2,965 of record JBBQJJ010000255.1, read on the forward strand.
GCTCGAGGATCGACCGCTCGACGAAGATCGGCATCTGGCGCTTGAGCCCGAACGGAGACGTCCCGCCGATCTGATAGCCGGAGTGGCGGTCGGCGACCTCGGCCGGACAGGGTGCAACGGTCTTGGTGCCGATCGCTCGCGCCAGGTTCTTCGCCGAGACCTCCTGGTCGCCGTGCATCAACATGCACAGGGGTGACTTGTCCTCGGTCTGCCAGATCAACGTCTTGATGACGAGGTGCTCGTCGACGCCGAAGGCGGCGGCCGAGGCCGCGGTCCCGCCGTGCGCCTGCCACGGGTAGAGGTGGGGTTCGAACTCGACCTTGGCGGAGCGGAGGGCGCGCACCGCCATCGTCACCGGGTGCTTGGGCACGCTTCGATGATAGGGCTAGACTGCGGCCGATCGTACATGCCCGACGCTCATCACCATCACGACGCCGCGGCCCACGCGCACCACGTCGACGAGACCCAGTTCAATCGGTCGGGCGAGAAGCGGACGTTGATCGTCGTCCTGCTGTCCCTGGTGATGATGGTCGGGGAGATCGTGGTCGGCCTGATCTCCGACTCGGTGGCGCTGCAGGCCGATGGCTGGCACATGGGCACCCACGTCGGTGCGCTCGGGCTGACGCTGGTCGCGTACTGGTACGCGCGCCGTCACGCGGGCAACGATTCGTTCAGCTTCGGCACCGGTAAGGTCTACGCGCTCGCCGGGTTTGCGAGTGCGATCGTCCTCGTCATCGTCGCGATCCTGGTCGCGAAGGAAGGCATCGAGCACCTCGTCGAGGCGGAGATGCCGAATTATCGCGAGGCGCTACCGGTCGCGATCGTCGGCCTGCTGATCAACGCGGGTTGCGCGTTCGTGCTCGGCACCGGCCACACCTACGGCAACGGTCACGGTCACGGTCACGGTCACGGTCACGGTCATGGTCATGGTCACGGCCACGACCATCACGGCGACGATCATGACGACGAGCCGAAGGCCGCCACGATCGACTTCAACATGCGCGCCGCGTACATCCACATCCTCGCGGATGCGATGACGTCGGTGCTCGCGATCGCGGCGCTCGCGATCGGCGCCTGGAACAACGACCTCTGGTACCTCGACAAGCTGATGGGCGTGGTCGCCGGCGCGGTGATCATCTGGTGGGCCGCTGGGCTGTGCCGGCAGGCGAGCCGCCAGCTGCTCGACGTCGTGTCGTCGCCGAAGCACGAGCAGGTCGTGCGCAAACAGCTCGAGGCGATCGATGACGTTCAGGTCGCGGACCTACATGTGTGGGAGCTGGGTCCAGGCCGTCGGAGCTGCATCGTCTCGCTGGTGACGTCATCACCGCGCGACGTCGAGTTCTATCGGAAGCATGTGCTCGACGCGCTGCCGATCGCCCACCTGACGATCGAGATCCATCGCTGCGCACTGCCGCATACAGGACCGGTCGAACTCCAGGTTGCGCACCCGCACGAGCACTGAGCACGAGCGTTTGCAGCCAAGCGGTCGGTCGCGCGCTCGTTGTTGCATTTGGCGCGAACGATCGAGTTCTGGTGTCGGCCCCGATCGTGCTCTTCTCGCGCGTGATGAGACACGTCCGGGGGGACTGTGTCGCTGCACTCGCGATCACGCTCGCGGGCTGTGCGACCGAATCGACGTTCACTAACGATGACCAGCTCGAGACGATCGAGTCGGCCGCGACCGTCTGCGGCTCGGGCCCGACGGTGAAAGGTGTGGATGTCTCCTACTACCAGGGGAACATCGACTGGACCGCCGCGAAGACCGACGGCGTCGAGTTCGCGTTCGTGCGGATCTCTGATGGCCTCGGTACCATCGACACCAAGTTCGAGCAGAACTGGGCCGGCACCAAGGCCAGCGGGATCTTGCGCGGTGCGTATCAGTTCTTCCGGCCGAGCCAGGACGCGATCGCGCAGGCCGATCTGTTCCTCGACAAGCTCGGCACGCTCGAGGCGAACGATCTGCCGCCGGTGATCGACGTCGAGGCCTCCGGTGGGCTCGGTCCCGCCGCGGTCGCCACGCAGGTCGGCATCTGGATCGATCGCGTCAAAGCCGCGACGGGGATGACGCCGATCATCTACACGGGCTTTTACTTCTGGCGCGACTCCGTCGGTGCCGCCGAGTTCCCGGGCTCGCCGCTGTGGCACGCGCAGTACTCCAGCGCGGAGTGCCCGAACATCTCGCCGCCGTGGACCGACTGGGCGATCTGGCAGTACACCGCGTCGGGCCGCGTCGACGGAATCGCGGGTGACGTGGATACGAATCGGTTCAACGGCACGCGCGAGCAGCTGCTCCAGCTGACCGCCCAGCCGGCCGAGTGCACACCGCTCGCCCCCGAGGGTGGAACGATCGATGATGGCGAGGCGTGCTTCTCGAGCGGCGGACCTTCGGAGTTCTTGCGCCGGCCCACCGATGCCGGCGAGCTCGGCGACCTGGTGTGGACGCACACGACGGATCATCCGGCGGAGACCAACTTCGGGCACTGGACGCTCAACCTCGCCGAGGCCGGTCGCTACAGGCTCGAGGTGTCGACGCCCGCGGCGTATGCGCAGTCGAGGCAGGCGCGCTATCGCGTGCGCGCGAACGGGATCGAGACCGAGGTCGTGATCGATCAAGCCGCGGTCGACGGCTGGCAGCCGCTCGGCGAGTTCGAGCTCGCCGCGGGTGGCGATCAGTACATCCACGCCGGCGACAACACCGGGGAGCCAGGCACCGAGGATGTCCAGATCGTGTTCGACGCCGTGCGCGTCACGCGGATCACCGACGTCGCCCCCGAGCTTCCAGGCGAGACGCCCGAGGAACCGGCTGGCTGTTCGACCGGTGGTAGCGGCGCGTCGTTCGGCGCGCTCGCGTTCGTGTTGTTCGCGATTCGTCGTCGGAAACGCTGATCGCCCGCGGAATGGGCGAGTCCAGCCCGGATCAGTCGTTGCGGCCGCTGGGTCGCGTCGTCCGATTGCGGCGTTGCTGCTTGCCGGCGGCAGTCGGCTGCACGGCGGCGTTGAGTGTCGGCGCACCGACCATCAAGTGACCGGCGTCGTTGTCGAGATCCTCGCCACGGATGTTGTTCTTGCCCTGCGCAGCGACGGTGTGCGCGGTGCGGCTGACCTCCGAGACCAGCTCGCGAGAGTTGCCGGGCCACGGGCGCAGCAGGCAGGCCTCGATCAGCGTCGAGTGAATCTGTAGCGCGGGCTCGGCGCCACGCACGGCATCGTGGACCAGGTAGGCCATCTCGTCGGGCCGGTCGCGCAGCGGCGGCAGGTGAAGCTGGCGATGGTTGAGCTTCTGCGCGAGATCGGCGGGCATGCCGAGATGCTCGAGCTGCATCACGGCGGTGGTGACCACGCGGAGGTTCGGACGCGTCTCGAGCGCGCGGATCAGCGTGGCGAGGTTGGTGTTGCCGAGCTTGCCGACCTGCTCGAGGATCAGCGTCTCGATCAGCGGACCGAGCACGCGCTCGAGCGGCACCGCCTGGATCGTCGGGTTGAACACCGCCTCGGGACGGTTGCGCGTGCGTGCGTACCCGCGGGCCATCCGACCCTTGCCCGAGCCGGGCTCGCCCATCAGCAGCAGGTTGATGCCATCGAACGCGGCCTGCTCGACGGCGGCCCACATCGGCGCGGTCGAGGCGCCGACGATCGCGTCGTGCTTGGTGGTGATCGAGGCGCCCTCGAACCGACGGACATCGTCGACGAGCACCGAGACCGTGCGGCCCGTACGGACCACGCTCGGCGCGGTCACCGTGACTTCGCGATCGACGAGCGCGTGCCCACCCGCGTAGGTGCCGTTGCGGCTGCCGAGGTCGGTGACGACGAAGCGCTTGTCCTTCCAGGTCACCCGCGCGTGCTGGCGGCTGATCCGATCATCGGTGGTGTTCTCGAGCAGCTCGCGGCCGAGCACGATCCCGGTGGCCGGAATCCGGTAGGCCTGGACGGTCGGTGTGGCACCGCTCCAAACAACCACGACACCCGGAACCCCAGGTGCTGGCGGCGAGGGCCCATCCGGCATTCTGGCCAGTATACCCACGCATTGCTTCCGTGAGGTACAACGCGTCATTCCTCCGCAAGTCGTCACGTTCGACGCCGGCCAGACGCTGATCGACCTTGACCTTGACTTCCTGGCCCGTCGGGTCGGAGCACGCGGGTTTCGTGTCGATCCGGCGGTGCTCGCAGCGGCAACTCCAGCGGCGTGGGCGGAGTACGACCGGTTGGTCGATCGAGGGGCCGACCACGTCACCGGCTGGAAAGGACTTGTCCATGCCGTGCTCGCGGGGTGCGGTGATCCCGCGCTGGTCGACTGGCTGTACGAACAGAACCGATCGCACAACCTGTGGCGAAGGCCGATCGCCGGCATGACGGAGCTCGCCCGCGAGCTGCGCCGGCAGGGCGTCAAGGTTGCGGTGCTGTCGAACTCGGAAGGCCGGCTCGCGGAGCTCCTCGCCGAGGTCGGGCTCGCCGATGCGTTCGATGCGATCATCGATTCGGGGGTGGTGCATCTCGAGAAGCCGGTGCGCGCGATCTTCGAGCACACGCTCGAGGTGCTCGGTGTGCAGGACGTCGTACCGATCCACATCGGCGATTCCTACAACGCCGACATCGTCGGGGCGCGCAACGCCGGCTGGCGCGCGATCTGGTTCGGTCGGCGCATCGCACCGGTCGACGATCCGGAGATCGCGATCGCGCGTGACGCGGATGAAGTCGGCGCTGTCCTCAGTCGCTGGGGCGCGCTGTCGTAGCAACCGCGGCGAGCAGGCACGCGGCGAGCGGGGTGACGAGCGGAATGCCGATCGCTACGATCTGGAGGATCAGCTGCGCGGCCGACAGCTCCTCGGGCGTGGGCCGCGGCGACAGCGGCCCGAGCAGGATCGCGAACGGCACCGTGACGATCGCGAGGTCGACGACGAGGATCGCCCCCACGGAGGCGATCGCGACCTTGAGGTTCGATCGCACGCGCGCGACGCTGTCGAGCATCGGCTCGGCGAGACCACTGCGGGTGCTCGCTCCGGTCAACGACAGCAACACGCCGAGCACGAGCCCGGGGAGCACGAGCGCGATCGAGCCCATCGCGATCGCGGCGACCACCATCAGCGTCGGCAACACCGCGCGGACGACGCCGCCGAGACAGACGCGCAGCGCGGCGAGCTGACCGAGCGGCTCGGCATCCGCGATCGAGCGCGCGAGCGGTGCCGCCGCGCCGACGAGCATGTACTGCGCGATCCACGCCGTCGCTGCCGCGCCCCACGCGATCATCACCATCCGCCACGCCGGACCGAGCTCGCCGGGCGTCTTCGACAGCAGGCCGTATGCGAGCAGCGGGGCGAACAGCACCAGCGAGAGCAGCGTCAGCGGAGCGACGTAGCGCGCGTAGGTGCGAAAGGCGAGGGCGACAATCGGTCTCACGATCAGCTCGCGGGCTTGTCCCAACGCTCGAGGTGTCCGCGCACGCCGCCGAGGTCGACCGGCATCCGATGCACGCAGCGTAGACCTGCCGCCTCGACGGCAGGCGAGGTTCGTCGCGCCGACGGTGTGATCCACACCAGGCGGCCACCCTCGGTGAGCTGGCTCGCGAAGTGCGCGGCGCATTCGCCGAGTAGCCCGATCGCGTCGACCTGGACGCGACTGCCGAGGGGCGGATTGGTGACGATCGCGTGGACCGGGTAGCACGAGTAGACGCGCGCATCGGACATCGCGAGCTTCGCGGTGACCCCGGCGGCGGCGACGTTTTGTCTCGCGGCGGCGAGCGCCGTCTCGTCGAGATCGCTGCCACACACCGTCGCGCCACGCTTCGCGGCTTCGATCACCTCGAGGCCCGAGCCGCAGAACGGATCCCAGACGTTGTCGCCTTCGCGGATCCCGGCGAACTGTACGAGCGCCGCGGCGACGCTGGGGTGCGATGCCGCGGGCACCTCGGTGACGCGCCATGCCCAGCGCGGATCGTCGAACCGCTTCGGCACGAGCTCGACGGTTCCGGTCTGATCGTCGACGAGGAACTCCCAGGTGGTCTGCTGCGGGTCGTTGATCAACTCGGGCGCCGCGGCGGTCACGGCGGTCGCGACGTTCCACACGATCGCGCGCTTGTGACCGCGCGAGAACCCGAGCCGCCAGCGGATCGGCCCGCGGGTCCAGGCGGTGAGCAGCGCGCGCGTGCTCGGCGCGAGCAGCGTGGCGATGATCGTCCGCGCGAGCTGCTCGGGATTGGCGACCCGATCGGGGCGCTCGCGGATCCCCTCGCGCCTCCGCCCCCCCACGTCGGGCGTTTCGAGCCGCGGTAGCCGGATCGAGGCCGTCGCCCACAGCCGCGAGGCGAACAGCGCGGACCACGGCTGCGTCAACGTCACCTCGGCGGCGGCATCCCCGATCACGCGTGGCTTCATCCCGAGCGCGGTCAATTCCTCGACGAGGAGCGGCCCGAAGCCGGCGCGGCAACGCAGGATCACGTAGAGCGGAGTTTGGGGAGCGACGTCCGTCGCGATGGTGCTGTCGGCGTCGCGCTTCGACGATCGGTCCGCCATCAACAACGCGCGGTCGCGGCGCCGTGCGAGCTCGCGATCCTCGCCACTCTCGAGCTGCGAGAGCCGTTGCATCGCCGCGTCGCCGCCGATCTTGCCGAGCGCCTCCGCGAGCACGCGACGCTCGTCGGGCGTCACATCCGTCGCGTCCCAGCGCGCGATCACCGCATCGCGAGCGACCTCGCCGCCGAGCTTGCCGAGGGCGCTGATCGCCGCCTTGCGGACGCGCACCGCCGGATCGGAGATCCGCTGCAGCAGGATGAGCTGCGCGTCCACGTCGCCCGCGCGCGCGAGCAGCCCGAGCGCCGCGACGAGCTTGGCGCTCACCGCCTCGTCGACATTGCTCGCGAGCCGTGCCGAGATCGCCCCGCGCGCCGCCGCACCGAGCGTGGCGAGTGCCGCCGCCGCGCGGTCGTTGCCCGCGACCGTCAGATCGACGAGGGCGGGGATGTGCTTCTGTCCCGCGGTGAAGTTCGGTTTCCCGAGGGCTTCCGCGAGATCGACATCGGACGAACGAGCCACGGGTGACTAGCGGCGGTTCTTCTTGCGCGCGGCCTTCTCGGCCTTGCGCTTCGCTTGCGCCTTCGCCTTGTCGTTCGCGCGCTGCTGACCGACCGGCGCCTTGGTGCCCGGCGCGGTGTAGCCCTTCGGCAACCCGGGCACGTTGCCCATCGGAACCCCGGGCAGGCTCGGCATGTTCGGCATGCCTTCCATCCCCGCGGGGAGCCCACCACCAGCGGCCATCAACGCGTTGATGTCCATGTTGGCCAGCTTCTTCATCTGGCCGAACTGCTTCATGCCGGGGATCTTGCCCATCAACCCGGTGCTCGCACCGAGCTGCACCATCATCTGGCGCATCTGCGCGAACTTCTGGAGCAGCTCCTTGACCTCTTGCTCGGTGCGACCGGAGCCCTTCGACACGCGCTTGACGCGACCCGCGTCGAAGTCGGCGCGGCGGCGCTTCGCGCTCTTGCCCGACGTGTTCATGAAGTCTTCCCACGTGGTCGCGACGAACACCTGCGGGTTCACCCGCTCCTGGCGCGTCATCGACGAGATCATGGCTTCGATCTTCGTCAGCTCGCGATCGTCGAGGTTGACACCCTCGGGCAGCCCGCCGCCGAAGAACGGCAGCTTCTCGAACAAGTCCTTCAGCGATCCCATCTTCTGGATCAGCCGGATCTGCTCGAGGAAGTCCTGCATGTCGAACTTGCCCTTGAGCATGCGAAGGGCGTCTTCTTCCGCCTTCTCCGCGTCGACGACCTGCTCGAAGTCCTTGACCAGGCCGACGATGTCGCCCATGCCGAGGATGCGCGAGGCGAGGCCTTCGGGACGAAACTCCTCGAGCTTGTCGAGTTGCTCGCCCATGCCGAGGAACTTGATCGGCTTGGTCGTGATCTCCTTGACCGACAGCGCCGCGCCACCGCGGGCATCGCCATCGAGCTTGGTCATGATCACGCCGGTGAGATCGAGGCGCTTGTTGAACGTGTCGGCGACGTTCACCGCGTCCTGACCGGTCATCGCGTCGAGGACGAGGAAGATGTTGCTCGGGCGAGCGCTCTTGTCGATGTCCTCGAGCTCCTGCATCAGGGGCTCGTCGATCGCGAGGCGACCGGCGGTGTCGTAGATGATGACGTCGCAGCCTTCGAGGCGCGCCACGTCCTCCGCAGCCTTGCAGATCGTGACCGGGTCTTTGCCCTCCATCGAGTGGACGGGGAGGCCGAGTTGCTTGCCGAGCGTCTTCAGCTGATCGACGGCGGCCGGACGATAGATATCGGCGGCGACGAGGAGCGTCTTCTTCTTGTGGGTCTTCTCGATCCAGCGGGCGAGCTTGCCGCAGCTGGTGGTCTTACCCGAGCCCTGGAGGCCGCACATCATGATGCCGGTCGGGCCCGACCGGGCCCATTTCAGCTCGGTGTCGACCGGGCCCATCATCTTGATCAGCTCGTCCTGGCAGATCGCGATGAACGCCTGCTCGGGCGTGATCTTGACGGTGCCGTACTCTTTGCTCTTCGCGCGGAGCTCGACCTGCTTGCCTTTGCTTTGCTCGCGGACACGCTCGAGGAAGCGCTTGACGACGCGGAACTCGACGTCACCTTCGAGGAGCGAGAGCCGGACGTCGCGGAGCGCGTCCTCGATCACGTCGTCGGTCAGCTCGGCAACGCCGGTCAGCCGCGTGCGAGCAGCACGAAATCCTTTGGCAAGGGTCTCTAACACCCGAACCCTATAGCATTATCGGGCCGCCAGAGCGACGGAGCGAACGCTCGGATCGGGGTCGTCGGCGAGGCGGTCGAGCACCCCGAGGTCACCGCCGTGGGCCCTCCGGATCCAGGCTGCACGGGCGGCGGCGGCACGAATCGCGGGATCGGCATCGCGCGACAGCTGGTCGATGACGAGCGCATCGCCGACCAGCTTGAACGTCCACTCGAGCGCGTTGGCGAGGGCGAGGCGCCGCAGGTCATCCGGAGATGTCGACCAGGTCGCGGCGAGCTGGGTCGCGGCGAGGGGCCGCATCTCGCCGAGGGCGAGGGCCAACCCGCGGCCGAGGACGCGAGCCGCATCCTCGGTCTCGACGCACTCGCGATCGATCTCGGGGTCGGTGACCTCCTCGAGCTCCCGGTCCGTGGCCGCGCCGGCCGTCCCGAGGGCGCCGGTGGTCACGGCGATGGTCGTGAGGCGCGATAGTAGCCCGCGCAGAGGAACCTTCATGCGGGAAGGACGGTGTGCATCTCCGGAGCTCACGGCATCCTCCGAACCTGGGCAGGGGGCGTGCTTGTTCCCGATGGATCGCGGGAAACGACCGGGCTAGGTTCCGTGGCTATGGGAAAACAGCTCGCGATCACGCGGCGCGATCTCCCGGCGCGGCGGCGACCGAACCCCTGACCCCAGAGCTCGCCTGTGCCGATCCTTCGACCAGGCGAAGGATGGGGTTAGTCAGCCGGCGAGCGCGACCGACGAGAACAGCACGCGACCCTCGGTGGTCTCGCGCAGTGCACCGACGATGTGCGCGATGGTCTGCACCGGCACGGTCTCGTCGGCTTGCAGCGACACCGTGCGCGCATCGCGGGGGAGCCACCAACGCTGGACGATCTCCTCGAGCGTCGACGTCAGCTCGCGG
>JBBQJJ010000256.1:0-12569 GCA_038325805.1 Haliangiales bacterium
CGGCGAGCAGATCCTCGAGCGTGGCCTGGGGGCCGATGAAGCGACGCTCGCCCGGGTGCTCGCGGTAGTAGGCGTCGACCACCGGGTTGACGATCTCGGCCAGCAGCTCGGCCTGATCGAGGTTGTTCCAGATGTGGCGCAGGATGAAGAAGTCGCCGTCGTGGACGCGCGTGCGGCCATCGAACACCGCGGATGCGGCGAACAGCTTGAGCAGCTTGACGGCGCGGCGATCCGACACCGAGATGCCCTCGCTGCGGATCTGGAAGATGAGCCCCTTGTACTTGGTGAGGAACTCCTCGGGCAGCTGCATGAACTTGTCGAAGTTCCCCTGGATGTTTCGGAGGTCGCGAGCAGAAATGATCGGCGTCAGCGGGCCCATCGGCTTGCCCTGCGCATCGACGCCGCGCCCCGTCATCTTGCGGAGCTCGAGCGACACGCCCTTCTTCATCAGCTCGTGAAAGTGATAGCTGTCGAGGTTGTCAGACAGCACACGCACGAGGAAGCGGTCGAACATCGCCGCCAGGTTCTCGTCGTTGGGCACCTCGTTCGACGCCGCATAGAGCGAGATCAGGGGCACCTGGATCACGTCCGGACCGTTCTGGAACTTGCGCTCGTTGATGACGTGGAGCAGCGAGTTCAGGATCGCGGAGTTCGACTTGAAGATCTCGTCGAGGAACACGATCTCCGCCGTGGGCAGCATGCCTTCGAGGCGGCGCGTGTAGCGGCCTTCGCGGAACGCGGAGATATCGACCGGACCGAACAACTCGTTCGGCTCGGTGAAGCGCGTCAGCAGGTACTCGAAGTACTTCGCGTCGATCAGCTTCGCGAACATGTCGATCATCGCCGACTTCGCGGTACCGGGCGGACCGACGATCACCATGTGCTCGCCGGCGATCGCCGACACGGTCATCAACCGGATGATCTCTTGCTTGTCGAGGAACTGCGAGCCCATCTGCCGCGCGACGTCCTGGAACATCGCGGATGCACGTGCGACGTCGACGGCAAAGTTGCGAGGATTGACCGGCGGCGCGACCATTTCTGAGGGCGACACTACCCCACGGACGGTGGCGGCGGGGCGGCCAGCTGCACGATCTCGCTCGGATCGCGCGCTGCTTCGGGACGCAGATGGCGCTTCAGCCGCTGGGCGAGCGCGTCGATCACGGCCTCACTCAACAGCTCGGCCGCTTGGCCGCGATGCACCGACCAGCGACGCGCGAGTGCCGGCAGTGACTCGATGCCCGGCGGGATCGCGAGCCTCGGATCGACGAGCGCGAGCGCACCCGGTAGCGCGAACAGCGTCGACAACCCGCGCGGACGGCCCGACGCAGCCTCGGCGGACAGCACCGTCGAGATCAGCGGCGACTTCGCGTCCTGCTCGCGCAGGTTGAGCTCGCCGAAACAAAACAGCGCGTTCACGTGCACCAGGAAGGCGGCGACGGCGCGGACGTCTCCTTCATCCGGCGCACGCTCGAGCATCTGCTCGAACGCAGCCGCGAGTCGCGCCGGCCCCTCGACCTGACGCTTCGGAGCGTCGTCGGGCACCAGCTGGTACGCGATCGCGCGTGCGAGCTCGGCGTCGCGAAGCAGGAACACCGCATCCTCCCAGTGCAACGGCGGCGCACCGGGATGTGAGTCGAGCAGCTGGGTGAGTGGCGTGCGGCGAAGCAGCGTGGCGACGATCGGTGCGGTGTCCGGCACGGCGAGCAGCTCGTCGAAGCCGACATCGACCGGATCTTCTCGCACGCGGCGCACACCCTTCCAGGCGGTCAACCGCGTCGGTGGCTTCTGACCCTGGAACTTCGCCTTGCCCGTCCACCACGACACGGTGATGTCGCGGCGCTTGAGCGAGAATAGGTTTGCGAGCAGCGCGTGGCGCGCCATCACCCGCGTGCGGTTGCGCGACAGCGGCTGGCTGACGAGCGTGATCGCGGTATCGACGATCTTGCGCCGCGACTTGTCGCTGACCGACCAGCGCTCGGCGCGCGGATGCACGAGGAACAGCGCGTCGTGCAGCCCCGCCGCGAGGCACAGGTCATCGGCCTCGAGCAGGAAGGCGGGCGGCCGGCAGACCAGCGTCGACAGCACGTTACTCCGCGCATCATCGACCGCCATCTGCTCGACGCTCGCGCCTCCCAGCTCGTGCTCCCAGCGCTCGACATCGGCGAGCGGGATCGGAGCCCCGACGTGCAGCTCACCACCCGCGACGAGCGGCTTGACGAAGCGCTCGAGGAAGTCGCGGACGTGCGGGCGGGCCATCTGCTTCGACTCTAACCCCAGAGTTCGCGCGATCGCGCTCACCCGGTCGATTGTATTCGGGGTCCCCGGCTCGACGACGAGCCACCCCGTTCCCCCTCATTCGCCTATTCGAAGGATCGACACAGGCGAACTCTGAGGTTAGCTGTCGCCAGAGCGCCCAGGGGGCGGTCGGTGAAGTTGGTGATCGCCAGCTGCGTCAGTCGGCTGAGGCGCTTGCTCACTTGCCGGGCGGCAACAGCTTGCGATCGGGCGCGTCGGGGAATCCCCACAACGCGAACCGACCCACCGCGTCGTTGACGACCGACGCTTCCGGCGGCACATCAGCGGCGTAATCGATCGACTCGGCGCGATCGATCTCCATCTTCGCGAGCGATCGGCGCTCGAGCGTGGTGAACGAACCCTCGCTGACCTGGAACGGATTGCCCTCGGGGGTGAACACCGTGACGATGCCGGCCGAGTGGCCGAGCGCGCGGGCGAGCACTTCGGGAGATACGCGCGGCACGACATCCATCCCGAGCGGCACGAGCAGGCCCGGGGCGAGCTCGCACATCAATTGGCCGAGTGGGATGACGTCGAGGTTCTCGCTCCCGATCACGAGGATGCCGCGATCGGTGGCGGCGACGCGATGACCGCGCAAGCTCACCGGCGGCAGCGCGAACAAGATCCGCTTGAGCCGCGACGCATGCTCGCGCTGGATCAACGTGGCGACCACGCGACGCGGTGGCCCCATCGCCGCGGCGAGCTTGAGCGCGACGCCGATCGGCTCGGCGGGAGCCCCGGTGTGTTGGGTTGGGTCCTTCGGGCGATCGAGCTCGAGATCGACACGCGTGAGGTCGCCGATATCGGACAGTGTGAGTGGGCCGGGGAGCACGTCGACGCGATCGCCAGGCCAGAACACGTAGAACGTGTCGTTGCCGAACACCGACGCGCACGACGCCAGATCGATCGGGTGCTGGTAGCCGACCGCGACCGCGGCATTCGCACCGGCGGGCTTGAACACGTCGATGCCCGGCGTGCCGAGGAACAGCGCGAGGATCCGCTCGGGCAAGCCGCGTGCGCGGATCAACATGTAGCCGCGATCGCGCACCTGATCGTCGAACGCGCTCGCCGATGACGGGTTGAACAACCCAGCCTGCGCCTCGACGCGATTGCGCCACAGATAGCGAATGATGCCGTCGGCGAGGCCGCGCGCGACCGCGAGGAACAGATCGCTGCGATCCTCGGCCGCGAGAGCTTCGCCGCCGGGCAACTTGCGGATCGACAGCCGGAACAGCAGGCGATCGAACGGCAGGTCGCCTTCGCGCATGTAGCCCTGCGCGAACTCGTCGCCGTGGACCATGAAGTCCGTCCCGGCGGGCATCGCGCCGATATCGACGGCGTCGTAGCCGTACGGCGAGCGATCGTCGCGGTACTTGACGAAGTGCTTGGCCGTCCCCGTGTAGATCGCGCCACCGACCAAGCGGCACAACCGCGCCCCGCGATCCGCCGCATACGAGGACACCGCGGGAATCATCACGACGATCTCGCGGCTGCCGAGCGCGGTCTTGCACTTCGTGATCGACAGGTTCGCGAGGAGCTCGTCGAGCGAAGCCTCCGACGAGTAGAGCCGGAACCACGACACCGCACCCTCGAGCGTGGCGAACGTCATCAGGCACGACCGGCCGAGCAAGATGCCGCGAGGATCCGGCGCGACGCCCGGCGTGAAGAACCGCGTCTGCCCCTGCGCGACATGCTCGAGCGCCATCGATTTTCCTCGGCGCCAATCTAGCAGGTGTACGATGTCGCGTGGTGCGCGCCCTGTTACTCGTGGCCCTACTCGCCTGTGGAGACACCCCACCACCCGTCAAAGCACCTGTCGTGACTGCGAAGCGAACCGAGATCATCGCGCGCGGAACGCTCCCGCCGGTGATCCAGAACTTGCTACCGGCACATGGCGTCTACATCGCCGGCGGTGGGCTGGTCTCGACGGCGTGGCGCGTCGTCGTCGACTACGACAAGAAGACCATCTACGGCGGCACCGCCAAGCTTCCGAACGCACCTTCGTTCGGCGCCATGTCGAAGGAGGCGACCAGCACGCTGTCGCCGCGCAACGAGGTCCACCTGACGCGCCTCGCGGAGGATGTCTGGCGCGAGGAACCACCGAAGGATCGCATCGATCCAACGGCCGACTACGACGAGATCTTCGTCGTGCTCGACGGCGACGACGCGTTCTACCTCCAGGGGTACGGACCGATCCGACGTCCGATCGCCGCGCAGGCGATCATCGAGTTCCGCGCGGCTGCGGGCCTGTAGCTCGTCAGCTCGTAGGCGCGGTGAGCTGGATATCGACCCGGCGATCCTGCTTCCAGGTCGACTCGTCGGTGCCGACCGCATCGATCGCACCACGCGTGGTCACCGCGAGCTGCGGATCGCCGACGCCGAGGCGCTTGAGGTAGGAACCGACCGATGCTGCGCGCCGCGACCCGAGCCCGAGGTTGTACTCCTCGGTGCCGCGTGGATCCGCGCGACCGACCAGCGCGACCTGCTTGCCCTTGAGCGCGCCGGTGGTGAGGCACTGCGCGATCTGATCGAGCACCGCGCGATCGTCCGGGCCGAGATCGTCCTTGTCGTAGTCGAAGGTCGGCGCCGCGCCGCTCGGCGTGGTGACCTTGAGGCCGCACGCGGCGACGATATCGGGCGACACCGCGAGCCCGCCCGAAACGGGTTGATCCGCAGCGATCACCGGCTCCACCTTGGGAGTATCGGTCTTGGCGGCCGGCGAGTCCGTCGGTGAAACCGGCGTGGTCTTGGCCTTCGGTTTGTCCTTGCTGCAACCTGTGAGAGCCGCTGCGAGCACGAGTGCGAGGGTCATCGTCTTCATGCGAGCCATCCTGCCATATTCGATCGTAGGTTCACGCTGTGAAGACCCAACGAACTCCTCGGCGTGCACTTACGCTCGCCGTCTTGATCGCGCACGTTGCAAGTTGCGGCAGTAAGACCGAGGAGAAACCCACACCTTCAAAGCAAGACGCAACGCCGGGGCCGTTTGCCCCGCCAATCGCCGTCCCGAAAAGTGGAGTCGAGCGGATCGAGCGCATGAACTTTCAGTGGGGATCGGTGGGCTCGCGCGACTATGCGAAGGCCCTGATCGCGTACGCGGCGAAGAGTAAGCCGCGTGACTGGTCTGCGATCAAGGGTCACGCCGAGGCTGCGCTCCTCAAGGATCCGCAGCATCTCGGTGCGCACTGGTTGCTCGCAGCAGCGCTCGCGCAGCTCGGCGATCATGCGGCGGTCGTCGATCATCTGGCCCTCGCGATCGCAGCAGACTTCTACAACTACGGGCTCAAGTTCGCGACCTCGAAGGATCTCGAGCCGTTCCTGTCGACGACGCACGGCGCGGCGGTGAAGGAGCTCGCGGTGAAGCTCCGCGACGACTACAAGCAACGGATCGCGAAGGGGGTGTTCGTCGTTGGACGGCGCAGCCCGTTCCGCTGGCCCGACAAGGCCAACCCACACGAGTCGTCCTCGCGTGGCGAGCTCTACGCGTACGATCGCGAGACGCACCAGTTCCTCCGCCTCACGCACACCGGCGATACGGTCGTCGGCTACGCCCGGCCCGACACCGGCAACGAGGTCGCGGTGCTGACCTACGATCGGATGGATCGAGGGAAGGACGACACGCCGCTGATCGCGCGCGCGTCCGTCCAGCTGCTCGACATGGTCGACTTCCACGCGATCTCCAAGGCCACGCTCGACGAACCGACGCGAGAGATCGGGCTCGGCTACACCGACGACCGGTTGTTCGTCACCACGGCTCCGGCGACGGGCCGCTGGACGGTCGGCGAGCCGACGGTGTGGGCGTTCGACAAGACGAAGGGCAAGTTGTCGAAGGCGACGGTGAGCTCGCCACTACCGCGCATCACGTTCACGCTCGACGAAGGTCGGCTGGTGCGGGTGCCCGAAGGCGTCAAGGCGACGTGGGCAGGCGAGCCACCCACGGCGACCACGCTCGAGGCCGGAGGGAGAGTGATCACGCCGAAGGAATCGGGCATCGCGACGCAGACGGGGGTGGCCGCCACGGCGAAGCACCTCGCGTACGCGACCGCCGTCGACCCGTGCGCGAAGGACACCGCGCCGTCGCTACGCGTGGTCGATCTCGAGAGAGGCGGCGACGTCCACCTGCTGTCCGCGCGCAGTCAGTTCGCACCGCGCTGGCTCGATCCGACGACGCTCGCGTACGAGGACGGCGAAGGTTCGATCCGGCTGTGGGACGCGACCACGGCCAAGCAGCAGCCGAACCCGCTCGTCAACCGGCCCGGCATCGCCTTCGAGGTGCTGACGCTCGGCGTGCCGTGCAAGGGCACGAGCGATGTCGCGGTCGGGAGTGCGGGCTCCGCAGGCTCCGGCTCCGATCCCGACGAGCCTCCCCTACCGCCGGAAGAGTGATGCGACGTCTCGTCCCCTGCTTGATCGCGCTCGCTGCCTTCGGGGTGGCGATCGCCTACGCGAGCGTCACCGCGCGACTCGGCGGGCGGATCGCGTTGCCCGTCGACGAGGCGTATGCGTACCTGACCTGCGCGACGCAGCACGCGTGCGGCGGATCGCCGAGCGTGAGCTGGCCGGCGCTGCTCGCGCTGCCAGGCGCGGTCGTCAAGGGACACGGGCTGGTCACCGCCGCGTTCTGGATCGGCGCCCTGCTCTACGCAGTCACCGTGGCGGCGAGCTTCGTCGTCGCCCGCCGGATCGGCGGTGCGCTCGCCGGTGTGCTCGCGGCGATCGCGACGCTGTCGATCGCACCGCTCGCGTGGGCGTCCCTTGCCGGGCTCGAGATCGCGCTCGTCACGGCGTGCTGGATCGGTGCCCTCGCGCTGTTCGACCGTCGCGACTCGCCGGGACTCGCACTGGCGTTCGTGCTGGTCGTCCTCGGGCTCGCGCGTCACGAGGCGATCGTCGTCGTCGGGTTGATCGCGCTCACCGGCGCGTGGGGAACGACGACGTGGCGCGGGTTGTTCGCGTGGCTCGTGCCCGTGCTCCCTGCGATCGCATGGTGTGCGATCTCGCAGACTCGAGCACGGGGACAGCTGATCGATCTCGAGGCCTTGCGCGGCGAAGGTGCACCGCTGGCGCTCGGATTCTCCGCGCTGTGGTTGCTCGGTGCGGTGCGGCTGTGCTGGCGGCGCACGGCGCTCGCGTTCCTCGTCGTGCTCACCCCGATCGCGTTGCTGCTCGTCGGTGGGCGTGCCGCGGCGTTTCCCGCGTTCGCGATCGTCGTCGGGTGTGCGGCGGCGACGTTCGAGCCCGCTCCTCGCGCACGGCTCGCCGGGGCGATCGTCGCCGGCCTCGTGATCGCCGGCCTCGCCATCCTCCCGTTTCGCGCGAGCGTGGTGCAGTACGCGCAGGATGCGTCGGATCTCGAACGCCGCGTCGCCCCGTTCACGCCGCGGTTCGTCGACGCGACCTCGATCGCCACGCACGATCCGAATGCGGTCGCGTTCTACAGCGGCCTGCCGACGATCGCGCTCGACGGCCACGACCCGATCGAAGGCCCGGGGGCGCGCTTCGAACGCCTCGAGCGCCTCGCACCCGGCCCCAGTCACTTCATCTCCAGCCCCGTCGCCCTCGGCTTCGATGCGCTGTTCGGCGACGTGCGTGCGGTCGGCCGCGCCGGCCCGAAGCTCGCACGCGGGTGGAAGCGCGGCGACGTGCAATGGATCGAGGCCGACTGGGATCACGTGCTCGCCGGCGAACGCCCGCTGACTCCGCATCCAGGATGGCGCATCGTCGATCGGATCGACGTCGCGGATCTCGCTGACGAGGCCGCGCATGACTGGCGCGCGACGACCAGCGGCAAGCAAGCCACGCTGCTGCATCGCGAGACCGCGGGACCGGTGCTCGACGGCGGCCGCACGATCACGGGTGGTGAGCGGTTCGTGATCGACGTCGATCCGGCGAGGCCCGCGCGGTTGATCCTGCGCACGGGTGGCAATCGTCAGTATCCGGATCACGAAGCGGTCGCCGCGGCGTCGCTTCAGATCGCCGGGAAGCCCGTCGCCGTGCCCGCACCACGCGGCCCACTCGTCGAGCTCGAGATCGAGCTGCCGGCCGGCCAGCGCGAGATCACCGTCGCTACCGATCGGCCGTATCGCGCCTTCCATTGGTTTGTGCTGCAACGAGACTGACGTTAGATTGCAGCGTGCACATCTATCTCGTTCGCCACGGCGACGCAGTACCCGAGGAAGATGCAGGGAGTGATCGCGACCGCTGGCTGTCGTCGCGCGGGCGTGAAGCCGCGCGCATCCTCGGCAAGCTGCTGAAGCAACAGAGCATCGAGCCCGACGCGATCCTGTGCTCGCCACTGCCGCGCGCGGTGCAGACCGCCGAGCTGATCGCGCAGGCGCTCGACTACCTCGGCGTGATCGCGAGTCGCCGATGCTTCGAGCCCGCCGCGCAGCCACGGGTGGGGGTCGGGGAGATCATGGCGGCGGGCGGATCCGTCATCGTCGTCGGTCACGAGCCTTCGATCTCGGCGCTCGGCGCGCACCTCGTCGGGCTCCCCGCGTTCCCGCAGTTCCGCACCGCGCAGTGCTGCGCGCTCGTCAACGGCAAGCCCTCGTGGACTGCCCGCAGCGACCTCGACCAAGTGTTGCCGTTCTTCGTCGACTAGACCCCTCCGGCGTCGTCGGAAAGCCGAGGTCAACCGAGGTGAGCTCTGGGGCTAGACTGATGTCATGGCGGTCGGTTCGATCCTGTGCGTCGATGGCGACCTCGACGTCCACGACACCGCGAGCGCCGCCGTCAAGGCCGCGATCGAGCGCCATCGCGAGCTGCACAGCGCGAAGATCGGCGTCGCCGTCGGCGATCTCGATCTCGGTGATCCGCTCGGCTTCGCGAAGCGACTGTGCGAGCTCGCCGACCGCGGCTCGATCCTGGTCACCGATTCGATTCGCCGCGCGGTCGCGTACGACGGGCACGTGCTGGTCGATCTCGGCGCGATCTCTGCGTCCGGCCACCTCGATCGCGTCCACGTGTTCGAGCTCGACGGCGTGACGAGCCGCATGCGCACCGTGCTGTCGCTCGAGATCTCGACGCTCGGTCGACCCTCCTCCGGAAAGCTCGACGACGCGCGGGTCGACGCCGAGGCGCGCGAGCACGACCGTCGTGTGTGGAGCCTGTTCGCGAAGCACCGTGGGTTCGTCGAGCGCTCGATCCCCGGTGAGTACGTCGCCGCCTTCGGGAGCCCGCTCGACGCCTTTCGCGCAGCGCTCGCGATCATCCGCGATCTCGACACCCTCGACGTCCGCGTCCATGCCGGGCTGGAACATGGCCTCATGCACTACCGCGGCGACCGCTGGGTGTGTACGGCGTGGGCAACTGCGCAGCGGATCCGGAGCCGCAACCTCCAGCAACTCGCGAGCACCATGGCCGCCGTCGAGGCCCTCGACGCGGCCGAGCTCGCCGCCCTCGGGCTGGTTATTGAAGTGGTCGAGGAAGTCGTCCAGCGCGGCGTCCGCGACCCCGTCCGCGTCGCGCAGCTCCGCCTGGCCTGACATACTGATCCGCGGTGCGCGCTGGCTTGCTGGTGGTGGTGGTCGCGTGTGGCGGAAGCGAATCGCTTTCGCCGCCGGCGGGTGCACCTCCGACCCGGATCACGATCGTCGCGCAGCCGTGCCCCGACTGGCGATACGCGGTCGTCACCGAGTCGTTCGACCCGGTCGAGGACATCTCTCGCGAGGACCTCTCGCGCTCGTGGACCGCCGGCCAGATCGCCGCGAGTCCCGACACCCTCGCCGCGCTCGCGTCGTCGCTCGGCACCGGTGGGAACGTGGTCGTTGGCCGTCCCGACCCGTCGCGGACGCGCCGCGCGATCGTACCGATCGACGAGCTATCGCCCGCGTGGAAGGTGGTCACCGTCGACGGGGTTCACCCACTCGATCCGGACCGCACCAGCCTCGTGGTGCGGAGCTGTCATCACAGCGCGAGCAACTTCGATCCCACGAGGCTGACCACCGTGGTGATGAGCGGCACGACGGCTCTCACGCGTCGCACCGCGGAGAGGATCGAGAGCCACGGTGCGGCGGATCTCGTCGAGTACATCGCGCCGTGGTTTCGCAGCGCGGACCTCACGCACGTGTCGAACGAGGTCTCGTTCATCCGCGACTGCGACCCGGTCAACGGCCCTGGGCGTGCCGCTGGAATAGATCTGACGTTCTGCGCGCGAGACTCCTATCTCGAGGTGCTCGAGCTGATCGGCACCGACCTCGTCGAGCTCACCGGCAGCCACCTCAGCGACTACGGCGGCCTGACGCGCACCGTCGAGATGTATCGCCAGCGCCGGTGGAAGTGGTTCGGCGGCGGTCGCACGCAGCTCGAAGCGACCGAGCCGCGCGTGCTCGAACATCACGGGCACAAGCTCGCGTTTCTCGGCTGCAACGCCGTCGGCACCTGGTTGCACGCCGTCAGTAAGGGTGCCGGCGTCGCCGCGTGTGACTGGCCGCGGATGACGTGGCAGATCCGCGACCTCCGCGCGCGGGGCTTCCTGCCGATCGTCTCGGTCCAGCATCAAGAGACCCACGAACACGACGTGCCGCCCGGTCTCGTCATCGATCTCCGTCGCCTCGCCGAGGCTGGTGCGGTGTTCGTGCTCGGGAGCCAGGCGCACTCGGCACATCCTTGGGATGTCCATCACGGCGCCTTCGTTCACTACGGCCCCGGCAACATCTTGTTCGCGCAGTCTCCCGAGGCGCAGCGCGAGGCCTCGGTCGACAAGCTCTACATCCACGACGGCAGGCTCCTCACCGTCGAGCATCTCTACACGCGTACCGAGCATGGTCGGCCGCGGATCCAGACGGCGCGCGAGCGGTCGCGATTTCTGGCGCAGCTCGACGAGGTCTCTCGCTTGTACGCACCCAGCGATCCATGGGCATCGCCCACCACTGGCGATGCGGATGCGCGGACCCGCCCCGATTCGCTGATCGTCGGCCACGGCCGCACGCAGCACCTCGCGATCCGTGTCCCCGAGCGCCTCGATCCCGAGCAGCGCTATCCGTTGGTCGTCGCGCTCGAAGGTGCGGTGATCCACGACGATGCCTTCGTGGTGTCGCCCGTCGGCACGTTGCGGGCGACCGGTGACGAGATCGCGACGTTCATGCGCGCCAAGTACCCGGTCGATCCGGCGAGGACGCAGATCACGCCGAAACCGCGCCGACCGAAACGCCGATCACTGGCGGACTAACCCAGTTCGACCAGGCGAATGAGCCGGGACCCCGAAGACAATCGACCGGGTGAGCGCGATTGCGCGAACTCCTACTTCCAGAGTCAACCGAGCTCTGGGGTTAGCGCGTCGGACCGTGCTCGACGGTCTCCTCGATGAGATCGAGCAGCCGATCGCGGTCGATCGCGAGATACGTCACGCACCCGATCGCCGCGATCGTCAGCACGGCCTGCACGACCGCGCGCACGGCGCCGATCCTCCCGCGACGCGCTTCGAACAGCGCACCGGAGATCCATGCTGCGATCACTCCCCCGGCGAGGATCCCGAGGACCGCGCGCGCGAACACTGGATTGCCGGTGAATGCGACCGCGACGATCACGCCGGCGATCGGCAGCAGGAACACCACCTCACCGGGCGGGCGAAGGAGCTGGTGGCCCGCGGCACGCCACGAACCGGTCTCGCGACGGAGCATCCAGGCTGCGAGCGCGGCGAACACCGCGACGCCGAGCCACATCCCCCGGCGCCACCACGCGCGCTGCTCCGCGGTCTCGAGCCGGCCGCGCAGCTTCGCGATCACGCCGCGATCGGCTCCCCCTGCGGTCAGCTGATCGAGCGCGACCCGCGCGTCGTCGAGGAATCCACGACGAGTGGCCATCCGCACGAAGGCGAAGCCGAGCCTCGAGCGATCCTGGACCTCCGCAGCCGTGAACGCCTCGCGCAGGATCTCGATCCCACGCGCGGACTCGCCCTCGAGCTCCCGGCCATGCGCGATCGCGAGCTGGATGTTCGCGCGCTCCGGGTAGTCCGGGTGCTCGGCCGCGAGTCGCTCGAGCCGGTCGAGCGCCTCCTGCGGGTTACCGCTGAGACTCTCGGCGAGCCACTTGGTGTGCTCGCGCTTGACCTCATCCCAGCGCGCGCCGCCGAGCCGCTCGAGGCCGCCGCGCGCCCGATCGCGAAGTGCTCGATCGCTGGTGGTCGCGAGGACACGCTCGTACGCGTGACGCGCGCGATCGAGCTCGCCGATCCGCTCCGCCAACCGTCCCGCTTCGGACCACGCGTTGTCGGTCCATCGCGAGTCCGGCGCTGCACCGAGCTTCTCGAACGCGGCGATCGCCTGCCGCAC
>JBBQJJ010000257.1:0-12563 GCA_038325805.1 Haliangiales bacterium
TCGCCGGCCTCGTCGTACACGAGACCGGTGGGAAGCGGGCAGCGATACTCGCCTCGCCGTACTTTGTTGAGGATCCCGCCACGCAATCTGGCCTTGATGACATGAAGTTCCGCCTCGCTCATCGTTCCTTTGAGACCGAGCAAGAGACGATCGTTGAAGCTCGCCGGATCGTACACGCCATCCTCATCGAGGATCAGCGTGTCGGCGAGCGCGCAGATTTCCAGCAAGCGGTGCCAGTCTGCGTTGTTCCTCGCCAAGCGAGAGACCTCGAGACCCATCACGATACCGGCGCGCCCCATGCTCACGTCGGTGACGAGACGTTGAAACCCTTCGCGCCAGACGGCCGACGCACCGGACTCGCCTTGATCGCTGTCGACGACGATGATCCGATCGTCCGCCCAGCCAAGCGCGGTGGCACGTGCGCGGAGCGCGTACTGGCGCTTCGTGCTCTCGACGTTCTCGATGACTTGCTTCATCGACGACTGCCGGATGTACAAGTAGGCGCCGCGTTCGAGGTGGTGGGTTTTGACTTTGAGGGACTCGTTCATGATGCTCCTCGCATATCGGGGTTCGTCGCCATCGCGGCGAACAGCTGAATGACGGCCTTGCGTTCATGTGGTGCCGTGGAATCCGACCAGGACGGCCGAATCGCTTGCCGCGACACGTTCGCGGTGGCGAGCGCGCGCGTCCAACTCCACATGCCTCGTCGAAGGAAGAGCGCGAGGCCGCTGCGGGCTTCCGGCGGCAGGGCCGCACCAAGTGCGGCGCTGCGCAAGGATTCGTACTTGGCGATGAGGGACGCAGCTGGTGGCGTGCTGCCCGCGCTGTCGGTCATTGCGAGCTTTTTTTTCCGCCGAGGGCTCGCTCGATACTCCTCGGGTGCACGTCGAGATCGAACTTCTGCGCTACCAGGTTCGCGAGTTCGCGTGCTCGGATCGGCTCACCGGCGACGAGCTGCTTCTCGAGAAACGCCAGCACGTCGCCGTGGAGTTTGTGCGGACCGCGTGGCCCCCTCTTCTTGGGCACCAGTCCCGCGATCCCTGCCTGGTCGAAGTTTTCCTTGGCCTGGTAGTACGTCGGCCGCGACACACCGTACTCGTCGGTGGCGTCCGTCACAGACACGTTGTCGACGGACACCCGTCGCAGCATCTCGTACTTGACCTGTACGACGTCACGCGGGTCGTAGAACTCATTCTCCCGGAACTTCGGATCGCGCACCTTCTCCGGCGCCGGATTTAGGGTGCCCTCCTCAAGGAGTGCATTCACTTTCGCCTGCTTCTTATCCATCTTCGCGGGCACTTGTTCTCCGGGATTGCGCCGAGATTCGTATCTATAATTATGCCGCTACGACGACATTGTCAAGCTTGGCCATTCTGCGCCAGCGACCGATATCGACGCTATAAACGTCAAGGTTACAGCCGATCCCGCTTCGAGTCACTGTTAGTGCGGCATCTTTGTCCTTACATGTGCGGCGCAATTCGCCTTACACTTTGGGACGCGCACCGCGCAGCCGATCCACAACGCGGGCGAGCTCCGACAAGTCCGCGACGCGGAACAGCGCACGGCGCTCACCCATGACGAGCTCGGGCTCGGGCGGCATCAGGTCAGTCCACTGCGGTGGAACCGAACAGACCGTCTCGTCGTCGACCTGGAGCAGCAGCCGCATGCCGTAGCGGTTGTACCGCTTGGCAATGCAAACGAGTTCTCGTCCGCTGAGAGGGTGGAACGGATGCGTCACGCGCACAAGGCGCGTCGCAACAACGGGATCAGCTGCATTCTGGATCGAGTTACAAACGGCTCGAGCAAGGGTGCTTCGCCAAGCTGTGGCGCGAGGACAAGCAGGCGGTGCAGCTCACGGCGAGCGAACTCGCGCTGTTCGTCGAGGGTAGCGCGCTCGTCGGCAAACACGCGCTGTCTCCGAGCGAGGTCACGCGAAAATCGCTTGTTTCGGATCGCAGGATGTGATCAATAGAAGCCGTGGCGATCGACGTCGAGCATGAGCAAGACATCGAGCAGCTCCGTCGCATCGCGCACGCCCAGCAGGTTCAGATCCAGCAACTCCTCGACGTCGTCGCCGCGAAGAGCCGCGAGATCGGTCGTCGAACTGGTCAAGAAGCGGAGTGGCGCGGAGGTGCCGAAGCGGCAGACCGAGCAGCTGGCGATCCGCGCGGCCCGCGACTTCGACGAGTTCTACCGCGACCGGCTGCGTGAGCCCGAGGAGAACAATCACCTCATGGTCCTGAGCTTCGATGCCAAGGGCATCGCCATGTTGCATCGGGATCTGCGCGAAGCGACTCGTAAGAAGGCAGAGAAGACCCGTCGTCGGCTGGAGACCCGGCTGGCACCGCAAGCGGATGGCCGAGGTCGCGACGGTGTACTCGATCGAGAAGTGGCCGCGCACGATCGGCGACGTGCTGCACGGCGTGCATACAAGCGCGAGAACGCAGAGCGCCGACCGCGGCCGACGAACAAGCGAGTGTGGGCGAGCATCGTGCACACACCCCAACGCGTGATCAGCGACGCTTTCGACGAGGCGTTCCGGCGCGATCCGGAACAGCGCCGCCGCTGGGTGGTGCTCGTCGACGGAAACAAGGACCAACTCGCGCGGATCAAACAGGCTGCACGCGATATCGGCGTCGAGATCACCATCGTGCTCGACATCGTTCACGTGCTCGAATACTTGTGGAGCGCTGCCTACGCGTTTCACCCCGAGGGAAGCACCGAAGCTGAACAGTGGGTCGAGTGCCGTCTGATGGCACTGCTCAACGGTCGCAACGGCGGCGAGATCGCCAAGAGCTTACGAGCGATGGTCAAGACGCACCAACTCGACGCCGATGACGCCGAACCGGTCGAGAACGCGGCGGAGTACCTCGTGAACAACACGCGCCTATTGCACTACGACCGTGCGCTCGCCGATGGTCTGTCGATCGCGATAGGTGTGATCGAAGGCGCGTGCCGCTACCTCGTCAAGGACCGGATGGCTCGCACTGGTGCGGTGTGGTCGGCTGCAGGCGCCGAAGCCGTGCTGCGATTGCGTGCGCTTCGCACGAGCGGTGACTTCGACGACTACTGGCTGTTCCACGTCGCGAAGGAGCACGAGCGCACGCACAAATCACGCTACGCCAACGGCGACGTTCCCAACCCGCTGCCGCCCTCGCGGCCACGCCTGCGGCTCGTCAAGTGATCGGATTTGCTCCCGTCGAGCCCTGCCGTAGAAGAGCCGCACCCAATTCTTTCTAAACACGGCTGGTGCGAAACCTGGCACGTTGTTAGTCGGTGTTCTTGACGCGGGTGACGCTTGACCTCGCATACCTACTCGTGGACCAGGCTCGTCATGAGTCAGTCGTACAAAAGGTGTAATCGGTGCAGCAACCACACCCTTGTCACCCTGCGGAATCGAAGATCTATGACGCAAGAATCAGTTCGCTGCCGAGTGCGTAGGTAGTCCTCGCTGCGACCCGAAGAAGCGACAGTTCTCGGCAAGTTGTTCGAAAAGTCGCTAGAAGCGCCCACCGAAGATCACGGCAGCGCTGTCGGCGCTCACGCTCGGCGCGAGATACGCGCGCTTCTCGGTAGTCGACTTCTTCGGCGCCGTCACGTAGAGCACCACGCCCGCGGCGATCGCCACCCCACCCACGATCGAGACGATCGTCGCGTGGTTCGCGCGCTTCTTCGCATTCTTCGTCGCGGACAGCCCCTCGGCATCGCACAGGTTCGTCGCACCCATGCAGTGATCGTCGAGCGCCGTGTTGTACTTCGACCGCGCCGTCAGCGTCATCACACCCGCCACACCGAGCGCGATCACACCCGCGCTCGTCGACGCGATGCCGAGCACCTTGCGCGTGTTCGTCGGCGTCTGCGGCGGCGGCGGCGGCTTCTGGCCGATCAGCGTCGCACCAGGATCGAACACCAGCTCGACCTCGGTCGACGCTCCGCGCTCCATGTTGACGGTCTTCTTCTTCGCCGTCTTGCCCGACAGGTAGTCGATCACGTGCTGGCCCGGATCGACGCGCAGCTCGCTGCCGAGCTCCATGAACGGCTTGCCATCGAGCTTCACCGCCGCCGCGCCCGGGTCGATCTTCGCCGGTAGCTTGATCGTCAGCCGCGGCACGTCGCTGTCGAGCGCGTCGATCAGCTCCTTGATCTTCGCGGCGCGCTTGTCCTTGGTGTCGACGGCCATCTTCTGCGCGTCGTCGTACCAGCGGTAGGCGACCGCCAGCTTGTCCCACTCCTCGTAGCAGCGCGCGACGTTGAGCTTCGCGCCGATGCCGGGCTCGAGCTTGTCGACCTTCTCGAAGGTCGCGCACGCCTCCGCGTACTTCTTGTCGGCGAGCTGCTGCTTGCCCCGCTTGAACAGCGTGTCGACCTTGGTCTCCGCTGTCGCGAGCGACGACAGACACACGAGCACGAGCAGCGCTCTCATGGCGTCACCCGGAAGATGCCGACGTCGACGAAGGCGCTCGCGAACGGCAGCGAGCGCGTTCGTAGATCACCGGCGACGACGCCGCTGAACAGACCGGTGATCGTCCGCACGCGCAGCGAGTACAGCTTGCCCGCCTGGAAGACCTCGGGCTGGATCGTGAACGAAGGCGTGTCGCTCACCGCGTTGAGCGTCAGCTGCGGCTCGAGCGCGGTCACCTTCGCGTTGGGCACCAGCTCGCGGACCTCAAGGGCGTAGAGCGTGGCGCTGCCGACCTCCATCGTGATCTCGACCGGCGCGACGGGCCGCGCGATCGTCGCGTTGTCGATCGACAGCGACTGGCCGTCGATCTCGACGAGCTCCGGCAGGGGCGCCGGAAAATCGAGCCTCGCGACGGCCTGCGGATCGTCGGCCACTTGCACCATGCCTGCGCCGAGCGTGACCGGGAGAGTCTCGCCGGTGGGCGTCAGCGTGCGGCTGCCTGCCGCGCTGTAGGTCAGGACGGCTCCCCACCCCTTCGAGGCGAACGGATTCGCGAACGCGGCGGTGAGCGCGACATCCAGCGCTCCGACGACGCCCGAGACCAAGCGCGGTCCCGCGTTACTTCCCAGCTCGGCGCCCGGAGCGGAGGTCACGTCGAACGTGAACACCGGACCGACGGTGATCGCCGGGCGCACGACACCGAGCTTCGCAGTCGCGGCGGGCTGATCGATCGCGGCCGACAGCGTTTGATCCGCGGCCACCGTAGTGAGTGCACCAGATAGCGTGTTGGCAGCGACCTGCGCGAACGGCGACGGCTCGAACAGGCCATTGAGCGTGGTGCCGACGCGCCGGATGATCACCGGCGTGTCGTCGAGCGTGATCGTTTCGTGCGGCCGGCCGGTCAGGTTGGCCATCGAGCCGATCTGGAACTCCGGAGGCGCGAGCACAGCCGCCCCGAGAACAGGGGCTTCGAGCGCGCGCGCCGTCCACGTGCCGACGACGAACAGCTCGAAGGATTCGTTGCCGGCGGTGGCGACATCGAGCGTGGCGTTGATCGTGATCGTGTCGGTCAGCGCGCTGGCCGCCGGATCGGGATGCTCGAGCACGTCGAACGACGTCAGCAGGGCCTTCGACGGCAGCTCGATCTGGCGATCGAAGATCGGTCCCGGGTTGTCGGGCAGATCGAACACCACCGGCGGCGTCGCATCGAACACGTCCGCGGTCCACGTCCCGGGCTCGAGCTCGACGGCTTCGACCGCCGTGTCGCCGATGAAGTAGGTCGCGGTGCTGGTCGACAGATCCTGCGGTGACCGCTCGACCGTCGTGCCGATCGAGACGCGCTCGACGCCGAGGCTGAGCCCGGCGCGTCCATCACCAGATGTGTTGTCGATGCCTGCGAGTTGCGCGCAGCCACCGAACAGCAGGCAGATGGGTAGCCACACACGGGGTCGCCACCCCCCCGTGTGGCCCGTTGTACGAACCAGGACCCTTATCACTGCGAAAATCGTATCACCGGCACGCCACCACAAATAGCGCCGTCACCTTCGTCACTCATGCGTGGCCGCCAGAAACGGCTCCCGCGCTCGTCGGCGCACGCGTTACTTGTCGTGGCTGTCGCCCTCGTCACTCTCGTCGTTGGCCGCATCGCCGTCGCGCCGCCAGAACCGCAGGCCGCGCTTGCTCTCGCGTTCGTCCGCGGGGAGCGTGCCGTTGTCCTTGTCCTTGTCCTTGTCCTTATCTTTGCTCTCGTCGGGCATCTTCGCGTCGTTGCGCTTGAGCCGGACGCTCGCCTTGACGTCGGGCTCGGTGCCCATGAGCCGCTCGCTGTTCGGGATGAACCGGATCTCGGTCTTGATCTCGAACGAGAGCGTCGTCAGGATCTTCGCGATCTCGTCGGTGAGGTTGAGGCTCGAGAGAAACTCGCGGGTCTCGCGCGCGATGATCTCGAACACCCTGTCCTTGGCCCCGTCGCCCTTCTCGGCGAGGTAGCCAGCCATGTCGGGAAGGCTCTCCTTCGCCAGCTTGCGGATGCCCTCCTCCGTCGAGAACACCGCGCCCATGCCGGCGGCGAACGTCTTTTTGACCAGCTCCGGGACGAGGCTCTCGAGTCGGCGCCGGATGGTCTCCGGTAGCTCTTTGTCCTCGCCAGGCTTGTCGTCGTCGGCGGCCATACGACGTGGGTACCACGGTGATATCTTCGTGTCATGGCCGAGCCGGCGCCGAGAGGGGAACACTCCGTCCGCGAGGACGGGGCGCCGCCGCCTGTCACGCATAGCCAGCCACTACCGCGCCTGCGCAACCCGGCCGACTCGGTCCATTCGCTGACCGCGCAGAAGCGGAACTACCGCGACGACCGAGTGGGTCGCCGCCCGCCGCTTCGCATCCGCAGCTGGCGCGCGTACTGGACGACATGGATCGTGATCTGGAGCTATCTCTGGCTCCGCTTCCGCTCCCGCTGGCATTCCGACGCGTGGGCCGAGGACAAGCTCCGCAAGGTCCACCTCCGCAACGCGCGCCGGATCGAGAAGACGATCATCGAGCTGCAGGGGCTGTTCATCAAGGTCGGGCAGTTGATCTCGATCATGACGAACTTCCTCCCCGAGGAGTTCCGCCGCGAGCTCGAGGGTCTTCAGGACTCCGTGCCTCCGCGCCCGTACGAGGACATCGAGGAGCGCCTGATCGAGGAGCACGGTCGTCGCCCCGAGGAGGTGTTCGCGCAGTTCGATCAACGCCCGCTCGCCTCGGCCTCGATCGGGCAAGTCCACCTCGCGCGCTTGATCGACGGCACCAAGGTCGCGGTCAAGGTGCAGTACCCCGACATCGAAGAGATCGTCCGCCGCGACCTCCACACGCTGCGCCGGATCTTCCACATCGTCGAGTGGTTCGTGCCGTACCAGGGCCTCGACGAGCTGTATCGCGAGATCCGGTCGATCGTGATGGAGGAGCTCGACTACAAGGCCGAGGCGAACAACGTCCTCCGCATCTCGGCCAACTTCGTGGGGCGGACCGATGTCGCGTTTCCGAAGGTCGTCGAGGACCTCTCCACCGACCGCGTGCTCGTCACG
Source organism: Haliangiales bacterium (assembly GCA_038325805.1). Lineage (GTDB taxonomy): Bacteria > Myxococcota_A > Polyangia > Haliangiales > Haliangiaceae > JABFXX01. The sequence continues at coordinate 7,468 of JBBQJJ010000257.1, forward strand.
CACTTCGAGGCCGGCTTCAAGATCACCGACAAGATCGCCGCGAAGCAGCTCGACATCGATCGCGGTCACCTCGCGCGTCAGGTCGTCGAGACGTATTGCCAGCAGATCTTCACCGACGGCGTCTATCACGCTGATCCGCACCCTGGAAACCTGCTGGTTCGCGTCAACCCCGACGATCCCAAGGGCGCGCCGACGATCGTGTTCCTCGATTTCGGCGCGGTCGCCGAGATTCCTGCGAACGTGCGCGCCGGCATCGTCGAGCTGATCCAGGGCGCGCTGACCCGCGATACCCGACGCATCGTCCAGGCGATGAAGACGATGGGCTTCGTCGCGCGCGGTGCGAACGAGCAGATGTTCGAGCAGGTGATCGAGTACTTCCACGAGCGCTTTCAAGAAAACATCTCGCTCGATTCCCTCAACCTGAAGGACATCAAGTTCGATCCGCAGAAGGGCCTCGAGAGCGTGGCCGATCTGCGGAAGATGGATATCTCGCTGCGCGAGCTGTCCGAGAACTTCCACGTCCCGAAGGAGATCATCATCCTCGAGCGCACGCTGCTCCTGCTGATGGGGCTGTGCACCGAGCTCGATCCCACGCTCAATCCGATGACGGTGATCCGCCCGTACCTCGAGCGCTTCGTGCTCGGCGACGAGGGCGATTGGTCGGCGCTTTTGATGGAGACGTCGAAGGATCTCGTGATGTCGGTGACCGCGCTACCTGCGGATCTTCGCAAGTTCATGCGGTCCGCGCACTCCGGCGATCTCCAGCTCAAGTTCAAGAACATCGAAGCGCCGGCGCAGCTGATGTACCGGCTCGGTCACCAGCTGATCTTCGCGTCGGTCGGCATCGCGAGCGCGGGCTTCGCACTCGTCCTCGAGGGCCGCGACGATCCGCGTGCCGAGTGGGGCTGGTGGGCTGCCCGCGTCGCCGGTGTGATGCTGGTGTGGAGCTGGTGGTCGTCGCGGAATCTGCTGAAGAAGCGTTAACGCGGATAGAGCTTCTGTTTCGTCTTCGCGTCGATCAGCCCGAACGTCGTCATCTCGACGGTGCGGTCCCGCAACTTGACCGTGCGCGACGGTGCCGGCGCGGCGGTCTGCTTGGTGGTGGCGACGAACGACGTGCCGTTCCAGCGCTGCCAGCGCTCGCTGTTCTCGAGGAGGATCTCGAGCGTCGCGAGCGTGTTGCCGCGCGCCGCCTGGATCGCCATGGCGCCGGCGATCGCGGTCCACGTCTTGCCGCCATCGCGCGACACCGTCGCAGAACCGCCACTTCCAACGCTACAGTTCTCCGAGACGGCGAGCACCACGTCCCCGTCGGCGACCAGCGTGATCGGGCCGATCAGGTCGACGGAGACCGGCGTCCACGTCTCGAGGTCTACCGAGCGCAGCACCTGGCTCGTGCAGTTCTGCCCGACTGCGAGCAACACCGCCGTGCCGGCTTGCGCGACTCCACTGATCGGCGTCGCGACCTCCTCGCGCTTGCTCGCGAAGTGATACCGGATCATCGTCGCCTCCCAGTCCGCTTCGTACCCGCACGAATTGCCGCGCTCGAACGCGACGTAGTCCGCGGTTGCACCGACGACCACGTCGCGCAGCGGAAATGGCTCGTCGGTGGGTGCGACCCAGCAGCTGGCGATCGTCGACGGCTTCGTGATCTCGGTCTGCCGCTTGGTCGCGAGATCGAGCTCGACGACGACACTCGGGCTCGAGAAGTACAACCGCTTGCGATCGGGATGGAGCGCCGCGTGGCCGAAGTCCGCGCCCTCGATCGTGAGTTGGTCGAGCTTCTTACCTTTGCAGCTCACCTTCCACATCGTGTCGGAGCCGGCGGGTCCGCGCTGCTGGTTGTGCGCGTGGTACGAGACCCACGCCTCGTCGCCGGTCTGATAGATCGCGAGTCGATCGGTCTCTGCCTCGGGCTCGTCGATGAGCTCTCCCAGGTCCGCACCGGCGACCCGCAGGTGTTGATCGACCAGCTCGATCGGACATGCCGGTAACGGCGCCAACCCGACAACCTTGGGTGTAGCGGGCGCAATCGGCGACGACCAGCACCCGGTGAGCGTGACGAGGACGATCCACCGCATGGCGCTACAACGACCGTTCGGATCGGGCTATTGCGGTCAGCGCGGGAATAGTCGCTCGTCGCCTTGATACAGCCCGAACGCGGTGGATCGGACCGTCCGGCCATCGATCGTGGTGGGTGGCGGCAGCGACAGTGGTTGCTTCCACTCCAGCGTGGTCGTGACGAGGTTGTTGTCTCTCCATCGCATCAGCTGCCCGCTCGCCGCGCCGCCGCGCAAGCTGCCGAAGTCCTCTCCGGTGACCCACTCGACGGCGTGGCTCGACGCCGCCGTCCACGTTTTTCCATGGTCGCGAGTGATGAACGCGGGCATCCCTCCACCGAGCGCCCCGGAGCACAGCCCCGTCGCGATCACCACGGAGCGGGATGGTCGATCGACGACCAACGTGACCCGGCCCCGAACTTGATGCATGGGGATGCGTTGCCAGGATCGCCAGTCTGTCGAGCGATAGATCGCCGCATCGCCGCAGTCACCGGCCGCGATCCAGATCTCGCGGTCGACGGCCACGATGCCGGTGACCGGTGTCGCCTTCTCTTCGATCCCCAGATCGAGATGCCGCCGCATGACGATCTTCGACCACGCACCGTCGAAGGCGCAATTGGAGCCGCGCTCCAGCTCGACGTGATCGCGCGTCACGCCACGCACGGTGTCTCGTTGTTGGCGCGTCCTTCCATCGCACTCGGCGATCCCCGGTGTCGTGACCGGACTCGATCGCTGCGTCGCGAGGTCGAGCATCACCACGCCCTGCTCGGTCGAATAGAACAGCCGCTTGCGATCGGGGTGCAGCGCGGCGTGGCCGAAGTCCGCGCCCTCGATCGTGAGGGTCGCGAGCTTCTTGCCGTCGCACCCGACGCGCCACAACGTGTTGCCACCCCGCGGCCCCTTGGTCTCGTCGGTCTCGCGCACGGCGACGAGCGCCTGATCGCCGAGCGGATAGATCGCGAGCTGGCGTGGCTTGCTATCGGTGACGATCGGCCTGAGATCGGCCTCCCACACGAACACGTGGCCGTCGTTCGACAGCCGGATCGGGCACTGCGGTGGGGGCGGTGCCTCGCCCGTCGAAGGTGGCGTCCAGGCAGGCTGCGCGTTGGACCAGCACCCGGCGAGCAGGAGCACGGCGAGCGAGCGCATGGTCAAAGGCAACGCGCTCCCCATCGGCCCTATTCACCGCGACAACAGCAGGATCAGCGCGGCGATCGCGGCGACCGCGAGGGTGATCCCCCCGACGAGCAGCAGGATCTTCTTCCAATCCTTCGGCGAGCTTCCGAACACCACCTCGGGGCGCTGGCCATGGACGATCGCGCGGTACGGCGACCCGCGATAGCGATACGCGAGCACCCACGCCGGTAGCGCCACGCGCTTCGTGGTCTGGCGCTCGAGCAAGCACGCGACGTGGACCTTGCGGAAACGCTTGCCGGGGATGTGCGGCTCGACCTTGCTGCGAGCCACCGCTTCGATGCCGCGCTGGACGATCGCGCGCGCCGCACTGCGCTGCGCATCGAACGACTCGATCATCGCCGGGACTTCACCGTCGATCGCCTGATCGATGGCCACGGCACGCCGCAGGTCATAGAACGGCGTCAGCGCGGCGCACTCGCCGTGGTCGAGGCCGCGCGAGGCGGGCACGCAGATGCTGTCGAACGACAGCGCGACCTGCCCCGCATGCGGCGCCCACGCCGACCGCTGCGAACCTGCATCCGAATCGGCGGTCCACGCGACCTGGGCCGTCGCAGAGACGATCCAACCCGCCCAGCACAGCGGCTTGAGCGAATCGATCACCGCTTCGTCGCGCAGCGTCTTCGGGGCGAACCAGCCGCGGCGCCCGAGCCAGCCGCGCAGCGACGCCTCGGCCTCCTCGCGCGATACCGTGAACGGGATGCGCACCTCCGCGGTCTCGACCGGATCGACCGGCCGCTCGACCTTCATCACAGCGCCGCAGAACCCGCACAGCGGTGCCTGCACGCCGGCATCGAACGCGACGGCGGCGTTGCACTCGACGCAGCGCAACACCTGCGCACGGACGATCACCTCTCGCGCCGTTGCTTCCACCGGCACCGGCAGCGCACAGATCGAGCAGCGCAGATCGCCTTCCTCGAGCGGCGATTCGCAGCGGGTGCAGCTCATTGCCGCACTCCGAAGATGATCAGCGCGGCGATCACGGCAACTCCCAACCCGATGGCGATCGCGATCTTCCACCACGCGAGCGGTGCCTTGCCGAACACCTTGCCGGTCTGCCCGTTGATCACCACGCGCAGCAGCGGCTTGTCCTCGCGATAGGAAAGCGCCAGGACCCACACCGGCACGAGGATCGGGTCGAGCGATTCCCACTCCACCGTGGTTCGCCACGCCAGGTCGCTGTACGAGTCGCCGGGCATGAACTTGCGGAGCCTTTGCCCGACCGCGTCGACCGCCTCGTTGCGCGACAGGATCTTGCAGTCATCGGCGGCGCGGGCCCACTCCTCGGTGATCCAGCCCGACACCAGCGCCGGCGAGTAGCGCCGCATCTGCCTCAGATCGAAGGGCTCGACGCACCCGAGCTCGGCGTTCGACAGCCCGACCGAGGCGCTGACCACGATGTCGGCGACGTACCCGACGTGCTTGCCCGCGAGGGAGCGGTATTCGGTGCGCGTCACGGTGCGCGTCTTGGTGACGGACTTGCCGTCCTTGTCGCGCTCCGTATAGGTCTCGGTCTCCTGGTAGTGCTCCCCGATCTGCGCGGAGTAGTCGGTGCGCGCGACCGCGGAGTAGAGGTAACCCGGGACGTAGACTCCGCGGATGTCGTCGACGCTGGCCTGCCGCAGCTTGCTATCCACGAAGATCGAGCGACTGCCGAGCCAGCGATCGAGGGCGAGCTTCGCCACGCCGCTGTCGCCGGTAAAGGTCACGACGAACTGCGGATCCGGACGGTTCGTCGCCGGCGGTCGCTCGACGAAGTTCGAGCTCGCACAGTAGGGGCACGTCTCCGTTCGGACGCCGGTGAACGCCAAGCTCGCACCGCAGTTGCCGCACGAGAACGTG
>JBBQJJ010000258.1:0-12343 GCA_038325805.1 Haliangiales bacterium
GCTTGAGCTTCTCGTGCACCACCGTGCCCGGCACTCGCGCGAGGGCGATCTTCCGCGCCTGCACCAGGTTGTACGTCGGCGAGATCTTGGGGCCCTCCGCGAACACCGTCGAGCCACCACCGAACGCGAGCACGACCACGACCACGAAGCGCAAAAATGCCATCTCGTCAGTGTGGGCGCGCGTCGATGAGACGAGCATGAGAAGCAACGTCGCGCGCTTTCACGATTCTCTCATCGTGCTTGCGACACCGTCGCCTCATGAACCGGTGGTGGTGCAGCTCCCTCGTGATCGCGGCCTTCGTTGTCGATGCGTCGGCCCAGCCGGCCGACCAGCCGGCCGATCAGCCGATACAACCCTCCGACCCACCGGTCGCGGACCCCACCGTACCGGTGAGCGAACCGACGCCCGAGCCGGCGCCCGCGGAACCGCTGACGAAGAAGGAGAAGAAAGAGAAGAAGGAGAAGAGGAAGAAAGCCCACAAGCCCTACGCGAAGCCGCATCTCTACGGCTTCATGCAGACGTTCTTCCGCTACTCGCTCCACACCAACGATCCGACCGAGGATCCGAACGTCGATCCGCCCAACTTTCGGGTCCAGCGAGTCCGCGTGATGCTCGACGGTGGCCTGTTACCGTGGCTGTCCTACAAGATCGGAATCGACCCGCGTGCACCCGAGATCACGGGCATCCTGCGCGATGCGTACTTTGACGTCACCCAGGTCATCCCGTCTCACAAGCTCCGCGTCGGTCAGCAGAAGACTCAGTTCGGCTACGAGAACAACGAGTCCTCGTCGGAGTTGTTCTACGTCAATCGCGCCGAGCTGTCCGATGCGCTCGGCCGTGGTCAGAACCTGCGCGACATCGGCGTCGGTCTGCTCGGTCGCATCAAGCTAGGTGGCGGGTTTCGGATCGAAGACGCGATCACCGTGGTCAATGGCGCGGGGCTCAATCAGCAAGACGATAACAACCGCAAGAAGAACGTGTTCGGCCGCATCGGGGTTCGCTACAAGCCAAAGGGTGGCGACACCTGGGTGCGCGCTGGAATCTCGGGTGCGCGCGGCGACATCCTCGAGCTCGGCGACGACCTCGTGGATCCGGCCGACGATGTCTTGATCTCGTTCCTGCGGGTCGGCGCCGACCTGGAGCTCGATACGAAGTGGCTGTTCGCGGCCGTCGAGGTCGCCCACGGCAGGGAGAAGGATCCGGCAGAGCAAGTCAACGTCACCGGTTGGTACGTCAACTTGGTCGGCAAGACCCCGTACCCGGTCGGCCCGCTGTTCCGGGTCGATGCGTTTGGCGACGAGTTTCGTCGCTTCACCTTCGGCGCGTACTACGGCGCACCCTCGGCGACCTTCCGGGTGCTGTTGAACTACGAGCTCCGGCAGCTCAAGGACGACGTGCGAGGAGACGACCGGATCTATGTCTGGACCCAAGTTCGATTCTGAGCTCGCCACGCTGCTCGAGCGCTTCGCGGACGCCACACCCGACCAGCTGGCAGCGCGAGCGTTACAGCATCGGATCGACGTCAAGTATCTGGTCGCGAGGAGCGCCCTGGCGGGGCTGGTGCGTTCCCTCGGAGCCGGGTACGCCGCCGTCCGTGTCGCGACCGGTGCGCTCGCCACGTACCGCAACGTCTACTTCGATACGCCCTCCTTCCGATGCTTCGACGACCACCGCCGCGGCCGCCGCGGTCGCCGCAAGGTCCGGATCCGTCACTACCCGGATCGCGCGATGAGCTTTCTCGAGATCAAGACGAAGCAAACAGCCACGGTGACGCTCAAGCAGCGGCGTCAGCTGACGTACGGCGCGCAAGCGTTGACCGTCGCGGATCAGCTCTTTCTCGACGAGCGCACGGACCTCGGGCCGCTCGTCCCCGCGGTCGGCATCGACTATCGCCGGATCACCCTACTCGACATGAATGTCGCCGAGCGCCTGACGATCGATCTCGACCTGGTCGCCTATCACGACGGCCAGGTCCGCGAGCTTGGAGCCTTCGCCGTGATCGAGCTCAAGCGTGCGCAGCGGGGTGAGACCGCGGCCTTGCGTGCGCTCAGGAATGCTCACATTCGCGAGCGATCTCTCAGCAAGTACTGCACGGCCGTCGTGGCGATCCACGGACTTCGCCACAACCGGCTCCGACCGGATCTTCGCAACCTGGAGGCGTATCGATGATCGAAGAGCTGTTCGACCCCGAAGACACACTCAAGCTGGTGGTGCGTCTAGCACTCGATCTCGCGTTCACGTGGATGATCGTCGGGCGGATCTACGCCCGGCTCAATCCGCACAATCGCGACTTCATCCTCACCTACTACGTGTTCAACGTGATCACGTTCTCGCTCTGCATCCTGCTGCGCAAGGTGCCGATGGAGCTCGGGTTCGCGCTTGGACTGTTCGCCGTGTTCGGCATCCTGCGATATCGCACCGAGGCGATCCGCTTGCGCGATCTCACGTACATGTTCATCGTGATCGGCATCGCGATCCTCAATGGTGTCGCGAACAAGAAGATCAGCTTGGTCGAGCTGCTGATCGCGCACGGGGTGATCGTTGGGATCACCGCCGCGATCGAGTTGCCGGCGCGGCATCGCACCGTCGGCCACCTTCCGGTGCATTACGACCAGCTCGCGTTGCTACAACCGGGGCGCGAAGCGGAGCTCCACGCCGATCTCCAGAAGCGGACCGGGTTTCCCGTCCACCGCGTCCACGTCCACACCATCGATCTGTTGCGCGACGCCGCCGAGATCACCGCGTACTTCCGGATCGACGAGGGGACCCGAGTCGTCCCCAAGCCGCCCGCGTAGCTGTTACATCCCGGGTTCGGAGTCGAGCGTCGGCGAGCTCATCCGCGGACCGAAGAACCGCATGCTCGCGAGGACCAGCGTCTCGTTGCCGTTCTTGACCTGGCGGCGCGCACCGATGTCGATGCCGAACTTCATCGTCGCCATGCCGATGCCGCCGTTGACGTACGTGGCCTCGAGACCGTTGTCGCGGACCGCGCCGAACCGGAGCGGGAAGCCGTTCTGCTTCGAGCGAATGAACCACTCCAGACCGCCGCCATAGCGCGCCGTCGAGTTCTCCGCGTCGAGGTTCCACCGCATGTCGAACGATAGCGAGACCGACGGGACCGGCCGCGCGAACAAGCCGCCACCAAACGTGCGCGGGAACTGCGTGGTGCGGTTCGTCGCGAACAGGTTCTGTGCAGCGAGACCGACGTTGATCATCTGGGTCATGCGAACGGTCGCGCCGAGATCGACGACGAACCCGCTCGCGGGCTTCTCGCCGACCATCGTCGAGTTGAAGTCGTAGTACTTCGTGGTCTGGCCGATCAGCACGCGCGGGAGGAACTGTCGTGAGATCGCGAGCCCGCCGACATGCGTGCGGCGCGTACCACTCATGCCGTCGAGCTCGGGGCTCGCGCCGGCATAGCCGTAGAAGAAGCAGCCCGGCATCGCGTTCGTCGAATCGCAGGCCGACACGCCGATCAGCGACGCCGAGTCCGACGCGCGATAACCGAAACCGCCCTCGAACACCAGCTCGCGGTTGAGTGGGAGACCTGCCGGGTTGAGCGGGATCGCACTCGCTCCCGTGGCGCCACCTCGCATCGCCTCGCCGACACCGATCTCGCGGGGCCCGAGCTGGTCCTCGATGTTGTCCGCGCGAGCAGTACCCGCGAGGGTCAGCAGTCCGACCACGATAGAGAGACGCATGAGGCGAGTGTTGGCGCGGTTCGCTGCAGGGCGCAAGAAACCCACTAACCCAATGCCATCGAGGCACGCCTCGGAGGCCGCCGGGCGCCTGCCTGGCACGAGGCACCTCGAATCCAACCACTTGAACAGCAGGCTCGACACGTCCGTCACCGTCGAGCAACTCGCGGACCAGCTCATCGCTCGACTCCGATCGGGACGATCTTGCGACCGCTGACCCGGAGATGGACCGACATCCGGAGCCGACCGCGCGACAGCTCGACGGTGAGATACGGATCGTCCGTCAGGTCATGTGCCGCGAGGATGTCGGTCAGATCGATCGAGACCACCGGACCGTCCGTGAAGGTCGAGCCGTGCCCGAGCTCGCGATCGAAGCCGTAGGATCGATTCCATTTCACGACGTACTCGATGGGGCCCCGCGCGTCGAACCCGCCGAGGTTGCGCAGGTTGTCGAGCTGGAGCAGGCCCTGGGTGCCGCGTGGTCGATCGAGCTCCAGGAAGCCCTCGAAGGCATGCGCGAGCAGCTTCCGGCGGCGCGTCATCAGCGTCTCGACGACGTACGTGACGGCGCCTTCCTCGGTGTACTTGCCGGCTTCCACCGCGGCGCGAATTTGCGCGGGTTGGATCCGCGCGAGGATCGAGCCTGCCCAGAACACGTCTTCGCGCGTGCGCTGGCTGAACGCCGGGTTCGGAAGCTCGGGACGCCACTTCGTAGGTTCGAAGACCTTCGCCTCGAACAAGCCGACCGCGCGGATCGGGCTGCGCGTCGCCCTCTTCCATGCCGGCGAACGCATGCCCAAGGAGACCAGGTTGAGAAACGTGGAGCGCCAGTCGAAGAGGTGCTGCCAACCCTCCATCGCCGCCTTCTCACCGAGCCCCGTCGAGCCGAACGCATCGCCGAAATCGATCAGGTAGTGCTCGAGGATGCCGCGGCCGTCCGGAGTCGTGGGCCGGAACATGTCGAGCGTGTTGGCATCGCGAACATCGTGGTTGTTGACCCACGCGGAAAACACCCAGAGGCCGCGCAGGCTGCGGCGATGCTCGTGCGGGATCGTGTCACCAGGATCGTCGGCGCGCGTGCCGCGATACGAGAACGGCCCGATCGCCGAGCCGGGCGGCTGCGCCGAGATCAGCACGCGAACACGACCCTCGAGGTTCGGGTTCGAGTTGGCGAGCAAGCCGCGCAACGCGTCCGAGGTCAGCGGGATGGAGCGATTGTAGCGACCTCGGGTCTTGGCTTTCGGATCGAGGACGAGCCTCGACAGCTCGAGATCGAGGACTTGCATCGCCGGTACGCGATAGCCGGCGAGCCAGAGAAGGCGCGAGGTGATCACCTCGGCGCTCGTCGACAGCTCGGGGAAGCCGGGATGATCGAGCTTGAGGAACCAGACCTGCGAGGCGCTGTCGCGCACGACGAAGCCGGCACTCGCACCCTCGAGCTTGCCGCTGATCACGGCGAGCGGACCGGGCGCGAGCTTGACGTCGTACGAGGCGCCTTCGCGGGCTTCGCGCAGCTCGTAGTCGTCGCGACCGATCCGATTCTCGAACCACGACGAGTCGGGGACCTGACCGAGGTGGTTGACGTCACGCGCCACGGGCGTGCCGACCAGCGCCTGGAGATACGTGCCCGGGCTGACCACGCGGCCGAGCGCTCGCACGACGAGGTGATCCCCGCGATCCCACCAATCCGAGACCTCGGCGGCCTTGGGCTTGGCCATCGCGGGGCCGGGCTGGCCGATCTGGAACAGCTGATCGTGTGGACCCGATCGCCAGGCAGGGCCGCATGCCGCGAGCGCGCAGAGTACGAGGAGCTTCACAACGCCTTCTCCAGACCGATATTGAACTGCACTCCCTCGGGCGACCACGCGAACGTGGTCTCGAGGAACATCTTCACTTCACTCGCGCCGCGGATGCCACCGCCGATCGAGTAGCGCAGCGGATTGATGTCGAACTTCTCGGTGCCCCAGATCGTGCCCGCGTCGACGAACGTGAACGCATCGAGGCCGACGTGCGACGCCAGGTATTCGTAGATCGGGAAGCGATACTCGGCGGAGGCGACGATGGCGTAGAGGTCGCGAAACCGATCGCGATCATAACCACGCACGTTGGTGCGTCCGATCACCACCAGCGAGTCGAGCGGCTTGTCGTCGCCGGGAAACAGCGGCAGCGCCGCAGCTCCCGCGACGGTGAGCACGATCACGCGGTGATCCGGCAGCACCGGCACATACACACGAGCTGTCCCGCTGACGGTGGTCGCGGAGAGCGTGGGCCCGGTGACGCTGCGGCGACCGAGTGCCGTACCCTCGAGGAGGATGCCGCGCGTCGGGCGTCCGCCGATATCGCGCGTGTCGTAGCGACCGACGAGCTGCGCGTCGAGGTACGTCGCGGTGTCATTGAAGCCCGGCGGCGGCATCACCGTGTCGTCGAACGAGACGGGCGGATACGTCGGGTCGACGCCGGCCGTGAGGCGCTGGCGGCGGACACCCACCTGCGCGATCCCGGAGGTGGTGTAGTGATCGACGCCCTGCAGGTCGAGCTCGATCAGCCCGCCCTGCTCGTAGGTCTGGAGGACGCGCTTGTCGTCGTACGTCGTCGCCGAGCCGATGCCGAAGTAGCGCTGGTTCTTGTCGCGCTCGATGTACGCGCGCGCGCGCAGCCCGCGACCGCCGGGGAGCAAGAGCGCATGGTTGTACTCGGTCTCGAGCTGCCAATCGCGATCGAGGCGGATGATGCCGCCGACGCGAAGCGTCGAACGCCAGTCGAACAGCTTCGTGCGCTTGACCCACACGCCCGCGCCCGCGCCATCGCCGAGGCTGAACTTGAAGCGCGGCGAGATCTTGACGCCGAGGTTCTCGACGGAGAGCAGATCGCCGATCCGTTGGTGGAGGCGATACTTGTCGAACGCCTTGACGAGCAACCCGATCGGCGTGAACGCCAGCTCGAGCGCGTACGCCGGGAGCATCAACACGCGCCAGTGAGCGTCGAAGTGATAGCTCTCTTCCCACGTCACCGCCGTCGATGCATCGAGCTGCGTCGGAGGTGTTCGCGGCTTGGGTGGAGGTGGCGGTGGAGGCTCGGGTGGTGGTTGTGGCACCACTGGAATCGGCGGCACGCTGTCGGGTGGGACGGGTGCGGAGACCGGCGGGTCGCCTGGCTCCTGTGGCTTCGGGCCTGGATCCGGTTGCGACGGATCGCGATGCTCCGCGGGCGAGTCGGGTGCCCCCGGCGCGGTCTGCGCGAACGCAGGCGAGCTGGCAAGTAGGAGTGCGACGAGCAGCTTCACGGTCGGCCTCCCGGTGGATTCGCCGGGATCACAGCGCTGTCGAACACCTCTCCACGCAGGTTCACCGCTCGCAACGCGATCTGATTTCGGTCGACATCTACCAGGACGTAGTGAGGCTCCGTCCGGGTGGCGTCCGTGAAGGCTTGCGGGTGCACCGGGCGGATCGGTGCACCTGCCGAGCCACTCACGATGTAGGTGGTGCCGGCGATCGATTTGGTGCGTTCGTAGTCGTGATCGTGACCGGTGATCACGAGCTCCACGCCGTAGCGCTTCGCGAGCTCGCCGACCACCTCGCGCAACTGGAGATCGGAGCCGTGCTCGCCCGACGAGTACGGCGGGTTGTGCATGAACATCACGATCAACTTGTCCGCCTTCGCGGCCTCGGCGAGCGCAGCTTGGACGAAGCGATACTGACGACACCGTCGCTCGCAGATGATCGTGACATCCATCGAGACGAACCGGACGTTTCCCCAATCGGTGTAGAAGAAGCTCCGGCCACCGACCCACTTGTCGAGGAAGAAGAAGCGGGTGTAGTAGCCGCGATTGCCGAGATCGTGATTTCCGATCGCTGGCATGATCGGCGCCTTGGCCATCAGCGGCCGCTCGATCTGGAAGTACGTGATCCATTGGTCGGCGATGCCGCCGCGCTCGACCATGTCCCCGGTGTGGAGATAGAAGTCGATCTTCTCGTTGGCCACGCGCTCGATCAGCGCGCGGTGAACTTGATGATTCGTCCGCGTATCGCCGAACACCGCGAACCGAAACGAGGTCTCGTCTTGGGCGGAGATCCGGAACGAGCCGCTGGTCGCGACCTTGCCGTCGAGCTTGATGTCGTACGTGATCTCGGGCCCGCGCGGCAGCTTCCCGAGCGTCACCTCGCAGAGATCGCCATCGCGGGACGCGGTCGCGATGCCCGTTGCACCGGACGACGTCTTCCACTCGAGCGTGGCCTTCTGCGCCGAGTACGTACGAAACGCGACGATCGCTTGTTCGGGTCCGGTGACGATCACGTACGGGCCGGTGAGGAGCGGATGAGGATCTGGCTCGCTCCACTCGCGGATGCTATTCGGACAGCTCGAGACGAGGAGCAGCAGCCAGGCGAGTGCGACCGTTCGCGTGGCCCTGAGCAGTGGAATCACCCGACGAGTCTCGCTGTGCGATCGCCGCGCTCGATCGTGCGAGTTGGCTTTCATCAAGTCTTCATCTGGCTGTGTCGTCGGCGCGCACGGTGCGCGCATGCGCACGGCGCCAGGGGCGCATCACGAGCAGCAACAGCAGCGCGAACGTGGCGACGCCACCCCCGAACCAGAACGGCGCATCCGGTCCGACGCGATCCCACAGCACGCCGGCGATCACGCTACTCGCGAGCGTGGTCGCGCTCGTCGCCATGTAGAAGATGCCGAGCGCGAAGCCGCGGCGATCCTTGGGTGCGTGATCGACGAGCAGCGCCTTGCCGACACCGTCGGTGATCGCGAGCTGGATGCCGTAGAGCGCGAGCAAGGGCCAGATCGCGAACTCGCCGGAACATGCGAGCAGGCCATAGACCACGGCGTAGATCGCCCAGCCGACCGCGATCATCGGCCACCGCCCGATCCGATCGCTGAGCGTGCCGGCGGGATACGAGCCGATCATGTAGACCCCGGTCATCACTGCGTAGAGCAACACGACCTCCCATGGCGCGAAGCCGAGGTCGACGGCGCGCAGCAACAGGAACGCATCGCTGCTGTTCGCGAGCGAGAACACGAGGAGCAGTGCGAGGACGATCCAGTACTGCCGCGACAGCTTGCGGTCGACCGGCGCTGCGGCGGCCTTCTCCTCGTGCGGTCGATCGTGCAGCTTGAACGTGAACACCAGCGCGATCACGCCGAGGCCGGCCGCTACCGCGAAGATGAGGCGAAACGACGACGCCGTCTGTTCGCTCGAGGTCTGCCCCTTCGCGGGCGTGCCGGTGAACCACCACAGCAGGAACGCGGACAGCAGGATCCCGACGACGGCACCCGCGCTGTCCATCGCACGGTGGAGCCCGAATGCGCGACCGCGATCCGCCGTCGGTGTGACATCCGCGATCAGCGCATCGCGCGGCGCCGAGCGGATGCCCTTGCCCACCCGGTCGATCACGCGCCCGAGCAAGACCATCGGCCACGCGACGGCGAGCGCGAGCACCGCTTTGCCGACGAGCGGGAGCCCGTAGCCGAGCTGCACGTACGGCGCGCGCCGGCGGAAGCGATCCGAGCGCAAGCCGATCCAGGCGGTGAGCAGCGCGACGGTGGCCTGGGCGACGCCTTCGATCCAGCCGAGCGACGTCGCGGAGGTCTCGAGCACCACCACCGTGAACAGCGGCAGCAGCGGATAGATCATCTCGCTCGAGACGTCGTTGAAGAACGACACCCAACCGAGGAGCACGACGTCCTTGGGAAGCGGGTCGCGCTTCACGGTGCTCGCGGCACGCCGAGCTCGAAGCGTGCGCCCCCGATCGGTGAGGCCGCAGGCGCGACGCATCCCTGATGTGCATCTGCCACCCGTCGCGCGATCGCGAGCCCGAGCCCCGCCCCGAGGCCACCGGCGCCGCGATGAAACGGTGCGAACAGCTTCTCCGGCTCACTGCCGAGTCCCGGGCCGTCGTCGTCGACCGTGACCACCAGCTGATCGCCGCGCACGTCGATCCCGACGGCGACCCGACCCGCGGCTGCGCGGATGCCGTTCTCGACGAGATTCCTGATCGCGACCTCGAGCATCACCGCGTTGACATCGACGACCGCGTCCGATTCGAGGGCGGGTCCCGAGAGCGCGACGCCCTTCGCCTTCGCAGCTTCGGTGAGCTGCGCGACGACGGCATCGACGCACTCGACCAACCGCACGCGAGCCCGCGCCTGCGGTGCATCGGTACCGGCCCGGGCGAGATCGAGCAAGCCCTCCACCACGGACGTCAACCGGCGGACCTCGTCGAGCCCGTTGCGCGCGACCAGCTCCCATTCACCGGACGTTCGAGGATGGCGCAGGGAGACCTCCATCTCGGTCGCGATCACCGCGAGCGGTGTGCGCAGCTCGTGCGAGGCATCCGCCGCGAACCGCCCGAGCGAACCGAAGCCGTCGTGGAGTCGCGTGAACAGCTCGTTGAACGACACCACCAGATCGCGCAATTCGTCATCGCGCTCGGGGACCGGCAACGAGCGTCGCAGGTCGTGCGCCGTGGTCTCGCGGGCCGCCCGGATCACGTCCTCGAGCGCTCGCGCACTTCGCTTGCTGGCGATGTTCGCGGCGAGCACCGCACCTGCGATCGCGAGGGGCATCGCGACCGCCATCGCGATCACGACCAGCTCGATGACCTCGGTGCGATAGGTATCGCCATCCGAGGCCACCATGTCGGCGTCGTCGATGAACATCCAGGTCATCGAGACGGCCGCGAACAGGACGACGGCGAGCAGCGCACTCCCGATCGCGTTGCGCAGGAACTGCCGTCGGATCGAGGTGCGCGCCATCAGGAAACCTCGACGGCGCGATACCCATAGCCGCGCACCGTCTCGATGTTGAGCCGCCCACCCGCGAGCTTGCGTCGCACGTGCCCGACATGAACCTCGACGATGTTCGTGCCCGGATCGAAGTCGTAGCCGAACGCCTCGCGCAGGATGTCGGGGCGAGACACGACAGTATTGAGGCGCTCGACGAGGAGCTCGACAAGGGCACGCTCGCGAGGTGATAGCGTCACCGTTCGCTCGCCGATCCTCACCACCGGATCGCCCGGCACCAGCACGACATCGCCGACCGTCAGTCGCACGCGCGGCGTGGGCGCGACGCGCCGCAGCGTCGCACGCAGACGAGCAAGCAGCTCGGCGAACGCGAACGGCTTGACCAGATAATCATCCGCGCCGCCGTCGAGCGCCATGATCCGCTGCTCGATCGCATCACGCGCGGTGAGCACGAGGATCGGCACCTCGCTGCGCCTGCGGATCTCGAGGATGACGTCCTGGCCATCGCCGTCCGGCAAGCCGAGATCGAGGATGATCGCGCGCAACCCGCCCGCATCGACGCGCTCGATCGCGCTGCTCGCGAGCGCGGCCGTCTCGACGAGAAATCCCTCCTCGCGAAAGCCCTGCACGAGGCTCGCTGCGAGCTTCGTTTCGTCCTCGACCACCAAGACCGTCACGGGACGAGTGTGCCAGCGCGCTACGACTTGCGTCGCGCTTCATCGAGACTTCATCAACACTTCATCCGCTTTTCGAGCCCGCCAGCTAGATCCCTTAGGACGTGCGACGACTTGTGGTCATAGCCGCCCTGTCCAGCTGCACGCCGGCGCTACCTCGATCGCGCGGCTGGATCTCGGAGGAGCTGGCCATCCGGACGGGCGGAAACCTGCGCACGTCCACCGATCGCGCGTTCCAGGTGCCGACAGGGATCCGGGTGGATGACGGCCTGACCGCCGACGAGGCGGTCGCGCTCGCGTTGTGGAACAACGCCGGGTTCCAGGCGGATCTGACGCAGCTCGGTGTCGCGCGTGCCGATCTTGCCGATGCCGGTGCGCTGCCGAACCCCGTCGCGACGCTGCTGTTTCCGCTCGGCACCAAGCAGCTCGAGCTGACGGCGCGGCTGGCGCTCGGTGGGTTGTGGCAACGCCCGAAACGGATCGCGGCCGCGCGTGGTGATGCGAGCCGCATCGCCGAACAGCTCGTCCAGCGCGGGCTCGATCTCGCTCGTGATGTCGAGCTGGGATGTGCACGTGTCACGCTCGCCGACGCCGCGCTGGTGCTCGCGCGCGACGCGTCCGCCCTGTGGAGCAAGATCGGCGAGATCGCCGCAGCGAGGGAGCGCGCCGGTGATGCGAGCGCGATCGAGGTGCAGGCAGTGCGCGCCGACGCGCTGAGCGCGCAGGCCGCCGTCGGGCAGGCCGAGTCCGAGCTCGCCCTCGCGAGGTCCGAGCTCGAGACGTTGATCGGTGCGCCGCCCGGCTTCACCACCACTCTCGCGCCTCGCCCGCCGATCCCCGCCGGCGAGCTCGGGAGCTGGCTTGCCGGGATCGAGCGCCGTCCCGATCTGCGCGCCGCGCGAGCCGCGGTCGACGCCGCCGGTGAACGCGCAGGATTGGAGCGCCGGCAGATCGTCGCGCTGACCGGCATCTTCGATCTCAACGGCAGTCCTCTCGAGGCGGGGCCCGGGATCGAGGTCGCGCTACCGATCTTCGATCGCCGGCAAGGCGGCAGGATCCGTGCGCGTGCGGAGCTCGAGCGCGCGCACTGGGCGCATCTCGCGCTGCGTCGCCAGATCGTGCGCGAAGTTTCAGATGCTCACGTGCGCCTCGTCCGAGCCACCGCGCAGGTGGCCTCGTATCGCGACGCGATCGTGCAGGCCCGGTCGACGGCACGGCAG